>JBEKDV010000117.1:0-19046 GCA_050014175.1 Candidatus Solibacter sp. | reverse complement strand
CCGCCGGCGTGCCGTTGATCGCCACATTCACGCCATCCAACTGCGTCGGCAGCCAGTCGTAATGGATGTCGTCCTCGGCCCGATGGCCTGGTCGGACGGAATGTAAGGTACCAACTGAGTCGGGTAAGCACTGCGAACCGGCACCGTGCGACTATCCACAGTTACCGAGACGGAACCGCACGTTAGCGGAACTTTTGGCCCCGGACCGTCGGCATTGCCGCCACATTCGAACCGTTCACCAGTACAGGCATCCCGAGAGAGACCGGAGTACTAAGTGAAGCTTGGCTTACAACGCCGTTAATAACCGGAGTCTGCGCGGTGGCGGGACTGGCACAAACGATCGGTATCGCCAACACAACTGCGGCAAGTCTCATAAAAATCCCGAGTCGATCCTACGCCCCTGCCCCACCAGCGTCAAACGACTTCATCTAATCGGGCCTTATAGTCCAGTTTCTTGTAGCGTAGCCTTTCAGGCTGCCATGCCCCCGTTCATGGGGGCATGCTTTGGTAGGGCGGGCTTCAGCCTGCCAATCCGAGCGAAGCTCGGACTTCTCTCTCCGCCTTCCGCTTACTTCTTACGCCCTGCCTTCCCCGTGAAGATCCCCAGGTCGAAGGCATTCGCCATCGCCTGATACCCGGCGTCGTTGGGATGCAGGTGATCGCCCGGATCGAAATCCGCGCGGAAGCGTTTGGGATTGGCCGCGTCGCGCGTGGCCGCCTCAAAATCCACCACCGCGTCGAACCCGCCACTGGTGCGGATCCACGCGTTCACCGCCGCGCGGATATCCTCTCCATCCTCACGGGAATAGCCGGCCCCTTCGTACGGCGTCAGCGTACAGCCGATCACCTGGATGCCGTGGGTGTGGGCTTGCTCGATGAACTCTTTGTAGGCGCCGATGAGTTCCTCGGCGGTAACTGCCTCCGCCGGAGCCGTCGCCATGTGGCCGATGTCGTTGATGCCTTCCATCAGCGTCACCCACTTCACGCCCGGCTGACCGAGCACATCGCGGTCGAAGCGCGCCAGGGCGCTGGCGCCCGTCCCGTCGCGCAGCACGCGATTGCCGCCGATTCCCACGTTGGCCACGCCGATTCTCGCCGTCTTCTTGTTGGCCGCCAGACGCGCCGCCAGGAGCGCCGGCCAACTGTGATTGGTCTCGTTGCTGGAGCGCGCCCCGTCGGTGATCGAATCGCCGAAGGTGACCACGACGGCCGCCTTCGCGGCGGCCATCACGTCAATGCCGGCCAGCCAGTAATACGACTGCGTGATCACGGCGTCGGCAATCTCGGCCTTCGCCGTCGCGTCCCCTTCTTTGGAGATGTAGGTGTTGTGCAGGGCGGTGGAGTGGACCGTGGGAGGGCCCGTTTCGCCGGGGAAATAGAGGCTCACGGCGAGCTCCGTGACGGCCGGGACGTTGAGGTCCACCGGATCGCTGAACAGTACCACGCCGGGTCCGATCGTGCACCCCGGTTTGCCGTTGAAGGTCAGGGCGCGATCCGAATCGGCCACGATGGCCGATTCTTTCCCGCGGATGCCGAGATGCGCCGTGCCCAATACCACCGGCGTGCCGCCGAAGGCGTTCGACAGGCGGACCCTCAATCGCTGCCCGGCGATGCTCGTACGCACGATCATGCGCACCGTCTGATTGCGGAGTCCTTGCGCGCCGATGGCCTGCGGGGTAGTGGCGGGGCCGGCGGGCGCGGCTGCCGGTGTGGCGGGCGGCCTCGCTGGGGCCTGCCGGACCAGCGTTTGCGCCGTGGCCCAGGTAGCCACCCAGTGTTCCTGGCCTTTTTGTTGAGCCTCGATCGGGCCAAGTGTGCCCAGTTGGGCCAATACGAGAACGGGAATCCAACGCAGCGTCACGGTACATTGCCTCCTGCGCAGAAATTATAACTGCTCGCGCCGGGGACAGACGGGACTGACAGCGAATTTCCGGCAAAGGGCGCCGGAAATTCGCTGTCAGTCCCGTCTGTCCCCGGTCTGCCGCTGGTTTGCGTTATACTCATGGTTCTAAATATGGCGAACCCGAAATATGCGGCTTCCGACAAGCCGGTACCGGTGTCCGAGCTGGTGGACACGCTCTCTGACGGTACCAAGGTGAAACTCCGCACGCCCCGCATGCGCGCCTGCAATGAGAAGGACGCCAAGGAAAAGCTCTGCGCGGGCCATCTCAAGCGCTGGTATTTTTTCGGCGAGGAAGTCAAGAAAAAGTTCGGCGCAGATGTGGAAATCTACCGTTGCGAGCACTGCAAGACGCTCTACCTGCCCAACCCCGAAGAAGTGCCCCGCACCGGCACGTTGAGCTTCTGATCTCCCCAAAAAGAAAAACCGCATCGGTTCAATCCCCAGACCTTCGGGACTGAATTCGATGCGGCTCGCCCAGGTTGGGCTGGGAATCCGGCGTCGGGCTATCTGGAAAAAACCAAATTCTTGTCGATTCCTGGTCAGGTCCGCGTCCTATTTTCCCTCACCAGAAACGCCAGATAACTACCGCTACCCAAGGACTCCCGGAGAGATCGTAAAAATGCGTTCTACAAAAAAACCCCTCTGCCATAACCAACAGAGAAAGAATGGTGAGCTAAAACTCTTGCAAACATCGGCTCCCGCAAGCACGCTGTCTTCTTCGGCCCACTCTTCTTCCATCCGCCCGGTTAAAGCAGAGGGCAGGTTTGAAAGTACTTCGCCAATTCACCACTACAAATAGCAATCGGATACCCATCTGTCAATCTCTTTAAACCACTTTGCTATCAATATTTTGTGTAAGCCGATATGTGCCGCGTTGGGGTCTGTGTGGGCAGGACCTGTGTCGCTATGACACAATCGGAGTGCATGAGGTCCAAAACCGGGCTGGCCGCCGCGTTCTGCTGTATTGGTGCGACGCTGGCCGCCCAAACGACCGACGACCCGGTGGCGGTGTTCACCGAGCATCCCCGCCTCTTTCTGCGCGCGCAGCGCCTTCGTCTGCTCAAGCGGGAACGCGAGCGCGCCTCCCCCCGCTGGCAGCAGTTCGAGACCCTGGTGGCAGGTGGCGCCCCGATGCCTGAGCCCGGCTTCGCCTCGGCGCTTTACTTCCAGGTCGCGGGCAACCCCGATGTCGGACGAAAAGCCATCGTTTGGGCGCTCACCCCCGCCGCCGACCTCCGCCAACAGGCCCTGGTCTTCGATTGGTGCCAGGACCTGCTTACCGACGCGCAGCGCCGCGATCTCACGGCCCGCCTGGCCAAAGGCATCGCCGACGCCTCCGACGCGGGCATCCCCGCCGTGCGTTCCAGGACGCTGGCGGCCATCGCCCTCTACGACCACGCACCCCAGGCGCCCCAGCGCGCCCTCGATACCACGGTCCACCAGTGGTGGGAGCGCCTGATGGTTCCCGCGCTCCAAGCCGGCAAGAGCGTGGTGGCGCGCGACGACGCCTACGCCCTTTGGGAGTTGCTGCACGCGGTCCGTGACAATACCAATCTCGATCTGCGGGAGAATGTACCCCGCTTCTTCAAGGACTTCCCCATCGAGCACCTGCTCAGCCATTATCCAGCCACCTACGATGCGGCGGAAAACCAATACCGTATCGGCATCACCAGGAAAACCGGCGAACCGGACCTGCGGGTTGCCGCTCTATCGCGCGCCGCGGAATTGGCCATGGTGGCGCTCGACGTGAACGCGGCCGAAAGTCAGGTGCTGCAAGGGTGGCTGATGCACGATCGCTTCATGCTGCGCGGCACCTACGGGGCGCCCTACGAGTTTCTGTGGGCCAACCCGTACCAGCCTGGCCTGAGCTACTACCACGTGCCCCTGATCTATCACAATGCCGATTTCGGCAAGCTCTTCGTGCGCTCCAGTTGGGAGGAGGACGCGGAGTGGTTCGGCTCCTTCGATGGCGTGATCCAGATGTTCTCCGGGGGCCGCCTCACGCCGCTCGGCGCGCAGCTCGATTCGCCGCCGATCTCCCTCAAGGAGGCGATGATCTGCTTTGCGCGGCGCGCCCGCAAATTCCACTTCACGCTGGACGAAGAGGAGGCCGTGTTCATCCTCGGCTTGCAGCCCGGACACTCCTACCAGGTGGAGATCGACGACGAAGAGATCTTCGAGACCGGCGCCGACCGCGGCGGGATCCTGGAACTGGACATGCCGCGCGGCAAGCCCGTGGGCGTCAGGATCAAGGAAATCGGACCGGGTTAGCGACAGGCCAGGAGGGGCCAGGAGGCCTGTCCCACCTTAATACGCCCAGCGCCACAGACTGGCGCCCACCGTGTAGCCGGCGCCGACCGCCGCAAAAAGCACGATGTCGCCTTTCTTGAGACGCCCCTCGGAGATGGCATCGCGCGTGGCCAGTGGCACGGTGCCGGCCGTGGTATTGCCGTAGCGATCGATGTTGATCATGACGCGCTCCGGCGCGATTCCCAGGCGGTCTCCCGCCGCCTTGATGATGCGGATGTTGGCCTGGTGAGGAATCATGATGCCCACATCCTCCACCTTCAGGTGATTGCGTTCCAGCAAATCGCGGCAGGCTTCGTGCATCTTGCGCGAGGCGTACTTGAACACCTGCCCGCCTTCCTGGTGCACGTAGTGCAGCCGCCGATCCACCGTCTCATGGGACGCCGGCATCCGGCTGCCACCGGCCGGCATCTTCAGAAAGTCGCCGCCCGAGCCGTCGACCTCACCCAGGAAATCGATGAAGCCGGCGTCGCCATCCTCTTCGCCCAAGGGCTCGATCAGCATGGCGCCCGCCCCATCGCCGAACAGCACGCAGGTCGCGCGGTCGGTGTAATCGATAATCCGGCTCATGGTGTCGGAGCCGATCACCAGCACCTTCTTGTGCGTGCCGGCCGCCACCAGGTGCGCCCCGACGGTGAGGCCGTACAGATACCCGGAACACGCGGCGATCAGATCGAAACCCCAGGCGCCCTTGGCGCCGATGCCGTTCTGCACCAGGCAGGCGGTGGAAGGGAACATGTAGTCCGGCGTGACCGTGCAGACGATGATCGCGTCGAGTTCCGTCGCGTCCACCCCGCGTTGCGCCAGCGCGCACCGGGCGGCCTCGATCGCCATGTCGGAGGTAGCCATCTCCGGGGGGGCAATGTGGCGCTCACGAATTCCGGTGCGCTCCATGATCCATTGATCGTTCGTTTCGACCAGCTTTTCCAGGTCGTGATTGGTAAGCACTCGCGGCGGTGTATAGCAGCCGAGCGCGCTGATTTTTGCCTTTAGCAATGTTTTGTCCTTGAGAGCTTAGGTTAACCCAGAGTGCACCTGTGAACAAACCGGGGACAGACATGAATTTCCGGCGCCGTTTGCCGGACATTCGCTGTCTGTCCCCGGTTTGCCTCCGGCGCCCTTTGCCGGAAACTCGCTGTCTGTCCCCGGTCTGCCTCGATCTTCTGGTACGATGCGAGACTATGAAGTCCTTGAAACTCGCACCGCTCGTGATTTTTCCGCTGCTGCTCGCGGCCCAGCAGACCGACCTCCTGAATACGCTGAGATTCCGCCAGATCGGACCGTTCCGGGGCGGCCGCTCGGTGGCCGTGGCCGGCGTCCCCTCGCAGCCCGACACCTACTACTTCGGCGCGGTGGGCGGCGGAGTGTTCAAAACCACCGATAGCGGGCTGACCTGGGTTCCGGTTTCCGACGGCCAGTTCAAAACCGGATCGGTGGGCGCGCTGGCGGTAGCCGATTCCGATCCCAACGTGATCTACGCGGGCATGGGCGAAGCCTGCGTGCGCGGCAATGCGACGCATGGCGACGGGGTCTACAAGAGCGTGGACGCGGGCCGCACCTGGCGCAATATCGGCCTGGAAGACAGCTACCACATCGGCGCCGTGCGCGTGCATCCGAAAAATCCCGATATCGTCTACGTGGCGGCGCTGGGGCACCTGTGGGGGCCGAACGAAATGCGCGGCGTCTACCGCACCACCGATGGCGGCGCCACCTGGAAACAGGTGCTGAAGCGCAGCAATACGGCGGGCGCCGTGGATATCGCCATGGACCCGGGCAATCCGCGCGTGCTCTACGCGGCGATGTGGGAGATCAGCCGCAAGCCGTGGCGCATGGATAGCGGCGGGCCGGGCAGCGGACTCTTCAAGAGCACCGACGGGGGCGACACCTGGACCGAAATCTCGCATGCGCCGGGGCTGCCGCGCGGCGTGCTGGGACGCATCGGCATCACCGTCTCGCCGGCCAATACGGAGCGCGTGTGGGCGCTGGTGGAAGCCGCGGACGGCGGCCTGTTCCGCTCCGACAACGGCGGCCGCAACTGGACCAAGGTGAACGACCAGAACGATCTGAAACAGCGCGCCTGGTATTACGCGCACATCTTCGCCGACACCAGGAATGCCGACATGGTGTACGCGCTCAATGTGGGCATTTACCGTTCCATCGACGGGGGTCGCACGTTCGGCGCTCTGCGTCCGCCGCACGGCGACAATCACGGCCTGTGGATCGCGCCCAACGGCCCCAACCGGATGATCGAGAGCAATGACGGCGGCGCCACCATCACGCGCGACGGCGGGCGCACGTGGTCCACCATCGACAATCAGCCCACCGCGCAGTTCTACCGCGTGGCGCTCGACCAGGACTTCCCGTACAACATCTACGGCGCGCAGCAGGACAACACCACGGTGCGCATCCCGAGCCGCACCGCGGGCGGCGGCATCACGGCGGCCGATTGGTACGATGTGGGCGGCGGCGAGAGCGGCTGGATCGCGCCCGACCCGCGCAATTCGCTGGTTGTGTACGCGGGTTCTTACGACGGGCTGATCACGCGCCAGGATAAGCGCACCGGGCAGAGCCGCAACATCAACGCCTGGCCCGATAACACCATGGGCTACGGCGTGGAGGCCATGAAGTACCGCTTCCAGTGGAGCTTCCCGATCGTGTTTTCGCCGCACGATCCGAAGGCGCTGTACATCGGTTCCAACGTGCTCATGAAGACCACCAACGAGGGGCAGAGCTGGGATGTGATCAGCCCCGACCTGACGCGCAACGATAAATCCAAGATGGGCACCTCGGGCGGACCGATCACGCAGGATAACACCAGCGTGGAATACTACTGCACGATCTTCACCATCATCGAATCGCCGGTTGGCAAGGGCGTGATCTGGACGGGCTCGGACGACGGGCTGGTGCAGGTGACGCGCGATGGGGGCAAGAAGTGGGACAACGTCACGCCCCCGGGCATGCCGGATTGGATCCGCATCAACTCCATCGACGCCTCGCCGCACGATGCGGGCACGGCGTACGTGGCGGCCACCAATTACCAGATGGACGATTTCCGGCCGTACCTGTACAAGACCACGGACTACGGCAAGACGTGGAAAAAGATCGTCAATGGGATTCCGGAAAAGGCCTTCACGCGCGTGGTGCGCGAAGATCCCAATCGAAAGGGCCTGCTGGTGACGGGGACGGAGACCGGCCTGTACATTTCGTTTGACGACGGCGAGAACTGGCGTCCGTTCCAGTTGAATATGCCGGTCACGCCGATCACCGACATGCAGTTCCACAAGCGCGAGAAGGAACTCGTCATCGGCACGGAAGGCCGCTCGTTCTGGGTGTTGGACGATGTCGAAATGCTCTACCAGTTGCATGGCTTCAGCGCGACGGAAGACGCCAAACTGTTTCATCCCAAGGACACGTATCGCTTCGGCGGCGGCGGACGCGGGGGACGCGGCGGCGCGGGCGCGGGTGCGGGTGAGAATCCGCCGGGCGGCGCGGTGGTGCAGTTCTTCCTGAAGGCGCGTCCGCAGGGCGAGGTCACGATGGAGTTCCTGGACGGTGCGGGGAAACCGGTCAACAAGTTCTCCACGCGCGAAGCGCCGCGCGTGGAGACCGGGCCGGCCGACGAAGAAGAGAACCCCTTCCGCGGCGCTCCGCCGGCGCGCCTGACCGCGCAGGCCGGCATGAATCGCTTCGTGTGGAACCTGCGCTATCCCGACGCCACCACGTTTCCCGGCCTGATCATGTGGGCGGGAAGCACCACGGGGCCGCGCGGCGCGCCCGGCAAGTATACGGTGCGGCTGACGGTGGACGGCAAGACGCAGACCGAGAGTTTCGAGGTGAAGAAGGATCCGCGGCTGGAGACGACGCCCGAGGAGTACGCCAAACAGCTTTCCCTCTCGCTACAGGTGCGCGACAAGCTGAGCGATACCAACGACGCGGTGATCCGCATACGCGAGCTGCGCAAACAACTGGACGAGTATGCGAAACGCGATGCGAAGAAGGTGGCCGATGCCGCCAAAGCGCTCACCCAAAAACTGACGGAGGTGGAAGAGGCCCTGTACCAGACCAAGAACCGCGCCAGCGAAGATCCGCTGAACTATCCCATCAAGCTCAACAACAAGCTGGCGCACGTGCTGGGGGTGGTGCAGAGCTCGGACAATCAGCCGACGCAGCAATCGTACATGGTGTATGAGGACCTGGCGACGCAGGTGAACGCGGAATTGAAGAAACTGGATGGGCTGATGGGCGGCGAGCTGGCCGCGTTCAATAAGCTGATTCGCGACGAAAATGTGCCGGCCGTGCAGGCGCCGGCGAGGAAGGTGGGGAAGTAAGAATGGGAAACGCTCCCGACCCAGAGGGTACCCCGGTCGCGGCTCTGATTGGCGCATTGCGACTTCGATCAGAGCCGCGACCGGGGTACCCTCTGGGTCGGGAGCGTTCTTTATGCCACTGCTGTCACGGGGAGTTCGATGGTTTGCCGGACTTCGTGCATCAGGCGTTCCAGGCTGGCGCGCTCCGCCGCGGGAATGTTGGCCACGGCCAGCAGAGCCCGGGCGCTCAAATATTCTTTCGCCGCATCTCGATAAGACCCTCGGGCGGCGAGCTTGCGGGAGCGGCGCAGTTGTCTCGCAACCAGGACGCCCAGTTCCTGGTCTGTCTTGGCACGAAGCCGTGCGAGCGCGGTTTCCATCGATTCCTCCATTTTTGTCTACTTATATAGACGCAATTCGGAGGAATTTAGACCAGGAAAAATGCCGGCCGGCGTAAGGCAGGGTACTTATTGCGCTAATGCAGCCTCGACAGCCTTGACCAATTCCGCCGCTTCGGGCGTGACCGCCGACTCGAAACGGTTGATTACATTGCCCTTCTTGTCGACCAGGAACTTGGTGAAGTTCCATTTGATCTCGCCGCCGGTCTTGGGGTTGGCGGATTTATCGGTCAGGTACTGGTAGAGCGGCGTGGTGTCCGTGCCCTTCACCGAGACCTTGCTCATCATGGGAAATGTGACATTGTAGTTACGGCTGCAAAACGTCTTGATCTCTTCGTTGGTACCCGGTTCCTGCGCGCCGAAGTTATTTGCCGGAACGCCCACAATGACAAGGCCCTTGTCCTTGTAGGTTTCGTAAAGCTTCTCCAGGCCGGCGTACTGCGGCGTGTAACCGCATTTGCTGGCCACGTTGACCAGCAGCACCACCTTGCCTTTGAAGGACGAGAGCGGCGCGGAGGCGCCGTCAATGGAATTCAGTGTGAAATCATACACACTCGAAGCGCCGAAGGCCATCGCTCCAAGTGCCATACCCAGCAGCATCAGTTTCATCATGTGACCAGTTTACTACTGCCTGGTGCGGCCGTCCGCGCTCATTTCCGGCGGCGTGACGGGCTTATCGTCGCCGTAGGTGGCCACCAGGTATTCCAGGAGCGCGTCGCGGTCCGTGAATTTGGTGCCCCATCCCGCCATCTTGTCGAGCTCCTTGCTCCATCCGGCGCGGCTCAGGCGGTTGGAGTGAATGATGCGCAGGCTGTGACACGGCAGGCAGGTGCGCTGCTCTTCCTTCTGCCCTTTTTCGATAGTGGCCTGATCGGCGGCCGTGGCCGCGAGGGCAAACGCCAGCAGCAACCCTGGCAACCACAGTGCGGTGCGCATTATGCTTTCTCCACGGTGACGCCGACGCGGTCGATTCCATTCCACAAATAGCCCGAGGGGTTCCACGGCGGCACGATGGGCTGCACGCGTCCCGCGGTGTCGGTGGCGCGGGACATGATGGTGTAGTAGCCGGGTTCGCTGGGCGTCCAGTCGAGGGTGAAGAGGCGCCAGGCGAAGGGCAGTTTCTGCGCCGAAAGCTGCGCATCCTGCCAGCGCGCGCCGCCATCGGTGGAGACCTCGACGCGCTCGATGGCGTTCTCGCCGGCCCACGCGAAACCGCGGATCACCATCGGACCCAGCGCCGCCTTGCTCTGATCCTCCGGCGCGGTCAGGGTGGATTTCACCGGCATGCCTTCGATGACTTCCAACTCCGCGGGACGCGCGGGAGTGCCGGGCGGCAGATGGTATTTGGGGTATCGATAGCCCGGGTTCATGAAGAACCCGCCGCTTTCTTTGGCCACGGGCGTCAGGCGGACCACCCACTTCACCCAACTGGTGCCGTCCCAGCCGGGGACGATGAGGCGCGCAGGCAAGCCGTGGATATCGGGCGATTGGCCATTCATCTTGAGCGCCAGCAGAGTGGCCGGATGCATGGCCTTTTCCATGGGCATCGAGCGTACGAAATCGGGCGTCTGCATCACCGGGGTGTCGGCACCATCGATCTCCAGGAATTTGGCCGCCGGATCGATGCCGGCAAGAGCGAGGACGTCGCTGAGGCGCGGGCCGCTCCATTCGGCGTTGCCCACGGCGCCGCGTCCCCACTGAATGCCGGGCAGTTTCGGAGTGAAGAAGGCGCGCCCGTTGCCGGTGCATTCCAGGGTCGCGGGGACGGTGTGCTGCGGCAGTCTTTCGAGGTCGGCGAGCGTCACTTGCCGTTGCCTGGAGACCAGGCCGGTGAGGTTGAGGCGGTAGGCGGCGGGATCAATGGCCGCGGGGCGGGGAAGGTGCTGGCGGACGAAAAACGCATCGACGGGCGTGACCCAGCTATCGAAATATTTGACCGGAGTTTCCAGATCCTCCGGACGGTCGTTGTGCAGGATCATGGGCCGCTTGCCAGGGATCGCGGTTCCGTCCGCGCCCTTGACTTGCCGGGCGGCAGCGGCGGCCAGAAGCGCTGCGAAGATTTGACGGCGGTTGGCTTGCATCGTTCATACAGGCTAATCCAATCGGGATGGAGCGCGCAAGGCGCGGCCTACAAAGTGAGCGTCACTTTAGTCAGGGTGCGCGGCTTATCGGGGTCGAGGCCCTTGTGCACGGCCAGACAGGCGGCGAAGATCTGCGCGGGGACGATGTATGGGATCGGCGTGAGGATTTCCTTGACGCGGCGCGGCAGGCGGATGACCCTGGTAGCGCAGCGATCCACCTCGCGGTTGCCCGAGTCGGTGATGGCGACGATCTCGGCCTGCAACGCTTGCAGTTTGGTGAGCGTTTCGCCGATGGAGGGCCACGTCTTGCCGGGCGGGGCGAATGCGAAGACGGGGAAATTTGGTTCGACGAGGGCGATGGGGCCGTGCATAAAATCGGCCGAAGAGAAGCGCTCGGCCACCACGTAACAGGTTTCCATCAGCTTCAGCGCCATTTCGAAGGCATTGGAGTAGTTCAGGCCGCGCCCCTCCACCACGGCGTGGCGCATGAAGCGGTAGCGCTCGCTGAGCGCGTCGATCTGGGGTTCGAGGGCGAGGGTGTCGCGGACCACGTCGGGGAGGCGCTCCAGGTCGGCGATGCGGACCCCGCCGCCGAGCGCATAGGCGAGCAGGTACATCATGAGCATCTGGCCGGTGTAGGTCTTGGTGGCGGCGACGCTTTTTTCGCGGCCGGCGCGCACCAGCAGGACGTGCTCGGCGATGCGCGCCAGGGCGCTCGAGCTCTCGTTGGTGATGCCGAGGGTCAGGGCGCCCTGCTGGCGGGCGCGCTCCAGCACCAGGTTGGTGTCGGTGGATTCGCCCGATTGCGAGATGCCGACCACCAGCGCATCGCGATAGTCGATGTGCGCTTCGTAGAGGGTGGAAATGGAGGGGGCGGCGAGGGAGACCGGGATTCCGGTGGTGATCTCCAGCAGGTAGCGGCCGAACAGCGCCGCGTTGTCGCTGGTGCCGCGGGCGACGAGAACCACCAGTCGCGGACGTTGCTTTGCGAGCAGGCGCTTGAAGTTTTCGACGCTGCGCAATTCGGCGGAGAGGGTGTGCTGCAACGCTTCCGGCTGCTGCCGGATTTCTTCGAGCATACGGAACATTGATTTCACGATAGCAGGGGTTGGGGGGCAGGAGGGCGCGCATGCATTTGGGCGGCTTCCTGCTCTGCTTACAGAACGACTACAGGCCCATCCGACAGAACCATTACCGACTCGCGCCGGTTGGGGCAAATCAGCGCAGTTTCCTAAATGCCGCCAATCGCTCAGAGTCGTAGCGCTCTATTCCCCAGAAGGTGATTGGCCCCTTGACTCGCTGCCGCAACCCGGGCCTTGTCTCCAGATGACGGGAGAGGGACTTCACGGGATGTATGGTAGGCTGCGGAGTTTTGAATTTGTGCCGGAGGTCGGGAACCGAAAGCCGACCTGCCCGGGCACGCTTACGGGGAAGCGGCTCCTGCGGCCCGCTGGCTCGGACCGTCTTAAGAGCTAACTTCCGAAGGCGACTGAAGCCCAGCCTGCGCAGTCGCTGTGTCCAGCTTCTGCGATGGCTGAAGTTTCTGCCAGACATTGAGCGTGGTTCTAACAAGCTCACGGTACTCAGACACGATCTCGTAATTGTCTTTTATCTGCCCCTGGTGGAGGCCACCTTCAAACGTGATGAGCCGTCTGAGGTGGGAATTCTTCTTCTTCGTGAGAAACTGTGATAGATTACTTAGAAACCGCCCTGCCTGTCCGATATCCTTGCCGACCCCGCGTTTTAGCAGGGCGCTTTTGATCTCCTCCCGTGGGAATGATCGGTTCTCGGACAACAGAATTTCAAGAAAAATCACGAAGCGAGGCGTAAGCTCCGATTCGCGATTCAGTGTTCCTGTAAGCCTCTTGGCCAACTCATCGGCAGAAAGTTCATCTACACTTACCGAGAACACCGTGCTCTTCGAGGCCGGTGCGTGCCGCGGCGATTCCGGCAGGTCCATGATGTCTGTGATCGTGGGTATCGGCAGTATCACCTGGGGATTCAGCAACAGCGCCCCGTCCGTGTCCATAAAGCATTCAAGCTGGACACACCGCGCATCGATATCATGCTTCCGCAGCCAATCGATTGCCGATACGACATCCGGGTGAAACTGCCCCGCAACCAGGATTAGCCGTTGATCCCGGTTAAGCTCTTCTAAATCCCCACCGACGATCTCCTCGTCGGTGAAGTCCTTTATGCGTTGCCGCGCTTCTTCTAGGTTGATGTTCGCCCAGCCCGCAAGAGATCCGCAGAGATCCTGAGCCGTGAGGGTCGCGCAATATGAGGCGTATTTTATGGCCTGCCACTCGATGCCGCTTCCGGACGAGTCGCGCTTCAGCTCACACCACAACGACATTGCCGTCGGAATCGAGCGCGAGAATATCGATTCGGAGCTTGGTTGGGAGCGGATGCTCGGTTTCCAGAACCAAAAGGTCTTCCCCGAGCACATCTGGATGATTAGCAATCCACGCCTCTAGATCAGCGCGTTCGAGAAAGTTCTGTTCGCTCAGAGATGTTTCTTTCAACTTCTTGAGCTGACTCTCGCCCTTATTCAGCTTATACATAGCGGCCTTCACCGACGCCCAATGGATACCATTTTCAACCGGCCAACGCAAGAACCTCTGGTGCATAAACAGCGAGGCACAGCGGGCACACACTGGATGCAAATGGTACGACGCTATGATCATGGACGAGCGGAACGCCAACGGCCAGACACAGCCTTCTCCCAAGCCCCAGAGGGAAATCCACGAACACTACTCCTTTGAAAGCGCTTCGCTTCCAGCCGGGAGTCTTCGAAAAGTCGTAGTGCTTGCAAGCAGATTGGCAGGGACCACAGCATTGCTCGCGTAAAACGCCGTTCCATGAAATTGGGTGACGGGAGTGAGATCTAATCTCACAGCCGGTTCATGGTATCCTAAAACTGGGATGAAGTCCTGATGCGCAGGCCAACTCACGGCGAACAACCCTTGTATTGGGTAGGCTCGACGAAACGGGACTTGCGAGCGTTTCCCGAAGCGGTCAAAGACGGAATTGGCACTGCTCTAAGCGTTGCTCAATTCGGCGGGAAACACCCTGCGGCGAAGCCGTGGAAGGGAGCGGGTTCCGGAGTACTGGAGGTTGTGGAGGATTATGACGGAAACACATACCGCGCCGTCTATACCGTTCGCTTCCATTGGGCCGTTTATGTGTTGCACTGCTTTCAGAAGAAGGCACATAGGGGCATTCAGACACCGAAACCGGATGTGGAACTCGTTTCACAGCGCCTAAGACTGGCCAGACAGGACTATGAGGATCGATATGCCAACACCAAGCTCGAAAAGTAGCGGGAAAGTCGTGCGGAGTTCGGGGAACGTATTCGCCGACCTCGGCTTTGCGGACGCCGGCGAACGGCAGACGAAGGTTCGTCTGGCCATAGCGATCAACGATGTCCTGCACCGGCGCGGGTTCTCGCAGGGGAAGGCAGCGGAACTGTTAGGCATCAACCAGCCCAAAGTCTCAGCTCTTTCAAAATACCGTCTGGAAGGCTTTTCGGTGGAGCGTTTGATGCGGTTCCTTACATCGCTCAACCAGGACGTTGAGATTATCATCCGCAACAGGCCACGGGCTCGTCGCCCAGGGCGAGTTGTTGTCACGGCTGCCTGAACCGCCGCCTGGAGAATCCTCGTCGCCACACCGGGCTTTGGCTGTTCCTACTGGGAAACGCCGTCCACGGAAATCGGGGCTGGCAAGTCGGCCTCGAAGCACAACGCCTTCCTGAGTGGCGCGGAGGCCGCCAGACCTTGGCTCGCTGGACGGACGGAGATGTCATCGACCGCCTGACAATCCGGGTGGCCAAACCGGACGGCAAAACCGTCATAATGTAACTGGAAGGCATTGGTGGGCAGCATATGATCCGTGACGTGAAAGACCTCTCGCGAGACCAGAAGATGGCAGTCGAAAGCCTGCTCGGCCGGTCCGTATCGGAGCAAGAGACTGTGAGCGTTCAGGCTTTCCAGCCGCCTGCCATATCCGATCAACGACGCCACGAGGTCGTCGAGGCGCTTCGGCAGTATTTTGCGGAAGTGGACGTGAAACGCCAGCCTGTTTCCGCTGAGGAAGCCGACGAAATCATCAACGAGGCGATGCGGAACAGCCGCCCGGGGTATCGTCCACACCAGTGAGGATTGTCCTCGACACTACGATCCTGGTTCGTGCGAACGAAAGCTCCCAGGGGCTCGCCCGTCAGCTCTTGCTCGAGATCGTCGCGAGCCGGCACACACTTCCGCTCTCCAACGAGATCCTCTATGAGTTGGCGAGAGTTCTTCGATACCCAAGAATGCAGGCGCTACATGGCTTGCCGGAAAGCCGAATCTACGACTACATCGGATTCCTGCGTGAAGTCTCCGAACTCGTGAGGCTCAATCCCCTGTTGAGCATACCTATCCGCGACGTCAACGACGTCGTTGTCGTCCAGACGGCGCTAATCGGTGAAGCAGACGTCATCTGCACAAAGGACGAGGACTTCTATGATCCGGGCCTGACCCGCTTCCTGACGAGGGTAGGGATCTCAGTTATGGACGACGCTACGCTCATGCAGAGAATGAGAAACTAGCTGCTCGGACACTCCTCCCGTGACCCGCAGTTCCATGAAAATGGGCTCCGACCGGCGGCCGTCGGCCTCATGGCCGCCTCGGTTGGTCCGCAGACACGCCATTGTGGAAGGCGCTTCCGCTCTCCGGGCGTATCGTCGCCCACTCGGAGTGGCGTCAATACTACTTGCGAGGGCGTCCACGCCCCGGCCGGTCTTCCCGCATTTGGGGCAGGTCTCCCTCCCAAATCCTGGATCCGAAGAAGTGCGGAATGCTTTGGACCTTCCGCGGACGAATCACCTCTTCCAGTGCAGTGTTCACCGCAGCGGAATAGGTCTTCGCCGCCAGAACCTGAGTGACCTGGGCGAGGAGGCGCTCATCCAACACCAGGGTCGTGCGCTTCATGTGTCGAGCTTACCGCTACAGCGGCGTAATCGGGCGATTGTCGCTTCCCATGCGGAAGGTATGCGTGGCGGCCATGCCCGGCGGCAGGGTGATCAGCAGCGGGCGAATCAGCACCAGCACCTGGGTTTCGTCGGAATTGTGGGTATGCAGGCTGGTGAGGGGGCCGAGGAAGGGAATGCGCGTGACGCCGGCCAGGCCGGCGATGGTGCGCGCCTGATCGCGATCCAAGAGGCCGGCCACCGAGGCCCACTCGCCGAAGTGCAGCTCCGCTTTGTTCTTGATCACGCGGCTGGAGATCACGGGAATGCCGTTGACGCTCGATCCGCCCAGCACCTTAAACTCGGAATCGATATCCAGCGTGACCGAATCGGCGCCATGCACGGTGGGCGTCAGTTTCAGGGTGAGTCCGAGATCTTCAAAGGTGAACGACGGCGGCGGCGTGTACGCCGTGCCGCCCTGGCTAAAACCCGCCGTGCCGAAGTAGCCGGCGGTCATGATGGGGTAGCGGTCGCCCACGTGGAAGGTGGCGGACTGATTGTCCACGGAGCGTAGTTCGGCATCGAGCAGCAGTTGGCCCGAGGATTGGGACAGCGT
Organism: Candidatus Solibacter sp.; assembly: GCA_050014175.1. GTDB lineage: Bacteria > Acidobacteriota > Terriglobia > Bryobacterales > Bryobacteraceae > Solibacter. The sequence continues at coordinate 2,483 of JBEKDV010000117.1, read as the reverse complement.
GGCGACCAGCGACGAGCTGAGGATGCTGATCCCCATCAGGCTGGAACTGGTCAGGCTGTGCGCCAGGTTGGCGAACGTGAAGGTCTGCTGGAGCGGCGCTACCGAAAAGGTGTTGGCCAGATCGACGCCGTAGGTGATGGCGTCGTTGCGGGTCACTTCGAGGAACTTGACTTCGATGGTCACCTGGGCGCGCGGCGCGGTCAGATCTTCGAACATGAGGCGCGCGGGGATGACCTTGGAGACGCGGTCGCGCAGGATCACGCTATTGTTCTGGGTGTCGAAGGCGACCTTCTCGATGGCGAAGGCCTGCTGCACGGCGGTGACGATGGAGTTGAAATCCTGCGGGTTGGTGGCTTCCGGGAGGTGCAGTTCGATGGCGGCGGTGGGCTCGCGTTCGGTGCGTTTCTGCGTAGTATCCTTGACCACCAGAAAGACGCGCTTGCTGAGCGGCACCAGGAAGCTGCCGGTGGCGGCTTCGAGGCCGTGCAGGGCGTCGCGGTAGTCCGAATCCGCCATCTGGAAGCGGATGCTGGGGCCTGCCTGAAAGTCGTCGTCGAACAGGCAATCGAGGCCGAAGGACTTGGCGACTTTTTCGAATAAAGCTTTGGCGTCGCCTTGCAGGTCGAAATCCTGCCGTCCGCTCTCCGCCTGAAGCTCGACGGGGGGAAGGAGTTTGCGGGCCTCCACGAGGTCGTCGTTGGTGGCGATGGGAATCGGCGGCGCGGGCGGCGCGGCGCCGGGCCCGGCATCGGGTTCGGAGTTGGGCTCGTCGAGGTCGAACTGGGAGGGCGGCGCCACTTTGGCTTCGAGGGCGGCGCGGGTGCGTACGGCCTGGCTGCGCTGCCAGTAAGTTTTGTTTTGCGGGGACATGGCGGCCGCCTGGGAATACAGCAGGTAAGCTTCGGCCATGTGGCCGGCGCGCTCTGCCCGGCGGCCCTGGATGTACAGGTCGTTGCCGGAGGGCCCCTGTCCGGGGAGGGCGGCTGCCAGGGCGAGCCAGACGATGGCTACACGTATCCGCACATAATAATGACGCGGCGCCGGGTTCCTGCGTGCACCCGATTTACTGTGCGAATCTGTTGCTATGAGAAGCGGATTCGCGGAGTTCCGGCACTTGGTGGTTAACGACCCGATGGAAGTGATCCTGCCGCTCGGGATATTCGCTGCCACTTTCCTGGCGTGTTGGGTAGCGCGGCGGCTGGTGATGCGGGCCTTAAGGGCATGGACCGCGCGCACGGAGAGCCGCGCCGGCACGGTGGTGTACGAAGCGTTGCGCGGGCCCACCATGATCTGGGCGTTGATCCTGGCCGTCCACATGGCGTTCCAGGGGTCGGACCTGCCGGTGAAGTTCACGCATCCGATCGCGAGTGTGCTGCTGGTGCTGTGGATCGTGTCGCTCACTTTGATGTCCATGCGGGTGGTGGGCAACCTGGTGCGGTACCACGGCAGCCAGTTCCCGGGCGCATTGCCGGTAACCACGCTGACGCAAAACCTGGCGCAGATTTCGGTGGTCATTCTGGGCGGTCTGATTCTGCTCAACCACTTCAACGTGTCGATCACGCCCATCCTCACCGCCTTGGGAGTGGGCGGCCTGGCGGTGGCACTGGCGCTTCAGGATACCCTGTCGAACCTGTTTGGCGGGTTCTACGTGGCCGTGGCGGGGCAGGTGCGTTTGGGGGACTACGTCAAACTGAACACCGGCGAAGAGGGCTACGTCACCGACATCGGATGGCGGTGCACCACGTTCCGGGCGATGCAGCACAACCTGATCATCGTGCCCAACGCCAAGCTGGCGCAGGCCATCGTGACCAACTATTACCTGCCGGAGAAGCGCATGTCGGCCAGCTTTGCGGTGACGGTGGACTACGAATGCGATCCGGACGCGGTGGAGAAGGCGCTGGCGGAGGTGCTGGCGCAGGCCGCGGGCGAGGTCCCGGGCATGTTGGCGGACCCGGCGCCGGCGGTGGCTTTCGACCCGGGATTCGGGGAGACGGGGATGGGGTTTACCGCCTCCTTCCAGGTGGCGGATTTCGCCAGCCAGTTCCCGGTGCGCAACGAGCTGAAAAAGCGCGTGTTGCGCCGCTTGCGGGCGGAAGGGATGGGGATTCCGTACCCGTCGCGCACGGTGTACCTGCGGGGGAGCCGGGGCGGGCGGACGGAGGGCGGGGCGGAAATTCCGGGCACTAAGGATCTTTAATGAGCCCGATCGAAGTTTTTTCTGGGAAACTTGCCAAGCGGTCATCCGTTTGTTACTCTGATTGAAGTCAGCCGAAAGCAAAGACCGAAATTCCGGTCGGCGCAATCACACGAAATTCTCCGGCTCGCTCCGCTGTGTAAAACAAGCGTGAGCACAAGAGCCGAAACAAGTTTCGAGGCCCGCCATTTTGCGCGATATTACGATGTCGTGTGGGATGAGCGCAGATCATTGACAATCTGGTTGGATACAGTAAAGAAACACTTCGTCAGAACTTTGAGTAAACCGG
>JBEKDV010000116.1:0-19074 GCA_050014175.1 Candidatus Solibacter sp. | reverse complement strand
CCGAGGCGATTTCCTCGGCGTGCGCCCGGTCGCCGGTCAGCCGGGTGAGCATGCCGGCGATGCGGCCGTAATGCTCGCGGAACAGCGCTTCCACCGAGGCGGCGATCCGGCTGTCGCTCACGGCGCCGGCCGCGGCCGGGTTGAGCGCGATTTCGTCGGGCTGCACACCCGTTAATACGACGTCCACTCCGAAATTGTGACAGGAATTTCAGGGGGCCGGATGTTTCACGCCTCTTCCAGCCCCAGAGTTTTACGCAGAGGGGTGAAATCGAAGGCGGGTTGGCCGGCTTTGGCTTCGCGCGCCTCGTCGTGTTCCATCTCGCGGATCAGGTCGAGCACAGCTTTCCGCCCAGACTTCGTTTTGACCGCCTGACGCGCGGTCTTTCCGCCCAGCGCGGGGAGCGGGTCGTCGGGCCACCTGGCGTAGTGTTGAGCCTTCATGCGGAGCACGAGTTCGCGTTCGACTTCCGGCGGGATCGGCTTCGTGCGCCCGGGCGGTTCGCGAGAATCGGCCATCCGCTGCTTGAATTCGTCGAGCGACTGGTGGCAGTCGCCCTGGTGCTTCAGCAGGTGGGCGGCGTGGGTTTCGAGCAATCCGCGGCCGAGTTCGAGACGGGTACGCGATTGCGTTTCCAGCCGCAGGTGGCCGCCGCCAACCTGCACGTGGCCGTACACCGGGCGCGGGCTTGGCGCCGCGCTGTCGAGCCAGCCGAAATGGGCTTCTCCGGGTGTCCCGGGGTCCTCCCGCAACTCCGGGAGCGCGCGCAGTTTGGCCAGCAGGGCAGGCTCGTCCAGCACGCTGTAATCGGCGTGGCAAAACTCCACCGCGTCGCCTTCGCGATTGACCACCTGGAGGTTCTTCAGCCACCTGTCGCTGAGGTTCCGAATCTTGCGGTAGAGCAGGTTGCCGCTGCGGCGCACGTATTCCACGCGGGTCTGCCCGGCGGCGCGGGCCTCCTTATCCACCAGCTTCAGAAACTCGCCCTTCACCGCCGGCGGCACGGAGAAGCCATCGGAAACGAACATCAGCTTGCCGTCGAGGTTCTCGATCCGGCTGAGAATGCAGTCCCCGCGGACCAACTCGCGCGATGCCGTGATGTCGCTGACGAAGATGACGTCGCCAGTGGCGAGGTCGCGCAAGTGAATGCCGCGGCCCTCTTCGACCGTTTCGACCTCGAACACGCCGGGCCAGGAATCGCGCAGGGCCTCGAGTATTTCGCGCTCGCGAGCCGTCAGTTGGGCGCCGTGGGTGTCGGAATAGTGCTCCATCAGAGTGCGGCGGGTGGCGGCGTCACGGAAATCGTGGACGTACCACTGGAGGAATCCGTTGATCTCGCTATCGTCGGCCTCGACGGCGGATGACGACTCAAAGTAATAGCGCTTGGCGCGCCGCCGGTCGCTCTCGCTATGCCAGCGTTGATGCCCGTCGAGCACGTCGGTGCACAGGCGGCCGCGTATTTCCCGATCGGTGTCGGAGTTGTAGGGGTCCTCAGGCATTCATCTTCAGATTACATCCCGCCGTCGCGTTTTGGGTCCGCAGCCGTCACAATGGAAGATATGATCTCTTGCCGCAATCTGACGCGCCGCTTCGGGGAATTCACCGCGGTGAACGGGCTGAACCTGGAAGTGGCCGCCGGGGCGATCTGCGCGTTCCTGGGTCCCAACGGAGCGGGAAAATCGACCACCGTGAAAATGATGACCGGATTGCTGGCCCCCACGTCGGGCGTGGTCACGGTATGCGGCCTGAATGCCGCGGCCAGTCCGCTAGAGTTGAAGCGCCGCATCGGCGTGCTGCCGGAAGATCTCGGATTGTTTGACGATCTCACCGTGGAAGAGCACCTGCTTCTCACCGGCGACATCTACGGCGTGCCCCGCCACCAGACCCGCGCGCGCACCACGCAACTGCTGCACGCGCTGAGCCTGGAACACGGGCGCCACACCTTCGCCGCATCCTGCTCGCACGGCATGCGCAAGAAGACCGCGTTCGCCATGGCGCTCTTGCCCAATCCCCAGGTGCTGTTCCTCGACGAGCCCTTCGAGGCCATCGACCCGGTGACGGCGAAGATCATGCGCGACCTGCTGCAATCGGTGGCGCGCCACGGGGTGACGGTGTTCCTCACGTCGCACATCCTCTCCATGGTGGAACGGATCGCGCACCAGATCGTGATGATCCGCAAAGGGACCAAGGTGTGGGATTCCGCCGTCGGCGAATTGCCGCAATCGCTTGAGGACCACTATTTCGATCTGGTGGAGACGCCCGTCGTCGAGGAGTTGGAATGGCTCGGCCCTTCGCGATCCTGAGGGCGCTGGCCATCGCCTACCGCCGCGACTGGACCGCATTCCAATCGCTGGCGGGCAACAATTTCTTCCTGCTCACGGCTTACTTGTTGCGCACGGCGGGAACCTTCGTGTACCTCATCATGGCGCTGGTAGTGCTGTTTCCCCTGAGCACGGACCCGCTGCGCAAGATCCCGCCTTCGCGCCTGGCGCTGTGGCCGCTCCAGCGGCGCGAGCGCTGGATTCTGCGCCTCGCCAGTCCGTGGATCAATCCGCTGACGTGGGGGCTCGCGGGCCTGGGCGCGTGGGGAGCGGGGCGCGTCCTGACCGTGGGAATGTGGGCGGCCATCGCCGGGTTGTTCGCCGGGGCGTTCCTGATATCGGCCGTGCCCTTGCCGGACGGCAGAGGTATGTGGCGGCGCGTACCGCGGTTCCCCGGGCCGTTGAATCAACTGGTGCGTAAGAATCTGCGCGAGATCCTCACCACCCTGGATTTTTACTGTGCGCTGATCCTGAGCGCGGCGATGCTGGCCTATCGTGTGTTCGCGCCCGGCTTGCCACCGGAGGCGTTGATGGCGATGACCGTGCTGGTGGTAGGCGCCATGTCCAGCTACGCGCAGTGTCTGTTCGGCCTCGATGGCGAGGGCGGGCTCTCGCGCTGCCGCTTGCTGCCGGTGCGCGGATGGCAACTGCTGCTGGCCAAAGATGTGGCCTTTCTGGTCGCCGTAATCCCGTTGACGCTGCCGCTGGCCGTGCTGCCGGGAATCGGCGCGGCGCTGGTGACGCTGGCGGTGGGACACTCGCCGTCGGTGGAGCGTCCGCGGCCGCAAACGCGCTGGCGCTTCTCTACCGGCGGCGCGCTCGGCAACGGAGCGATTCAGTTGCTGGCTTTGGCGATGACTGCCTCGGCCATCTTCTCGACCAGCGCGTGGTTTCTGGCCCCGGCTGTGGCGGCGTGGGCACTCTCGGTGTGGTGGTACGGACGCCACGTGGAGCGCGTGCTGGGGTAGGTGGGGCAGGCTACCTTGCCTTGCAGCCGCCTTTTCACCAATACCTCAAGAGCACCGGGATCAGGCTGAAGAGCAGGATCAGTCCCAGGACCATCCACGTCGTGCGGTTGCCGAAGTTGCAGGTGTACCCCATGCCGAGACGCTTCTCTACGAAGATGGCGGGATCGGCGGGGTTGCAATAGAAGAAGCCGAGTTTCCAGCACTCGTCGGGCGTGCCATCGCCGCCGCTGCCGATGGTGCGGTTGATGCGGACGATACGCCACAGAAACGGGATGGCCAGCGCGATCAGTCCGAGGGAGATCAGCAGGGGCGGCAGGTTGCCGAGCGGCGACTGCGCGAACACGCGCGCCACCGAGACCGCGGCCACCAGGAACGCCGTCATCCAGACCACGGCGACCAGGAATTGCAGCATGGCGCGGCGGAACTGCGCACTGGCGGCGGCATTGGCGGCCACGCGGCCACGCGGCGAGGCGCGCAGGATGCCGAGCCCGATGAGCAGCATCAGCCCGCTCTGCGCCGCGCCCATCAGCAAGGGCATGTAGACGCCCTGCCAGGTTCGCGCGCTCCAGCGGTCGGGAGATCCGTCGATCCCCCAGTGCACCGGAAAGCGCTCGGGAATGCGGCTCCAGTCGAGATACAGATAAAGGGCGGCGGCGCCGAGGATGGCGAAGGGCACGAGCACTGCCGCGATGCCCCCCGGCAATCCCTCGGGCGCGAGCGTCAGCGAGGCGGAGCGGACCGTACTGGGGCGCACGGCGTGCGCCAGGGTCTGGCGGCGCCCGTGAGCGAAGGCGGCCAGGGCGCCTCCGAGTTCCAGGGTGACGGCCACCGGCAACACCCAATTGACGTTCGCCAGGGAAGCGAGCGCGGTCACGGTGACGGCGGCCAGAGCCAGCAGCCAGACGGCGATCCGGTAACGATGCAGCACTCCACGCGCTTCGGGACCTTCGCTGAAGCCCGGTGCGACGGTAACGCCAAACCAGATACCGTTGCGCCGCCACAACGGCATCCAGTGAAAGAGCAGCGGGAAGAGCGCGATGGGGACGATGGCGGACCAGACGCGGTTCATGGGGTCATTCCTCGTGCCAGCGAGTCGAGTTCGCCGGCGATCTTCTTGGCCGAAACGCCTTGCGATCGGGCTTCGGCGACCAGTTGGCGGAGACGGCGGCGGAACAGGTCGTCGGTTTCGCGGCCGGCGGCCGGCGCGCGGCGTGGGAGCACGCGCGCGCTGCGTCCGTGGGAAATTTCCAGCCACCCCTCTTCGGCGAGGGTGCGATAGGCGTCGGCCACGGTGGCGAAGTGGACGCCTAGATCGGTGGCGAGGCGGCGCACGCTGGGCAGGTCGGCGCCGGGTGGCAGGGCGCCTTCCACCAGCAGGGTGCGGATCTGATCGACGATCTGGCGGTTAACCGGCGTCGAAGCATCGAGGTCGATTCGAATTTGCGTGTCGTCGCTCACTGTATACTGTTTATAAACACTATACAGTTAGTCGGAAAACGTGTCAAGAGGATTTTGGAACGGACGGGACCATTCCCTTGACGGCCTATCGCGCGCTGGCGCTGGTGCCCTCTGCCAGCAATCGCTCCACCAGGTCCGTGACCTCGCGTTTCGTTTTGGTGTAGAACTCGCCGCTGGCGCGGCCGGCGAAACCGGCGTGCACGCCGCGCACCCTGCCGTCGCGGCCCAGGAAAAAGGTGGTGGGCCACGAGTTCAGGTTCTCGGCTTGCGGGAGTTTTTCGGCCAACTGGCCGGGCTCGCCGGGGACCAGCACCGTGTAATCGATGCCGTACTGCCTGATGAAGGCGCGCAGGCGCGTGAGGCTCTTCAACTGGTCGCCCTCTTCGAAGGAAAGGGCCACCACTTCGAGCCCCCGCGCGCGGTACTGGCGGTAGAGTTCCTCGAGGAAGGGCGCCTCGTCGTGGCAGTTGGGGCACCAACTGCCGGAGATGGCGACCACCACCACTTTGCCGCGGAAGCGCGCGTCGGAGAGTGAGACGGTGTGGCCGTCCGGATCGGGGAAGGCGAAGTTGAGAGGCGCGGACGGGTCCTTGACGCCGGTGTGATGGAAGGGGTCGGTGGGCTCGCCGAGTCCCTGCGCACGGGCGCTGGCGGGGCGTAGCGCGACCAGCGAGGTGCGGCCGTTCTGTACCAGGAGAAGCGTGCCATTGTCGGCGGGAGTGATGACGAGCAGGTTGGGTCGCGCGCCGGAGAAGTGGCTGAGCACCAACTTGCCGTCGCGCCATGTGCCGGTGAGCGCGCCGGTATCGCCATCCACGCGCAGGATCGCGGCGGAGACCTCTGCCCCCTTCTGGCGCACGATGAAGTGCCACGCCGATTCCCCTTTCGAACTCTTCGTGGGGATCTCCCAGAGCCCGCTAATATCAGGCACGCCCGCGGCACTCGCCGATGCCGGCACGGCCGGGGCGCGGTGGGCGCGGAAGGGATACCAGCGCGGGTCGCGGCCGTAACGGCCTTCCAACCCTCCCTCGCTGACTTTGGCCTCCAGGCGGCTGGCGTATTGATCGAAGTTGAGGCGCAGCGACCCATCCTGGAACTGTCCGCCGGTGGAAGGTACGCGCTCGTCGCCATTGAAGAAGTTGCCCGCCACCATGGCGCCGTCCCCGGAGAACTCCATGCGGAACGGAATTTCGTTGCCGTTTACCGTTACCGTGCAGTCCCAGCGGCCGGTGAGAGACTGCGCTCCCAGCGCGGCGGCGAAGAGAGCGGAAGCGGTGAGGAATCTTGCGATCGGCATGGTGTCGGCTCCTTGCGGCGGATTACAGCGCCGCCACCTGGTGAGCCGCCGGAGTCAAACTGGCGGCGAGAGCGCGGGCGCGGGAATCCGCGTCGCGGCCACTGGCTTCAAACAGCCAGAACTGCTCCAACTGGTGCTTGCCGGAATCGGTTTGAAACAGCCCCTGCGATTTGTGTTCGGCGATAAACCAGTTGACGACGATTTGGTAATTGAGCGCGTTGCGGTAACCGAAGCTTGCGTCGCGGTCGAAGACAAAAGCGGGACGCTCGCCGCGGGTGCGGGTGAGCGGCTGGCCAGGCAGGCCGCCGAAGAGTTCGGTGGACGCGGTGGCGGCGCATGGGTCGGCCGCCAGCAGCAGCGGGCGGCGATCTTCAGGCAGACTCGCCGCGGCTTCCAGAGCGAGCAGCGTGGCGGCGCGATGATGTCCGTGAGTTTCCGGCGTGGGCAGCAGGGTGAAGATGGCGTCGTAGCGCTCACGGTGCAGCAGGCCGCCGAGGAACGAGAGGACGGCGGCGCGGTCCCAATTGTCGGTTGGGGCGCTCGCGGCGTCGGCGCCAAAGCCGGAATCGCGCTGCCCGAGGAAGTAGTGGCGGCGGATGCCGAGCACCTTGCCGGCAGCCAGGGTTTCCCGCTTGCGTATGGCGGGCAGACGGCTGCGGCCCTGGCTTTCGCCCGTAAGCCCGACGCCGTAGACCGTTTCGGCCAGCGCCGCGTAACGGTAGCCGGCCTCGCCGTTGGTGATGACCACGTGATCCGCGGCCCAGCCGAGTTCGCGAGCCAGGCGGTAGGTGGTGGCGGCGAAGGCGTACTCGTCGTCGGGGTGGGCGGCTACGATCAGCAACTTGGGGCGCGCGGTTTCGGCGGCGAGCGGCCTCGCCAGCAGGGCCTCGGGCAGCGCCAGCAGGAAGGTCTGTCGCGTAATGGCGCCCGTCATTGAGTGCTCCCGGACCCATTCCCGGCCAGCCCGATGATCTCCTGCGCAATGTCGCGCATCGGCGTGCGGCGCTGCCGGCTGGTACGGCGGAGATGGAGGTAGGCCTGTTCCTCGGTCCATTGGTAAGTGACCTGGAGGAGTCCTTTGGCGCGGTCGAAAAGTTTGCGGTCGGCCAGTTTGCGCGAGAGATCTTCGACTTCGCTTTCCAGCTTCACGCGGGCGGTGGAGTGCGCCAGCAGGGCGCCCAGCGGCAGGCTCAGGCTGCCCAGAAAAGCGGCTTCGCGCGGCTGGTAGGCGGCAGGCGCGTGGCGGCAGATGTTGACGATACCCACCACCAGGCCGCCATCCAGCAAGGGGATCGAGGCGGCCGCCTGGAAGCGGTTGTGCAGGAACTCGGGGAAGCGCTCGAAGCGCCAGTCCGACCAGGCATCGCGATCCAGGATGACCGCCGTCTGGTTTTCGCGGTGCCAGACGGCGGCCTGCGGACGAAGCTCGGCGTCGAAGCTCTCGATATCGGACGCGGACCGGCCGCTCCAGGCGACCAGTTCTAGCCCGTCCGGATCCCGGTCCAGGCGGTATACATAGGCGCCCTGCGAGTTGGTCTGCGCCAGGCTGAGTTCGAGCAGAGGATGGATCGACGTGTTCTGATGAGCGGCCGGTTGGGGCCGGTAGACGACGTTCAGGGAAGACAAATTCGGTGTTGTAGCCATTGCAATCTCCTAAAAGGTTTATGAAAAAACAGTGAGGGGGTTGGTTAGCGGCAACAACAACAACAGGAGATCAAAGCGACGGGGCTTTTGGGTTGGTGTCGTTTGATGTACTCCATACCTTATCAAGAATAGGGTGATTACAGGAAAATGTCAAGAGGGCATGGAAAGAAAGCTCAACGGAGCGTGGCCTGGCGCAATGCACACTGGCCATGGCGCCTACCGGAGTGCCGGCATAGTGCATCGCCATGGGCACGCCCAACTCCATCGCCCTTTCCCCGATCTTATGCGTCTCCAGAATTCCGCCGGAGGTGGAAATGTCCGGATGGATCTTGCTGACGGCGTGCTTCTCGCACAGGTTGATGAAGCCTTCCTTCAGGTAAATGTCCTCGCCGGTCAGGATGGGCGTGGGGCTTTCGGCGGTGATGTGCGCCAACATGTCGGTGTACTGCCACGGAATCACGTCCTCCATCCAGGCCAGGTTGAACTTCTCGTAAGCCTTCCCCAGCCGGATGATGGAGTTCACGCCAAGATGCCCCAGATGGTCCATCGACAGGGGAATCTCCATGCCGACCGCCTCGCGCGCCGCCTGCACGAACTCGGAAAGCTTCTCGATGCCCTTCTGGGTCACCTCTTGGGCGACGAAGGGATGCGGCAGCGATCTTCGCTCCCACGCGGTCAGTTCCGAGGGCCCGGTGAGCGTGCCCGGAGTCCGCTGCACCAGGTTGATGCCCACGTCCATCTTCAGCCAGGTGATGCCCATCTCCTCCTTGCGGGCCTTCAGGCGTTGCGCGAAGACCTTCGGGTCCGGCGATTCGTCGGTGTCGGCGTAGATTCTGATGCGGTCGCGATACTTGCCGCCCAACATCTGGTAGATGGGCACGTTCGATGTCCCAGAGGGCCTCTTCCACCGCGACCACGCCACCCACCTGCCGCCCGTGGAAGCCGAACTGTTTGACCTTATCGAAGAGATACGTAATGTTGAGCGGGTTCTCGTTCAGCAGGCGGCTCTTCAGAAACGCGCGTAGGTGGCGCTGGCGCCGTCGCGGACTTCGCCCAGTCCGTAGACGCCCTGGTTCGTGTCGATCCGGATGATGGGGCAGGGGCTTGGTCCCGGTTTCACGATGGTGGCTACGCGAAGATCGGTGACCTTGAGCGCGGACGGGCTCGAATTCGTGTTCACATTCCGTGGCGCCGCCTGTTCGGCCGCCGCTTCGCGCGACAATAGCGCGCCGCCCATGATCCCGGCCGAAGTCTTGAACAGATCCCGCCGCCCAATTTTGCCACTGCTTTTGAACATTGCAGTCTTTTCCTCTCTCTCTGCTGGGTTGCCCCAACTGCGCTTCCATATTCGATGCTACGTTCAATCCTATCTAATGATAAGAAGTTGGTGGGCGGGAACCGCCCCGCCCACCCCGGGGATTACCAGTAGAATTTCATGGACACCTGCATGCGGCGTCCCGAGTTGGACTGGCTGCGCCAATTGCCAAAATTGGCGTTTTGCAGCGTGGTGGCGCTGCTCAACGGGCCAAACTGCGTCCGGTTCAGCAGGTTAAAAGTCTCCCAACGGATGTCCAGGTGCTTTTGCTCCTTCAGCGTTATGCTCCTGGCCAGGGAAACGGTCTCGTTGTAGCTCGGGAAATAACGGATCTTGGGGTTGTACCGCGTCGCATTCCCAAGGGAGGTAGTGGGCTGCGTACCAAAAAACGAAGCCGGCTGGAAGAAGCTGTCTGCCCCGGGATCGAAAGTTCCCGTGTAATTGCCGGCCCAGCCGTTGTAACTGGAAACCGTGGGCCGGTTTGTTCCGTTGAAAATGGGGAAGCTGACGGTGGTTCCCAGAGCGATGGGCGTACCGCTTTGGTAATTCTGAATTCCAGCGAAGCGCCAGCCGCCCAGGATGGCGGAAGCCGCACTCTTGCCGGCCAGGAACTTCTTCCCCTTGCCGAAGGGCAGCTCGTACACATAGTTCAGCTTCACCACGTGGGTCTGGTCGTATGAGGCAATCGACTTCTCCAGGGCGCGGTCGTATTGGTCTTCCGGACCGCTCCCCTGGCTGTCCGCGTCGGTGATCAGCTTCGAAAGCACGTACGACGCCTGCACCGTCAGCCCCGAGGAGTACCGGTGCGAGAACTTCACCTGCATCGAGTGATAGGTGGAGTGGCCGATGCGGTCGCCCTGGCCGTTGATGGTATCCACTGTCGAGTACTGCGGGAACGGGCGGAGCGATTGCGCCACCGTTGCCCCGGTACCCCACAGCGCATTGAATCCGGACCAGGGCGGCGTAATTCCCGCCGCGTTGGCCGCCACCGAGCCTACCTGTGAGTTCAGCAAAGTGCGGCCCGCGGCCGTGAACGGGTTGAGGGCTGCCGACAGGTTGGGATAGTAGATTTCGTTGTACGCCAGCAGGGTCGACTGGATGTGAGCCGCCAGCGTACCCAGGTAGCCGACTTCCAGCACCGAGTTGCCCGTGAGCTGGCGCTCCACGTTGAAGGCGTACGTCAGCTCATCCGATGGCGTGCTGGCCGCTTTCCCGTTGTAATAGGGGACGTTGGAGCCGTTGCCCACCGATGGGTCGATATCGGGCACCTGCGCCCATGCCGGCGCGCCGTTCTGCAATACCCAAAGCGGGTTCAGCCCCTGGCTCTGGTCGGTCACCGTGATCCGCTGCACGATTCCCAGGTTGTGCGACGAGCTGCCTACATAGGTGATCGGCCCGAAACTGCGCGAGGCGGCGCCGCGTATCGCGGTCTTGCTGTTTACCGAATAGGCGAAGCCCAGCCGTGGTCCCCAGCCGTTCCAGCCGTCTACCAGGGTGTCCTTGCCGATCCTCCCGGGACCAGTGCCGGCGAAAATCAGCGCTCCCGGAAGTCCGCCCGCCCCCGGATTGGGCAGGCTGGGACTCAGATCGCTCGCGTCGTTGTCCCCCACCAGCGGCGGCCGGTTGAGCTCAAAGCGCAGCCCCAGATTCAAGGTGAGTTTCGAAGACACCCGCCAGTCGTCCTGAAAATACGCCTGGTTCGTGCGGAACTGGGTGGCCAGGTATCGCGGCGTGTCCAGCGAATAGCCGGACACCTGCCCCAGCAGGAACGATGCGAATCCGCTCCCGCCGCCGGTGGCCTGGCTGGTGACCAGCGGGACTCCGGTATTCAGCGGCTGAAAGGTCACGTTTCCCGAGATGTTCTGCAATCCGAAGCCGTTGTAGTGGGTGTTGTTGTAGTAGAAGCCCCCCTTCAAGGTATGGTGGCCGATGCTCTTGGTCACGTCGTCATGGAATTCCACCACGATGTTGTCCGAACCGTTGGGCGCGGCCACGCCCCAGGCCGTAAACTCGGTGTTGGCAAAATTGATTTGCGGGAAATCGTCGTTGCAATCGGGATAGTTCGGAATGCAAATCCCCTTGCTCTTCCAGCCGGTGGAAACCGTCGGAAGCCCCTGAGACTCAGGCGCCCCGCTGTAGGTTCCGAACGATCCGTGGTTCTGCTCCCAGTTGTTGCCGCCCGCATAGAAGCGGTTCACCAACGTCGGCGAGATCGTCCAGTCGTGACTGATGCGGTAAACGTCCGACCGGTTGTACCCGGGGTTGCCGGCCAAAGGCTCGGGCAGTCCCGGAGCGCCGGTGGGGCCGTACAGGTCCTGCTCCCTGGTGCGCTCGAAGAAAAACGAGATCCTCTGCTTCTGGGTCAGCACCTGGTCGCCCTTGGCGCTGAACTTGTTGTTTGGCGAAATCGTGGTGCCGGCGGAAAGGTAGTTGTTGCGGGTGTAGCCGGAGGTGCCCGGAACCAGCCCCGAAACGTTCGGTTGCAGCAATGGTTGTACGTAATTGATGATCGACTTCGAAATCGGATCGATCCGCGACTGCGGAATCTGATTGTTGGGGAATGGGGTCCTGCTGTAGGTGCCGTTGGCATACGTCTGCGAGGCTGGATCGTAAACCTGGTACATCTTGCCGGTGGCGTCCACGTAGTTGTGCAGGTCGCCCGTGTAGAACTCCGTCGGCGGAACGCTATAGGGAGTCGGCGTGGCCCCGATGCGGTTGCGGAAGCCCTCGTAGGAGACGAAGAAAAACGTCTTGTCTTTGCCCTTGTACAGCTTGGGAATCCAAACCGGCCCGCCCGCCGTAACGCCGAAATCGTTCTGCTTGTAAACCGGCTTGGTGGCGCCGTAGAAGCCTTTGGCGTCCAGGTCCTGGTTGCGCAGGAACTCGTATATGTCCCCATGAAAGTCGTTGGTCCCACTCTTGGACACGAAACTCATCGAGCCGCCGGAGGCGTGGCCCATGTCGGCTTTGAAGCCGCCGGAGGTCACGCTGAATTCCGTCAGCGCGTCCACCGAGGGAGTATTGATCTGCGTCCACGTCACGCCGTTGCTGTCCAACTGGCCGGCGGTCGTGACCGAAGTGCCGTCGAGCGTCATGCCATAGGCGCCGCCCCTGCCTCCGCCCACCCGGTACTGGCCGGTGGAGTTCACTTCGGCCGCGCTGGCCGACAGGTCGAACGGGCTGCGCACCGCGCCGTTCACTACTACCGGCAGTTCGTCTACCAGCCGGCTGGACACCTCCGTGGCCACCCGGCCCGCCTCGGTCTGCAACATCTGCGCGTTGGCCACCACCTCGACCGTCTGTTGCGTCGTGCCCAGTTGCATGGTCACGTCCAGCGGCACAGTCGCTCCGGCGGCCACCTCTATCCTGTCGGCGAGATACGTCTTAAATCCTGTGTTCTCGACCCGGACCTGGTACGTTCCCACCGGCAGCGACGGCACGGTGAAATCCCCCGAGGTGGTCGACTTCGTCTTAAAGTTGGCGTTGGTGCCGCCCTGAATCGCAGTGATCTGCGCATTGGGCACGACCGCCCCGCTCGCGTCTTTCACCGTGCCGGTAATGACACCACGATCGGTCTGCGCCAGAAGGCTTGCCACAGCGCAGAGTCCTATCAATACATGGAATCGGATGTTTCGCATTGACGCCCCTAAATTCAACCTTTAGAACCTTAATATCCTGCAATACTCCCGCCCCGAGCAATCGGAGCCAGCGGACTTGGAATTCTGATTCAGACAGATCATACTCCCTCGCGCCTCCGGAGACAATGGCCGCTCTCAATTTGCGACCCGAAACTCTCAGCCGAGCTGGCGCAGAGCGAAGGCGTACGCGCCAACCGCCACCGCCTCGCTGGTTCCCAACCGGGTGATCCCGATCGCCGTGCGCGGCTGTGGGTCGTACACGATCCCCCGCGACCCTCCCGGCACGCGGATCTCGCGGCGGTCCCCCCGCAGGAATGCCTCGCGCTGCGCCGCATCCTCCAGGTTATGTGCGTGTGCGCAAAGGCGGCGCTGGCCGGAATCGTAGACGCCGTTGACCGCGTCGACCAGGGCCGGCAGGAACAGCGGATAAGCGCCGGAGATCCCGCCGCCCACCACGCCCAGTCCGTCCACCAGCGTCAGGGCCTGCGCCATGGCGTCGCCCGCTACTTCCCCGAGCCGGCGGAAGGCTTCCACGGCAGCGGCGCGGTTTCCTTCCGCCAGCCCCATCCCAATTTCGAAGATGGCTTTCGGTTCGGGCGCCTGGTCCATGGCGATTCCAGCGCGCTCCGCGTACACGCGCCGCACCGCCCGTATGGACGCGCCTTCCTCGGCATTGACGCCGGGGACGAGCTTGTTGCGCAGCAGCCAGGCTTCGGCGGCGATGGAGTTATCGCCGATGAAGAGTTCGCCGTTGCGGGCGATCCCGCCGCCCAAACCCGTGCCCAATGTGATGCCGAACAGGTTGTAGTAGCGCTTGGGGCTGCCGGCCTGCTCCAGCAGACCGTTGACATAGGGGAGAAAGCCCGCGATGGCTTCCCCGTAGACGAACAGGTCGCCATCATTATTTATGTAGACCGGAATGCCGAATTTGTCTTCCAGCATGGGACCGAGCGCCACCCCGCCGCGAAAGCCAGGTAGGTTGCCGAGGTCGCCGATGATGCCGTGGGTGTAGTCGGAGGGACCTGGAAAGGCAAAGCTGATGGCCACGGGCGGCGCGGGCAATCGCTGCTTCACTTCTTCGAAGCCGCGCACGATGTTCCCCAGGCAGCGATCGATGTCCGCGGCTTCGGTGGGCACGCTCAAAGGGTCGATCAGCGGCCGGTTGCCGCGCACGGCGGAGAACTTCAGATTGGACCCGCCGGCATCGAGGGTCATCACGATGCGCGGGTCACTCGCAAAGGCAATGGGCATACGAATCTTCCTATTGAACGTTGAATCCTTCCACCACAACGCGCGGCCGTTCCCCGCGCGTATCGGCGTCCTCCAGTTGAATACGGATGGTGCGGCTCTCGCCCGGCATCAGGGCGACGTAGTTGTCGCTGTAGAGGGCGGGGAGGATCCGGTCGCCGCTTTTTTCGCGCACGGCCTTGACGCGTACCAGGAGGGCCGGCTGATCGCCGGTGTTGCGCAGTTCCGTAGTAATCAGCCAGCGGTTGCCTTGCTGCGCCGTTTTGGTGACGGCTTCCACCTTGACCTTGCGCAGGCTGCGGATGGCCCTGAGGTTGTAGCCCAGCGATCCGCCGGTCTGGCCGCCCGGGCCCGGCGCGCCACCGGCCGGAGCAGCCGCCAGCGGCGTCTCTTCCAGCCCGCGCAGATAGAAGTTCTCCGACACCACTTCACTGCCGCGAGTAAGTCTCAGCCGGATGTAATGGACCGGAGTCAGGTCCGCGGGGAACTCGATCTTGATGGGCGATTCCACGCTGTCTTCCTTGCTATCCAGCGCGGCGGATTTCTCCCACTTACCGGCGCCGTTCATGTTCAGCACCTCGACGCGCGCGCTCAAGCCCTGCACGTTGCCGGCGCTGTAATTCACCACTTCCACCGTGTCGCTCAGCGGGTTCCATTGGATGTGCAGCGGCTCCGCGCCTTTCTTGCTGCCGAAATAACCCGCGCTGACATCGAAATAATAGTCGTAAGTCTGCCAGACGAACGATGGCCAGCAGGGATGGCTCATCCACAGCAGCAGGCCCATCCGATTCTTGCCCTGGGCTTCGAACATGGCGCGGTAGCCGTCGTAGTTGATGAATTGCGAGAGCTCCACCCATTCGGCGGCATTGCGGGCGCCGCCGTAGTTTTTGTCGATCATGTCGATCCACGCCGTACCGCCTTGCGCGCCGGTGCGGGTGAAATCGTGTATGCCCCAGACGTCGCCCTGCGGCCACATCGCCTCCTCGGGCATCATCTGTTTGAGGCTGTCCATCGTGACCACGTTGGGCATGCCGAGCTCGCTGTGCAGCTTGGCGGTGGCGCGCGTCTGAAAATACTGCTTGGGCGCAACCGTGCGGTAGGGGCCGCCGCCGCTCACCGTGCCGCCGGCGGAACTGGGGATGTAGTGCAACCCCGGATGCAGGGAAGCGATCTGCGCTTTCAGCCCGTCGTCGATCACCGGCGGCGGATTGCCTTCGTTGCGCCCGCAGTAGAGCCCGATGGAAGGATGGTTGCGAATCCGCTGGATGAAGTCTTCGGAATTTTTCAGGAACATGGCGCTGTCGTTGGGATTCGGCCCGTCGACGGGATTCGCCAGCCAGAAATCCTGCCACACCACGATGCCGTACTTGTCGCAGGCATCGAAGAATTCGTCGTCGCCGGTCTGCCCCACCCAGTTGCGGATCATGGTGAAATTCATGTCCTTGTGGTAGCGCACGGCCACGTCGTATTCGCGCGCGCGGTAGCGCAGATTGACCTCGGGGAAGCCCCAGTTGCCGCCGCGCGCGATGAATCGCCGCCCGTTGATGAAAATCTTGAGCGCCTGGTTATCGTCGGTGTAAGTGAACTGGCGCACGCCGGTCTGGAAGCTTTTGGTGTCGGAGACTCTCTTGCCGGCCATTTCGAAGCTCAATTCCACCTTGTACAAGTTCTGTTCGCCGTACCCGGCGGGCCACCACAGCTTGGGATTCTGCAAACGCAGAGCCGCGGTGGTGGCGGGTTCGAGCTTCACCGTCTTGGCGGCGCCCGCTTCGATGGTCACCGGGGTTTCAAACGCCGTCTCGCCGAAGCGCCCGCGCAGTACGCCGCTCACCGCCGCGCTCCCGCTGTTGCGCAGCGTGGCTTGCACGGTGACATCGGCGCGACTGGTATCGGGCAATGGCAGCGTGGTCGAGACGAAAGGATTCTCGATGGTGACGGGGCCGCTCGTATCCAGGTAGATATCGCTCCAGATGCCGATATCGCGGCCGCGCACGGAGGGGATCCAGTCCCAGCCGGCGGTGGCGTGATAGGTGGGGTTGTCGGCGCCCAGGGCGCCGCCGTTGGGATCGGGGCTCTCCCAGGTTTTCTCTTTGACGCTGCCGGGCGTGGCGTTCTTCCGTATGCGCACGGCGATGGCGTTTTTCGCGCCGGGCTTCAGCACCTTCGTGACATCGAACTCGCCGCGCGTGAATCCGCCATCGATGTGGCCCAACAGTTCGCCGTTGAGGTACACATCGGCTTTCCAGTTGATGCCGCGGAAATGCAGCCACGCGCGCCGGCCGGCAGGCAGGGTGGGCGCGACGAACTCGTCGCGGTACCAGAAATCGGCGTAGAAGAAGGAATCGGAGATGGCGTTGATGTTGTCGCCGTAGTTGGGGTCGGGAATTGCGCCCACGTTCCAATAACTGGAGAGCACGGTGGCGGGCACGGTGGCCACCACCCAGTCTTTGTCCTGGAAGCCGGTCCGCGAGAGCGCCGGTCCGTCGGCGGTGACCAGCGAATCGCGCTGTATGCGCCACGCGCCGCCGGAGAGCGGGAGCCGCCCGTTGGCATCCGCCGCGAGCGCCGCGTGCGGACGCGCCACCGGGCCGCCGCGCCCGTAAACTTCGAGTTCGCTGAGAATGTAACCGTCAGGCGTGGCGGGCCTGGTGAGCAGCACTCGTACGTACCGTCCGCGCGCCGGTTGCGCCAGCTTGATGTCGTCCACGGCCTCGCCGGACGCGGGAAGTGCCTGGAGCGTGCGCCAGCTTTTGGCGTCGTCGGAAACCTGTATGGAGCCTTCCGCCGCGCGGCGGATCCAGTCGAGCACCACGCGGTCGAACGTGCACGCCACGCCCAGGTCGACGTAGACCCATTCCTGCGCCTTGCCCGCGGGCTTCCAGGCGGAGGTGAAGTGGAACGGTCCGCCCACTTCGACGCGCTCGCCGTTGTGGAAGAACCCCAGTTCGCTGACGCCCCACTGTGTGCCCGTGCCGCCTTCATACGTCACACGGTAAAAGCGCGCCTGCGCGGGTGCGGAGAACTTCACGGAGATGGGCGTAGGGGGAGCGAAAGTGAATCCGCGGCCGGCGGCCGGCGCCGGTGTGGCCGGAGGCGGAGGGGTGGTGCGGCCGAGTTCTTTCCAGGCTTGCCCGTCGTCGGAACCAGACACCACGATGGTGCCGCCGGTGACTGCCTGAGCGCCGCCGCGACCGAATCCGAATCCGCCGCCGGCGGTCACGTCGACGCGGTCGATCTCGAAGGGTGCGTCGCCGCCGCCGGTCTCCACCTGAATCCACAGAGGCTGGCCGCCGATCGTGACGCGCGTGGTGGTGTTGTGGTCCACCGCGTGTTCCCGCTCCTGCCGCGAAAGCGTTCCGCGGTCGCTGGTGGCGACGGAAAACCAGCGTGGCAGCCGCGTGTCCTTGATGCCGTCGGTGACCAACTGGGCCGTGTGGTAAAAATCGTAGCTGCTCGATTGGTAAGCCGCCCGGTGCAGCGCGAGGTTGCGATACGTCTGCGTATCGGGAACCAGCGCCGGGGCGAAATCCTGCCCGGGATCTCCCGGATACACCCCGACCCCCCGCGTGTACTGCTGCGCCTGTAATGCGAAAGCCAATGAAAAAATAAGCAGAGCGGTTTGTCTCATATCACGTACTGTAAGGATCATAACTCACGGCTCTTGTCCGATCCTTGGTGGGGCAGGCTTCAGCCTGTCAATCCGAGCGAAGCTCGGACTCCTCTTTTCATCGCGCCGTGTGATATTCCTGAAGATTCGGTTAAACCTATGCGCAAATCGATTCTCGTTGCCTGCGCTGTGTTCGGCACAGCCCTGACCGCGTTTTCCCAGGCCCCGCCGCCGCGGCCCGCGCCGCCGCCCCCTTACACCTGCGACCCCGTCAACCCCAACGCCACGCCGGAGGCGCGCTCGCTGCTCAAGACCTTGTGCGCGGTGTCCGGCAAGGGCATTCTCTCCGGCCAGCATAACTTTCCCAATCAACGCTCGCAGGATACCGACAAGGTATTCGCCGCCACCGGCAAGTATCCCGCCATATGGGGTTCGGACTTCGGCTTCCTCGACGGCGAGGACAAAGACTCCATCATCCATCGCGACCTGATGATCGAAGAGGCCAAGAAACAAGCCGCTGCCGGATCCATAATCTACCTCTGCTGGCACATGCTGCGGCCCACCGAAGACGAGCCCGGCAAGGCCGGCGAAAACGGCAGGACCAGCGAAAGCTGGCGCGGCAGCGTGCAAGCCCGTCTCACCGATGAGCAGTGGCAGGAGCTCATCACCTCCGACACGCCGCTTCACCAGCGCTGGGAAAAGTACATGGACACGGCGGCCGCTTTCCTGAAACAGCTTCAGGATGCCCATATCCCCGTGCTGTGGCGCCCCATGCACGAGAACAACGGCAACTTCTTCTGGTGGGGCGGCCGTCCGGGGCAGTCCGGCACGGCGCAACTCTACCGCGAGCTGTACTATCGCATGGTCAACGTCCACCGCTTGAACAACCTGATCTGGGTGTGGAACCAGAACGGCCCCGCCCCATTCGGCGAGTTTCACCAGTTCTTTCCCGGCGGGAACTTCGCCGACGTGGTAAGTTACGATAACTACCGCACGCTGGACGACCGGTATTACTGGGAGATCCTCGACCTGGCGAACGGCAAGCCCATCGCCCTCGGCGAGGTGGGAACTCCGCCCCCGGCCGAAGTGCTCAAATCGCAGCCCAAGTGGGTGTGGTTCATGGATTGGGGCGGCGGTGTCGACCGCCAGTCCGACCGCTTGAAGGCCACTTACAGCAACCCGTGGGTACTCAGCCGTGGCGACCCACTCCCCAAGTTGGTAGAGTAGCCTTTCAGGCTGCCATGGCCCCATTCGTGGGGGCATTCTTCCTCCGCGTCTCTAAGTTAGAAAGGACCCTCATGATGCGCTTCTTCTTCCTCTTACTTACAGCACTTACTATCCAGGCCCAGGACTACACGCTCGGCGTAGGCGTCTACCCCGGCGATCCCAGGGAAAACTTCGCGCCCTCCATGCGCATCGATTCCACCACCTACCGCAACCTGGCGCTGCACCGTCCGGCCTGGCACTCCTCCGCCTACGATTACAATCTGACCGCGCAACTGGTGACCGACGGCATCAAGGAAACCGCTCTGCCGCGCTGGGTCGCCACCTCCACCAGCCAGCAGGGCGTCCTCAAGAAG
>JBEKDV010000115.1:0-19175 GCA_050014175.1 Candidatus Solibacter sp. | reverse complement strand
AGGTTGACGAATCGAAACGAGGGGACGATCGATGTGCCAAAGGTAATAAGCACTGCTCCTACGTCTTCGTAGATTCCAACCAAATCACTGGCGGCCGGAAAACGCACGGCGATAAGTCCGCGGAGCCCCGGCCGCCGCAACGAACCCTGATCCACCCCTACCTCAATCCCGAAGTGTCTCTTGGTTAGCCGAACAGCTCGCTATGTGAGCCAAGCCGCGCCAGACGCAGGGTATCCGCGTCTGGCTTGCGGTAGATCAGCAGCAAGTCGGGCTTGATATGACATTCGCGATAGCCCATCCAGTCCCCAATCAAGGCGTGGTCGCGGTAATTCCCTGGTAAGACTCTGTCGGACAGCAGCAGCGCCACAACAGTTGACACAAGCAAGTCCACGTCTCTGCGATGGCGCGGTGTTGCTTTCACACGTTTGTAGTCGCGCTTAAATGCCGATGACCGCTCAATCGTCCGCATTCAAGTCCGCCATCAACGCCTCGGCGCTGGTGAAGCGCTTGCCTTTTCCCGCCTCAAGCTCGGCAATCGCCCTGCGGGTGGCCGCGTTTGGCGCCTTGACCTCGAATGGTAAACGTCGCTCATCCACCACCCGCAACATCAACAGGCGGATGGCATCCGAAATGGAAAGCCCCATCGCAGCCAGAGCATCGGCGGCGCGTTCCTTTGTGGCGCTGTCGATGCGAGCCCGAACGTAGGTGTCGGCAGTGCGCATGGCGGTCCTCCCTGGAAGCCGGTTCTTCATGTCCTATTGTAGTCACATCGTGACTACGCCGCAAATCACCCTCCACGACCGCCGCGGAAGGGCCGCCTGACCGCCCCCAACCACGCGCGGGATGCCTTTGAGGCGATCAATCGCGACCGTTTCTGGAGTTCAGCTGCGCTTCGAGAAACCGGTTGCTATCGCGCGCGGCTCCGAACCGGGCCGCAACCGCACGATTCTTACTTTGCCCTCCGGGATTGCTGCATGATCATCCATCCAATCGCACCGCCGATCAATGCGCCCACAAGCATGTAGTTGCATGAGGTTTCGGCAGCACCCTTCAGTAACAAATCCAGCCCCGAAAGGTTGGCGCCCCGGGTTATCACAGTTTCGAAGGGAAGCTGTCCAATAAGAGGGACGGAAGGTCGGAGTAGGAACCCCGCCAATCCGCCGACAAAAGCTCCTACCAACATTTGCATGCGTTTCGTTCCTCTTTCCCGGCCCGAGGCCCGCTCTAGGTTCGGTTCGTTCGGTCGGCTGAGGCCGAAAAAGGCGATATAAAGATAACACATCGCAGGCATCAGGAAGGCCATATGAATGCCAATCGAGTCCGCCAGCGCGCCCTGGGCCACAGGGAGGATCGCGCCTCCTACAATCGCCATGATAAGCAGGCTCGAACCCTTGGCCGTCAGCGGGCCGAGTTTCGCGATGCCGAGCGTGAAGATCGTCGGGAACATCACGGAGTTGAAGAGGCCAACCGCAATCACCGTCCACATGGCCACCGAGCCGCTTGAAGCCACAGTGGCGCACAGGAGGGCGCTCGCCCCGAGCGCCGCGCCACCCAGCACTTTGCCCGGAGACACCTCGCGCAGCACCTCCGAACCGATGAAGCGGCCCACCATCGCCCCGCCCCAATAGAAGGAAACGAATCCCGCCGCAGCGCGCTCCGTAAGACCGCCGATATTCGGCTGCGTGAAATAGTTCACCAGAAAGCTGCCGATAGAAACCTCCGCGCCCACGTAGACGAAGATGCCGATTGCGCCCAGCACCAACTGGCGGTGCTTCCAGATGCTGTCCGTGATTGCCGTGCCTGGGTGCTCTTCGATGTCGGGCAGCGCCGGCAGATGGAAACGCGAGACGCCGAACGCCAGCAGAAATAACGTGGCCGCAATCGCAAGGTAGGGCAGTTGAACAGACCTTACGTCCGCGTGTCCGGACGTTCCGGAAAGGATCAGCAAACCACCGAGATACGGCGCAATAGTAGTGCCGAGCGAGTTGAATGCCTGGGCCAGATTCAAGCGGCTGGATGCCATCGATGGCGCCCCCAGTTGCGACACGTACGGGTTGGCGGCCACCTGCAGCAGCGTGATTCCGCTCGCCAGCACCCACAACGCGCCCAGAAACAAGGCGTAGGATTTCGCCGAGGCGGCCGGGTAAAACAACAGCGCGCCCATCCCCATCACCGCCAGGCCGATCACGATCGACCTCTGGTACCCTACGCGCGCCAGGATGCGCGAGGACGGTATCGACATCAGGAAATATGCCGAAAAGAAGGTGAACTGAATCAGCATCGTCTGCGTGTAATTCAGTTCGAACAGCGCCTTCAGGTGAGGCACCAGAATGTCGTTCAGAACGGTGACGAAACCCCACATGAAGAAAACTGTGGTGACCACGGTCAGCGCAAGGCCGGTCTTCCGTGGGGCGGTTTCGGTGGTTGTGTTAGGCAGGGCTGTGTTCATGAGTGGTGGGCACTACGCTTTCAGTTTCATCGTCTCCGCATCCCACAGGCAGACCTTCTGCTCGAAGTAGCTGATGTTGGAAAGCAGGGCGGGGCCGGCGGCGCGGAATCCGAATACCGCGTCTTCCACCACCGGCTTGCGGCTGCGCACCGCCGCGATGAAGTTGCGGACGTGCTCGAAGTGGTCGCTGTAGCCCTTGGGCGGCACGAAGCTTTCCTCAGCCGACATCTGGGCGGTGTCGACTTTGGGCCGCGCCGGATACTTCTGCCGGTACTCCTTGAGGTACTGCTCCTGCAGGGCCTTCGGAAACGTGTCGATGGTGTAGCCGGGTTCGAGTTCACGCGGCACTTTGGAAATCGTCACGCCGTTGTCCACCGCCATGATGCCCTCGCTGCCGATGAACCGCAGCCCCATGGTTTCGGTGGCGCCGTCCACCAGATTGACGCGCAGCATCACATTGAACGTGGGGTAATCGTAAAGCGCGATCATCACATCGGGGACATCGCGCCCATCCTTCCAGAAGCGCAGGCCGCCGGTGGCGTACACCCGGTTGGGGCCGAGGGAGTTGGTCGCGAAGTGCAGCCCGCTGATCAGATGCACGAACAGATCGCCGGGCACGCCGGTGCCGTAATCGCGGTAGTTGCGCCAGCGGAACAGGCGCACCGGTTCGAACGGGACCTTGGGCGCCTGCCCCAGGAAGCGGTCCCAATCGATATTGGCGGGCGAGGCGTCCGGCGGAATCGAATACTGCCACGCGCCGATCGCGGAGTTGCGGTCCACCCAGGCTTCCACCATGTTCAATTCGCCAATGGCGCCGGCCGCCAACATCTCCTTCGCCTTGCCATAGACAATGGAGCTCACCCGCTGGCTGCCCACCTGCACAATGCGCCCGGTGCGCTTCTGCGCCTCGATCATCTGCGCGCCCTGCGCAAGCTGCTGCACCATGGGCTTCTCGCAGTAGACATCCTTGCCGGCATTCATGGCGTCGATGGCGATGGTGGAGTGCCAGTGGTCGGGCGTGCCGATGAAGATGGCGTCCACGTCCTTGCGCGCCAGCACTTCCCGGTAATCGCGCGTGGTGAAGACCTGCTCGCCCCAGACTTCGCGGGCGCGCTTCAGGCGTCCGTCGTAGATATCGGCGACCGCGGCCAGCTCCACGCCGCCGGCGCTGAGCGCGTTGCGCGTATCGCCGCTCCCCTGCCCTCCCGCGCCGATCAGCGCGATGCGTACACGGTCGTTGGGCGAGACATTCTGGGCCGCCAGCGCGCCGGCGCCGGCCGCGGCGGCAAGGAAGTGACGTCTGCTAGTGTTCATGGGAACCTCGTATCTACTCTACTGCTTCGCTGCGGGCGGTGGCCATTTGCCGCGGAAGCGTGCCACCAGCGCACTCTGCAACGTGGGTTTGTACTCCAGAATGGCGCCGTGCTCCACCAGCGTGCGCGTGAGCGCCGCCGTGTCGATATCCTGCACCGCCAACCGCCCGCGAATCGCCATCGCCGCCGCTACCCCCGCGGCCTGGCCCAGAATCATGTACTGCGGTTCCATGCGCAGCGTGCTATAGGCCACATGCGTCGCCGAGAAGCACACCGGCACCAACAGGTTCCGCGCTTCGTTCTTCTTCGGCAGCAGCACGCGGTATGGAATCTGGTAGGGCTCCACCGCCACCTGCATATCGCCCTCGTTGCGCACGAAGCCGTCCTGGTTCACTACCCGCTGCACATTGTGCGAATCGCTGTTGTAAGAGCCCATCCCGATGGCGTCGGGCTTAGTCAACTCCGTCTGAATATCTTTCTGGCTCATCACATACTCGCCCACCATGCGCCGCGCCTCGCGGATGTAGAGTTGGTTGGGCCAGTGATCGGCGTCCAGGAATTCGTCCTTGGCCAGCCCCCATTCGTTGGCCTCCTTCTGTAGCGAAGGCGGCACGCGCGCATCGTGCGCCAGAAACCAGAACAGCTCCTTGGTGTACTCCTCGTGCTCGCGCCAGATCTCCTCGCGGCGCGCGTAACTGCCGTTGGGGTAATCCCAGCTCTTGCCGATGTAATCCGTGGAGAAGGCCCCGTTGTTGTTGATATCGGCCTTGTGATTGGGCACCGGAATGACGGAGAGCACTTCGCCCAGCCGCGACGGGCGGCCCAGCTTTTTCTGCATGGCGTCGAGCAGGCGGGCGAAGAGTTCGAAGCGCGCCGGGTCGTAACGAGCCGGCCTCGGATACGCCACCTGGTTCGCCGGATCGTGCGAAAGTATCATGCGGAAGTTGTAAGCCTGCACCATGCGGTCGGCCGAACCCGGCGCTGCCGCGGGCGTGGCGGAAATCTCGGGCAGCAGTTTGCCATCCGCTCCTTTGGGCGAAATGTCCACCAGAAACTGATGGAAGGGAGTCTCGCCGCGCACCCCGGCCAACGATTCGCCATATTGCGCCGAGCTTTCGCGCCCCCAGGTGTACGTCACCCCGGCCTGCGCCATGAGGTCGCCTTCATAGGTGCAATCGGCAAACATGCGCGCGCTGTACTGCGCGCCGTTCTCCATGGTGAGGGCCTCAATGCGCCCGCCGGATTTGCGCACGCCATCCTTCTCGCGCAGGCGCTGGTGGAAGAGCACGGTCACGCCGGCCTCGGCCAGCATCTTGCGGAAGATGGTCTCGGCCACCTTGGGCTCCACCAGCCAGGCGATCTCTTGCAGGTACTGCGCCATATCGTAGGCATTCCCCGCGCGCCAGTAGAACTCCAGCGAGTACCCGCCGATGACTTCGCGCTTGCCCACGTCGGTGCGCGAGAGTCCGCCGGAAACCATGCCGCCGATGTGTTGCCGCGGCTCCAGCAGCACCGTCTTCAACCCCATGCGCGCGCCGCTGACGGCCGTGATGGCGCCTCCGGCGGTGCCGCCGTAGACGGCCAGATCGTAATCCTGCGCGCCGGCCGCGGCCGCGCAGGCAAGCAGAAGCAGAAGGCTCTTCACCCTGTATAAGGTAGCAGGCGGCGGCACGCGAGGTGTCGGACGCGCTTCGCCGCTATTCGTGGTCGTCGTCGTCCGGATCGGTGGCTTTCCTCTTGCCGTTGAGGAAGAAGCTCGCGCTCTTGGGCGCGGCAATTTTCTGGTAGGAGCGTGGCGCGTGGGCAGACCAAAAATAGCGCGTGAGCGGAGAGTCTCGTAGGTGCTCCACGCCTTCATCAACCCGGCGGAAACCCGGGAGTTCCGGTGGAGATCGAGTGCAAGTCGCCGCGTTCATCGAGTGTCACAGGCAATACAGGCCGAAGAAGAACCCCGGCGAAGTACCGCGCATGACGGCGTTCCCCGGCGCGCGTCAGGGCGCCCTTGGCGACCATGTCCGCCAGATCGCGCGTAGCCGTCGCCGCGGACGCCCCCGCAATGACCGCATAATTTCCGGCGCTCAGACCGCCCTTGAATCCCTCGGGTCCCTCGCGCAGCATGCGAACGAGCGCCTTTTCCTGCCGCTCATTGAGTTGGCCGTGCAGACGGTCCAGCAACCGCGTCTTGTCGATCAGAAACTCGACTCGCGCCTCCGTGCGCCGCTGTGCCTCGATGGCGATTCCGGCGAACCAGGCGAGCCAGGGCGTTGTCTCGCTATCCTTGCTGGCGGCTTCGAGCGCTTCGTAGTAGGCCCTGCGCCTGATCAGTATCGTCGCGGCCAGGGCCGCGAGCGTGGGCTGCCCCAGGCATTGCGCCAGCGCCTTCTCGGAAATCGCACGGCCGATGCGCCCGTTGCCGTCCTCGAATGGATGGATCGATTCGAAATAAAGATGCGCAAGCCCCGCTCGCGTCAGGGCCGGCAAAGGTTCCGCGCCGGTTGGCGCGCTCCGGTTAAACCATCTCACGAAGCGCGCCATTTCCTTCGGCACCTTTGAGGAAGGCGGCGCCGCGAAGTGCACCCTGGGCGCATGGATTGCGCCCGAGACCACCCGCATCGCCTCATCGCCGGTGCGATAGCGCCCCACGTCCCTGAGGTCTCCGCGACCTTTCAGCAGCATCCGGTGCCAGGCGAACAACATTTCCTCGGAAAGAGGCGCCGCGAACGTGCGGTAGAGATCGACCATCGTCTCCGCGATCCCTTGCTCGGCCGGTTTGACCCGCCGCTTGCCGGTTTCCAGCCCGAGTTGCCCGCGGATGGAGGATTTCACGCTGGCCCGGTCGAGGATCTCCCCCTCGATTTCCGACGTGGTCACGGCTTCCGCCCCGAGCGCATCGACGGTGAGCTGCTCGCGGTCCACCAACCCCAGATGCCTAACCACACCTGCGATTACGCCGGCCCCCACCAGGAAATGCTCTTCCGCCTTCCGAAGACGCGCGCTCTTCCAGGAAAAGTTGGGCCAGTCGGGTCTCTGCCAGTTCCACGTCATGAGCGATAGGGGATTTTCTATCGCTCACAGTATACCGAATTATGATCGATAGAGCGTGTTCCTATCCCTCAGCAGCCCGGGGATCCTTACGGTTCGATCCGCGTTCCGAGGACCTTGAGAAACTGCGCCAGCCAGGCGGGATGCGCCGGCCAGGCCGGAGCGGTGACCAGTTTCCCGCAGGTGTGTGCCTGATCCATGGCGACGGCTACGTACGTTCCGCCGGCGGCCGTGACCTCCGGCGCCACCGCCGGGTAGCAACTGCACGATTTCCCTTGCAGCACGCCGGCCGCGGCCAGTATCTGCGCCGCGTGACAGATGGCCGCAATCGGCTTGTCAGCCGCCGCGAAATGCCTTACGATTTCCAGAACGCGCGGGTTCAACCGGAGGTATTCCGGCGCACGACCGCCCGGAATCACGAGCCCGTCGTAGGCTTCGGGGCGCACCTCGTCGAAGGTCGCATTCAAGGTGAAGTTGTGACCCCGCTTCTCGCTGTAGGTCTGGTCGCCCTCGAAATCGTGGATGGCGGTCCGCACCGCTTCGCCGGCCCGCTTGTTCGGACAGACGGCATGCACGACGTGCCCGGCCATGAGGAGCGCCTGAAAGGGCACCATCGCCTCGTAGTCCTCTACATAATCGCCCACTAGCATCAGCAGTTTCTTGGCAGCCACGACGAATGTCCTCCTCAGGCCTGGGTTTGGTGGGCCCTGCTGGATTTGAACCAGCGACCGACGGATTATGAGTCCGCTGCTCTAACCGCTGAGCTAAGGGCCCCGGTATATTTATTTCATAGCACTACGGCAACCTTGCCGGACGCCGTTCTTGCCGGCTATACCCAATTCTATGCCCATTCCTCTGATGGACGTAGCCTTGCGATATCGGGATGCTGCCGTGCCCGGCAATCCTCACGATCGTGAAGGCATCCACGCCGGGCAGGCCATGCCGAGTCAACATGGTATGTCGTAACGAATGTACCACGAAGTCTTCCGGCAGCCGTTTCGACGACTTCCTCGGGCGACCGGCCCACACCACGGGCGAGTGCCGCTTCCAGCAGTTCCTGCCCGTGAGGTGAAAGGTGGACCGTCATCGGAACCAGTGTGACTTGGACGGGATCTCCGGAGGTTGCTCGTTGGTGATTACTCACCCTCCCAGCCGGTACCTCGTGAGCGCCATCATCTCCGCGTAGAGGTATTGGAAATCGGGGTCACTGGCGAGTTCCACGTGACGCGACAGGGCGGCAATCTTCCGCAACCGCGCCTGGCGCGTGGAGGGGGCGAGCAGCAGCATGCGCGCGCCGCGCAACGCGCTGTTGCCCACGGACTCCACCGGCAGGTCCTCGGGCAGCAATCCGATGGCGCGCGCGCTCGCCTGGCGAATATAGTTGCCGAAGGCGCCCGCTAGCTCCAGCTTTTCCACGCCGCCCGTGGCGAGCATGCGGAGGCCCGCCGCCATCGCGCCCTTGGCCAGTTGCAGCTCGCGAATATCGTTCTGCGCAAGCCCGATGCCATCGGCCAGAAAAAGGCGCTTGCCGGCGTTGGTCAGGCGGCCGTTGGCGCCGATCAGGCCCAGTTCGACGCCGCCCGCCGCCGCGTCCACCAGCCCGCTGCCGCAAACACCGCGCGCCGCGCCGCCGCCGATGACGTGGCAGTCGAGCCCGCCGCCGCGCACATGGACGCTATCGATGGCGCCCGTGCCCGCGCGCATGCCCGCGCCAATGCGTCCGCCTTCAAACGCCGGGCCGGCCGCCGTCGAGGCGTAGACAATCCCCTGCGCCGACCCCACCACCACCTCGCCGTTCGTGCCGATGTCGAAGAGCGCGCGCGGCCGCGTCTGCTCGTCCAGGCCCGTGGCCACGATGCCAGAGAGCACGTCGCTGCCCACGAATCCGCCGAGGCAGGGCAGGAAGACGGCCGGCCCTGGCCATGCCAGCTCCCAATCCGCGAAGCGGTAGCCACCCAGCGTGGGCGAAAGGAACGGCGCGCGGGTCAGCGGCTGCACATCGAGGCCGCAGAAAAGATGGTGCATCACCGTATTGCCCGCCAACAGCACCTCGCGGAGCGGTTCGCCGCCCAGCATTCCGCCGAGAGCTTCGCGGATGATGCGGCCTAGTTCGCCGGGCTGGCGCAGCTCGACCTGCAAGCGGCTCATCAGGTCGGCCCCGTAGCGCGCCTGCGGGTTGAGCGCGGTTTCCACGGCCAGGACCTCGCCGCTGTGGAGATCCACCACCTGGACCACGAGAGTGGTGGTGCCGAGGTCGATCACGGCGCCGCGCCCGGCGCGCGGCTCGATGGGCACGCGCGCTTCGTCGGTGAGCACGGGCAGCGACCACTGTTCCACCTCGACCACCACGCGGCCCGCCGAGCGGGCGCAGCAGGCCAGGCGCCAGCCCTGGCGGATCTCGTCGTCGGTGAGCGCGTCGCGCATGGGTGCGGCGACGGGCACGTCGCCTTCCAGCACGCGCACCTTGCAGCCGCCGCAGGCGCTCTCGCCGCCGCAGGGGAATTCGACGCCAGCCTCGAAGAGCTGGTCGGCCAGCGTACGGCCCGCGCGGGGAAGGAGTTCGAGTTTCACCGGCGGCTGCGCGCGAAGCGCGCCATGGCTTCCACATTGGCGTGCGGCGTGCCCCGCGGCACCTCGCAGCCGGCGCCGCAAATGTAAGCCTCGCCCGCCTGCCGGTAGCACTCCCCTAGCGCCGCTTCCACCGACTCGGGCGTGCCGTCGCGCAAGTCGCGGACCGGGTCGATATTGCCCAATAGCACCTGCGTTTCCCGCATGGCGCGGCGGGCGTGGCCGAGCGGCGTCGGATAATCCAGGTCGATGATGTCGGCGCCGGTCTGCCCCATGCCTTGCACGATGCGTTTGGTGTTGCCGCAGATGTGCAGCCGCACCGGCACGCCAAGGGCGTGGATGGCCGCGATCAGGCGCTGCTCGCAGGGCAGCACGAACTGCGTATACAACTGGGGCCCGACCAGCGAAGCCGCGGCGTCGCCCACCCCGATGAGGGTCGCGCCCGCCGCCACCTGCGCCCGGGCGAACTCCATCTCCATGCGCACGGTGAACTCGAAGAGCGCTTCCACAAAAGGCCCATCGTCGAAGAAATCCAGCATCAGGGTGTTGAGCCCGCGCAGATCGGCGCTCATGGCGCACGGCCCTTCCACCCAACCCTCCACAATCCGCGTCGCGCCGGCGCGTTCCGCCAGCAACCGCACCGCCTCGACGCGATCGCGCATGCGTCCGGGCGCGGCCGGGTCGGGCAGGCGGAGACCAGCGAGCTTGCCCTTGTCGTCCAGCAGCGCGCGGCTCTCCACAATCGCCGGCGGCTGGTCGTCGAACCACGCCACTGTGGCGCCCAGGTCCGAGGCCTCGCGCGCCGGGTCGGAAATCGCCGATACGTAGTCGAAGCCGAAGCGATCCGCCACCGCCACCTGCGCATCCGAAAGCACGCGGTGATCGCGCGCGTAGTCGCCGTAGCGGGCGCTGCTCAAGTCGGCGGCGAACATCATGGTGATCGGCATCAGCGGCAGCGAATCGGTAGGTTCGCCGCGCAGTTTCGCCAGAATGCGTTCCTTGCCCGTCATACCAGCACCTTCACCACCCTGGTGTCGTAGCTGGCGGCAATGCGCTGGCCGGGCGCGGCCACCACGAACTCGGCATCCGTCCACTCGCCCTCCACCAGGCGCCCGAGCCACGCCAGGTCGCCGGGCAGCCGCTCGAAGCTCCAGCCCTTCTCACGGGCTTCGGCGGCCGCCTCGTCGATAAACTTTCCGCCCGCCTCCAGCCCCGTTTCGATGAAGGTGAGCTTACGGTACTGCGAACGGTAGCGGGTCATCTCTTCGTAGAGGTAGCGCCCGTTATCCTCGCCGTATTTGCCGATCATGGCTTCCAGCGATTCGTCGAACCCCGTGGTGTCGTGGGTCAACTGCTGCAGGCCTTTGCCGCGCTCCAGCCAGCCGGTCGAGCGGTAGTACGTGCCGGGGTTGTTCTCGAAGTACGCCTGGTGGCGCTCGCCGCTGCCCATCAATAGCGCGATGCAATCGTGCGCGCGCGGCAGCACCAGGGGCGTATGGCGCGCCTGGAGCCCGTCGAGCCCGTTGCCGCAGAGCCCGTAGCCCAGCAGGATCGCCTCGTACGCGCCCTCCGGCGTGCGGTCCACGGCTTCCTGAATCTTCGCCGCCATGGGCTTGCCGCCCAGGTCGTGCAGTCCCTTGGGCAGAAACTCCAGGTCCACCTGGTGCGGCGAATGCGCGCAGGCATGGCACATTTCGCGGAACAGGACTTCGCAACTGATCAGCTTGAAACGCATGGGCGGGTAAACGAGGCGCCTGCCTCGCGGGGCCGGCTCACGCCGCCACCAGTTTGCGCGCCAGCGCCACCGCGTTCCCGGCGCTGTCGCTATACCCGTCCGCCCCGATCGCGTCCGCGTACTGCTGCGTCACCGGCGCGCCGCCCACCATGATCTTCACCGTCCCGCGCAGTCCCGCGGCCTGGAAGGCGTCGATGGTGGTTTTCATCGACGGCATGGTCACGGTGAGCAGCGCCGAAAGCGCCACCAGGTTGGCGTGGCGCGCGGCAGCCGCCTCGATGAAGCGCTGCGGCGCCACGTCCGCGCCCAGGTCGATCACCTCGAAGCCGCCGCCTTCCAGCATCGACGCCACGAGGTTTTTGCCGATGTCGTGCAGATCGCCTTTCACCGTGCCGATCACCACGCGACCCACCGGCTGGGCGCCCGACGCCGCCAGCAGCGGGCGGACAATCTCCATCGACGCCTTCATGGCGCGCGCCGAAAGCAGCATCTCCGGTACGAAGTACTCCTCGCACTCGAAGCGCCGGCCCACTTCGTCCATGGCAGGGACGAGGTGGTCGCTGACGATGGTCAGCGCCGGCACCCCCGCGGCGATGGCGGCGTGCGTCACCGCGGCTGCGGCCTTCCAGTCTCCCTCGATCACGGCTTCGTTCAACTTCTCCAGATCAGGCATGCAAAACTCCGTCGAATTCGTGCGCGCTATCCAACATGGCGGCGGCGTCCGCCACCGGTTTGACTCAACAGGCGATTTATAACACGTCTCGGCCGCCGCGTGCGCGCCGCGGTTCCCAAAGGTGCGTAACGGGCGCGGGGGGGCAGCCGCGCGCCACCGGGGAAAACAAGGAGTTTCCGCGCTTGATTTCCTGTTTCGGCGGCTCTAGCATTTGAGACAGCTTATGAAGCTTCTTCGATACGCAATTCTGGCGTGGATCGCGGCGTTCACCTCCGCTTTCGCACAATCGTACGTAGTGAACACCATCGCCGGCCACGGCAAACTGGCCTATGCCGGCGATGGCAAGGCCGCCACCTCGGTGAACCTCTTCTCGCCGAACCGCGTGGCGTTCGACGCGGCCGGCAACCTCTACTTCACCGAGAGCTACTACCAGCGCGTCTTCAAACTCGGCGCCGCCGGCACGCTCACCGCGATCGCCGGCAACGGCGGCGAGACGTTCGCCGGTGAAGGCGGTCCCGCCACCGCCGCCTCCATACCCGACCCGGAGGGTATCGCCGTAGACGCCGCCGGGAACGTCTATGTGGGCACCAGTGCCCGGATCTGCAAGATCTCCGGCGGTCAGCTTCACACCATTGCGGGCACCGGAGACGACGGCTCCTCCGGCGACCACGGTCTGGCGATCTCCGCCCAGATCCACACTCCCGACGGTATCGCCATCGATGGCGCCGGTAACATCTTTTTCTCCCAGTACGAGAACAGCGTGGTACGCCGCATCGGAACCGATGGAACCATCACCACCGTGGCCGGCACCGGAGCGCCCGGCTACAACGGCGACGGATCGCCCGCCACCTCGTTCCAACTCAGCTCGCCCGAGGGGCTGGTGTTCGATGCCGGCGGCAACCTCTACATCGCCGACAGTCTCAACAACCGCGTCCGCAAACTCGCCCCCAACGGCGCCATTTCCACCTTTGCCGGCACCGGTGTGGCGGGCGACGGCGGCAGCGGATTCGCCATTGGCGCCAAACTGTTTCAGCCCTCTGGTGTAGCGGTGGATTCCACCGGCAACGTCTACATCGCGGACACCGCCAACGGTCTCTTGAAGATGGTCGATCCCAACGGCCTGATCAGCACCTTCTCGCATTCCATCACCAGCCTCGGCGACGTCGCCGCGAGTCCCGCCGCCGCGAGTCCCGCCGTCGTGAGTCCCGCCTGGCTGGCCGCGCCCGATTTTCTGCAACAGGTCATCAACAAGATCGTGTGGACGAGCACCTCCACCACGGTGACCCTGGCGGCGGGCGTGGTGCGCACTACCGCTCTCGGTGACCATGGTCTGGCTACCGCCGCCTACTTCGTGGACCCGTGGGGCCTGGTCGCCGACCCAACGGGCAACTGGTACCTCGCCGACAACGGCGATCAGCGCGTGCGAAAGATCGGCGTCGATCAGTCGATTACCACGGCCGCCGGCACGGGGATCTTCGGCTGGTCCAATGACAGCCAGCCTGCCACTGCTTCGAACATCGCGCAGCCGCGCGCCCTCGCCGCCGATTCCGCCGGCAACATCTACTTCAACAGCGCCTGCCAGATTCGGGAACTTCTCCAGAACGGCAACGTGAAGACCGTCGTGAACACCAGCGCTACCTGCGGCACGGGAGCGAACCCGAGCGCCGCCCTGGACGCCCAACTGCAATTTCCGCAGGGTCTCGCGCTCGATTCTTCGGGGAATCTCTACATCGCCGATACCGACAACAACCGCATCCGCCGCTTGAACCTCACCACCTCGATCATTACTACCATTGCAGGCAACGGCCAGCCCGGGTATGCCGGGAACGGAACCGTCGCTTTACAGGCGAAGATGGACACCCCGCTGGGCCTTGCCGCCGATTCCAATGGCAACGTCTATTTTGCCGACGAGAACAATAACCGCGTTCGCAAAATCACCGCCGCCGGCATCATCTCCGATTTTGCCGGCACCGGCGTTTGCGACAACCCTTCCGATGGTCCCGCGACATCAAGCCCGCTCTGTTACCCAAGCGGAGTCGCCCTGGATGCGGCAGGCAATGTGTACATCGCCGACAGCGCCTACATCCGGCGCGTCACTCCGGACGGCACCCTGACCACCATCGCCGGCAACGGTTGGTACGATATCAGCGGCGAGGGACAGCCGGCCCTGAGCACCGCTATCGACCCATTCTATGTGGCCCTGGACGCCAACGGCCGCGTCTGCTTCTCCGATTCGACCAACCTCCGCATCCGCTGCCTCGACGCCGCGTCCACAACGCCGCCCACTCCGCCCGCCGCCACAGTCACGGTAGTCAATGCCGCGACCTTCCTGGCCGGCCCGGTCGCGCCCGGCGAAATCGTCACCGTTTATGGCACCGCGATGGGCCCGGCATCCCTGGTGGCCGCTTCGCTCGATGCGTCGGGTCCACCGCTGGCCACGACCCTGGCGGGCGTGCAGATCGCATTTGACGGCGTCGCCGCGCCGCTGCTCTACGTTTCGGCCACGCAATCGAGCGCCATCGTGCCCTTTGCCGTGTCCGGTAAGACGAGCACCGCCATCCAGGTCACCTACCAGAATAAATCCGCCGGCAGCGCGACGCTTTCCGTGGCCGCCGCTTCGCCCGGTCTGTTCACCATGGCCTCCAGCGGCTCTGGCCAGGGCGCCATCTTGAATCAGGATTGGAGTGTGAACTCGGCCGCCCTCCCGGCGGCGCACGGCGACATTCTGATGCTCTTCGGAACGGGTGGGGGCATCACCTCGCCGCCGAGTAGTGACGGCCAGTTCTCTACCGGCACACCCGCCAATCTCGCTGCGCCGGTGACTGTGACTATGGGAGGCGCCAGCGGAACGGTGTGGTACGCCGGAGCGGCGCCCGGCATGGTGGCCGGCGTGTTCCAGATCAACGTGCAGGTCCCCGACGGTGCGCCGAGCGGCAGCGTCCCCATCGTGGTGCAGTCCGGCGGCGCTTCCAGCCCGGCAACGGTCACCGTCGCGCTGAAGTAGCGGGCGCGCCCAACGTCAGCACCATTCGTCGGTTTTTGCGACAATGAGACATGACGCGCGCCATCACGAGAGATCCCGAAACGATGCACGGAGTCCCCGTGTTCCGAGGGACGCGCGTGCCGGTTCAGACCCTGTTCGAGTACCTTGAGGGCGGTGACACGCTGGAAGACTTCCTGGAAGGCTTTCCGACAGTCTCCCGTACCCTCGCGTTGCAGGCGCTTGAAGAAGCCAGGCAACTCCTGCTGGCACGCGCCTGATGCGGCTTCTCATTGACGAGTGCGTCGACGAACGGCTACGGCTTCTATTCCCGGGCTATGACTGCCAGACAGCCCGCTTCGCCAATCTGGCGGGGCTGAAAAATGGCCGTCTCCTCGAAGCTGCCGAGGCCTCTGGTTTCGATGTCCTCATCACCGTCGATCAGAACATTCCCGATCAACAGAATCTGGCCGGACGGCGGATCTCCTTGATCATTCTCTGCGGACCAACCAACCGCCTGCGCGATCTGGAGTTGCTCGTACCCGCAGCGATCTCCGCGCTACGTTCCATCGGGCGTGGCAACGTGGTGAGAATTAAGTAGGATCAGCCGCCATCGTTCGCACGCCGATTCTACCCTCATCCCCGGCGCCCCCCGCACAGATGTTAGAGTCGAATTGTGGCGTTTTCCCGCGTAATCTGGATCGTTCTCGACAGCGTAGGTATCGGCGAAATGCCCGATGCCGCGCAGTATGGCGACGCGGGCAGCGACACGCTGGGCAACATCGCCCGCATTCGCGGCATCAAATTGCCCAACCTCGCGCGCCTCGGCCTCGGCAACATCATGCCGCTCACCGGCATTCCTCCCGCCGCCGCCCCCGCCGGAGCATACGGCAAATGCACCCTGGCGTCGCCAGGCAAGGACACCACCACGGGACACTGGGAAATGGCCGGCATCCATCTCTCCAAGCCGTTCCCGCTCTACCCGAACGGCTTCCCGTCCGACGTCATGCGCGAGTTCGAACGCCGCATCGGCCGCCGTTCCCTCGGCAATAAGGCCGCCAGCGGCACCGAGATCATCAAGGAACTCGGCGCCGAGCACATGCGCACCGGTTCGCCCATCGTCTACACCTCCGCCGACAGCGTCTTCCAGATCGCCGCCCACGAGGAAGTCGTCCCGCTTTGGGAACTCTACAAAATGTGCGAGACCGCGCGTGAGATCCTGCGCGGACCGCACGAGGTGGGCCGCGTCATCGCCCGCCCCTTCATCGGCGCACCAGGCAGCTTCACGCGCACCTCCAACCGCCACGATTACGCCGTCCCGCCGCCTCCCGGCATGCTGCTCGATCGCCTTCATGACCTCGGCGTGCCGGTGCACGGCGTCGGCAAAATCTTCGACATCTTCCTCGGCCGCGGCATTGAGGATTCCACCAAGACCAAAAACAACACCGAGGGGATGGCCCAGACCCTGGTAGCCATCGAGGAGACGGAACGTGGCCTGATTTTCGTCAACCTGGTCGATTTCGACCAGAACTTCGGCCATCGCAACGACGTGGAAGGCTACGGCGCCGCTCTCGAACAGTTCGATGCCTGGGTCCCCGAATTGGAAAGCCGGCTGGGCGCTGGCGATCTCGCCATCCTCACCGCCGACCACGGCTGCGACCCCACCACGCCATCCACCGATCACAGCCGCGAGTACGTGCCGCTGCTCGCCTTCGGACCCAAGGTCCGCGCCGGCGTCAATCTCGGCATCCGCGGCTCGCTCAGCGATATCGGCCAGACCGTCGCCGAAAACTTCGGCGCGCACATCGCGCAAGGAAAAAGCTTTTTAGAGCAAATCGTTTCTTAGAGCAAAATCTTATGAGAACACCTGTCATGTCGGGCAATTGGAAGATGTACAAAACGCCCGCGGAAACCACTGCATTCTTCGAGAAATTCCGGCCGCTGGTCGAGAAATCCTCGCACTGTGAGATCGTGATCTGTCCTCCCTTCACGAATCTCGCCGCGGCCGTCGATGCCGTCAAAGGGTCGCTCATCCGCGTCGGCGCGCAGAATATCGGCTGGGCCAAGGAAGGCGCCTTCACCGGCGAAATCTCCGGCCCCATGATCAAAGCCGTAGGCGCCACCCATACCATCATCGGCCACAGCGAACGCCGCCAGTATTTCAACGAGACCGATGAGACCGTCCTCAAACGCACCCAGGCGGCGCTCGAATTCGGCCTCACTCCC
The DNA here is from genome assembly GCA_050014175.1 of Candidatus Solibacter sp. Classification (GTDB taxonomy): domain Bacteria; phylum Acidobacteriota; class Terriglobia; order Bryobacterales; family Bryobacteraceae; genus Solibacter. The sequence continues at coordinate 2,189 of JBEKDV010000115.1, read as the reverse complement.
ATCGTCTGCGTCGGCGAGCTTCTGGCCGAGCGCGAGAGCGGCAACACCGAAGCCGTGCTCGCCGCCCAGTTCCACAAGGGTATCGCCGGACTCACCGAACAGCAGTTCGCCAAAATCGTGATCGCTTACGAGCCCGTCTGGGCCATCGGCACCGGCAAGACCGCGACCCCCGAGATCGCCGCCGATACCCACCGCGCCATCCGCGCCCAGGTGCGCGGCAAATTCGGCAAGGATGCCGCCGATTCCATCCGCATCCTCTATGGCGGCAGCGTCAAGCCGGATAACGCCAAAATCCTCATGGCGCAGCCGGAAATCGATGGCGTCCTGGTGGGCGGCGCCGCCCTCGACCCGGTGTCTTTCGCCTCCATCGTGAACTTTTAGTTCGCGCGTGGCCCATGGCTGCCGACATCTACGATTGGATTGCCCAACTGAAATCCAATCAGTGGGTGCTGGACGTGGGCTCCGGCGCGGGCAGTTTCCCGGGCGCGGAATTCTCGTGCGCCTGGCTGGCGCTGGACGACGACCCGGCTGCGTACACTACCGCGGTCCGCTATAGCCGCGTGGTCGGGCGGAGCCACCAACTGCCCGTCCGCGACGACAGCATCGATCTGGTGATATGCCACCACGCCCTGGAGCACCTGGCCCCTCTGGAAGGGACGCTCGCCGAAGTGGCGCGCGTCCTCAAGCCCGGCGGCCAGTGTTATATCTCCATACCTAATGGCTACGGTCTGTGCGATGCCATCTATCGTTTCGTATTCGAAGGCGGCGGCCACGTCAACCGGTTCCGCAGGGACGAAGTCGTCCGCCTCGTCGAACAGCGCCTCGACGTTCGCCTCGTGGGATGGCAGAAGCTCTATTCGTCCTTCGTGTATCTGCGCAAGCTGATGGAGTTCCTGGAGACCCCGCCCCCGGACTTGCCGCGCAGGCTGGTCGCCATTTCGCGGCTTCCCCTCCGCTGCGTCGGCTTCGTGCAGCAGGCGCTCTACGTGGGCACGCGCCTCCTGGACCGCTGGTTGCGCACGGATCTGTCCGTGTACGGTTGGGCGTTCTTCTTCGAACGAACGCCGCCGCCCGCCGTGGTGGAACAACCCGGGCACCTCAACGTCTGTCTGTACTGCGGCACCGGCCAGCCCGCGGCGAGCGCCCCGCGCACCGGCCGGCTGACGTGCCGGTGCCCGAATTGCAGTCGCACCTACCCTTACACCCGCCCCTTTCGAAACACCGTGTAGCGTAGCCTTTCAGGCTGCCATGCCCCCCTTTCGAGGGGGCATTCTGCTGTAATCGCCTTCTTGTTTTCGGCGCCGCAGCCGGCGTCGCTGCAGCCGAAGAACGTCGGCAAGAATGCCGACGGCAGCCTCAAAGGCCGCGCTACGGAGTCTCAGTTCCCGCCGCGTCCCCCGGTGGGAGCCCCGCCACCGCCACCGAACCCGCGGCCGGCCGGCTGCGGAGGAGGCAGCGGTTTGCGCGGCAGTTTCTCCGGCCGCACCGCCGTCAGGTACACCATCGACGATTCGATCGCCGACATCTGCAGCATGTCCGTCGCCTGTATGCGGTCGTACACGTCCATGTTGGTGTGGTGCGTGCGCGTCTCGTAATCCATCGTGTCCTGGATGAACTGGAAGCCTGGCAGGCCCACGGCGTCGAAGGCCTGGTGATCCGTGCCGCCCGTGTTACGGTTCGTGATCGTCGCCGCCCCCATGTCCTTGAACGGCTCCAGCCACTTCTCGAAAATCGGCCGGCACATTTCGTTGCCCTGCAGGTAAATGCCGCGGATCTTTCCGGTCCCATTGTCGATGTTCCAGTAGCCCGCCACCTTCTCGTGCTCCGCCGTCGGCTTCATGACCGTCGGATCCGCGAAATGCTCCTTCACGTAGGCGCGCGACCCCAGGAGGCCCTGCTCTTCGCCGCCCCACAGCGCCATGCGCACCGTGCGGTCCATATTGAGATTCAGGGCCTTCAGCGTGCGCATCACTTCCATGGCGATCGCGCTTCCCGCCGCATTGTCGGTGGCGCCCGTCGCGTAGTGCCAGCTATCGAAGTGGCCGCCCACCATCACCAGTTCGTCCTTCTTGGCGTTGCCCGGAATTTCCGCGATCACGTTGAACGGCTCCGCGTCGTCGAAGCCGACCTTGACTTCGAACTGCAGCTTGACCGGGATTTCGTGCTCCATCAGGCGCACGATGCGGTTG
>JBEKDV010000114.1:0-19182 GCA_050014175.1 Candidatus Solibacter sp. | reverse complement strand
CGCGCCCTATGGAAGCGCGTTAAGGGATAACACGATGCCTAAGAAGAAGCTGGCGGAGACTAAGACCGAAGCGGAAGAGGCCCGCTGGTTTGAAGAGAATCAGGATCGGCTACTGAGGCTTTTCGAGCAGGCCGAGAAGGAAGGCGCGCTGCGCGTCGGCGGGAAGAGCGTCGGCATCACGTTGTCGAAGAAGACCGAGACTGTGCAGAAGCCGCCGTCGCGGAAAGTCATGCTGCGGATCCCCACCGGCGACGTCGACCGGGCGCGACGCCAGGCGGCCGATAAGGGGATCGGCTACCAGACCTACATTAAGATGCTCTTGCGCGCTGGACTGGACCGGGGCGAGAAGGTCCGACGCAGAGCGTGAAAGAAAGCACAAAGAGCGCTACCTGGGGTGGGTGAATTCGTTGGCGTGGGGAATCAGCCGGAAGTAGATGTCGCTGGGGAGATCGGTGCGCCAGTAGCCGGCCCACTGCGCCAGGCCGCAGATGCCCAGGAACAGCGCCGCCACACCCGCCGCCATAGCCCAGGCGGGGACAGCGCGGCGGCGCGGCGCGGCCATCATCAACGCTCCCGCCGCCGGACACTCGGCCACGCACTCCAGGCAGCCCGTGCACTCCGCCGACCGGATGCTGACCAGCTTGTCCACCGGGAGCGCCGAAGGGCATGCTTTGGCGCATTTGCCGCAATCGATGCACAAGGCTTCCTGGCGGCGGATACGGAGCGGGCTCGCCAGGGCGGCCAGCCCCATCAGGGCGCCGTACGGGCACAGGTAGCGGCACCAGAAATTCTGCACCAGCACCGAAGCCAACACCAATAAGGCCACCACCATGCCGCCGGCCAGACCCAGAAAGCGGAAGAAGTTGAGCATCTTCACGTCGTCCACGATGCCGTACGGGCCTTCCAGAAACGCCCGGATCGCCGGCACCGACATGGAGCCCACCGCGTACAGGAACAAGCCCAGCAGCAGGTACTTCAAGCTGCGTAACCCCACGTCCAGCTTGCGCGGCAGGCGGAAATTGCGGCCGAAAGTATGGCGACCGAGCCGCCATAGGTACTCCGAGACGGTGCCCACGGGACACAGCCAGCCGCAGAAACTCTTGCGAAAGATCCAGGAGGCGGCCAGAAAGGCGATCAGCAGAAACATCCCGGCGGGGTGCAGGCGCGGCATCTGTCCGCTGGCCAGGAGCACCTTCAGATTCATCAGCGAGGCGATTGGCAGCCAGCCCTCGATCCCCGGGGGGCGACTGGCCCACACGCTGCGCCCGCCGGTCTCGTAGTAGCGGACAAAGAGGTAGAACTCGATGCCGATCCACACGTTGAGCGCGAAAAACGCCAGTTGTAATGTGCCGCGCAGGGTTTGCGAGCGGTCCCGGTCGGAGCGCCGGACCAACTTTTTGCGAATCGGCGCCAGGGGCGGAGCCACAACGGGGGACATGTCTTCTCTCTACCTCTGAATCCAGGCTAATCTGTCGAAAAACCCACCGCTGTGACTCAAGTCACGAGGTCAGGTGACGAAGTTAAGTAACAGCGACCCGCTTTTCCCAGGTGGCATACAGGCCGCCCCGCTCCGCTGCCGTCAGAGGCGCCGGATTGGGGCTGGGCTGGTCTTCCAGGCAGTGATTATTAAGGTAGCAATCCAGCTTCTGGCGCATCGCCGCCCGCCCGCGGTGGAGGCGCGTCTTGACCACGTCGATGCCCAAATCCAGAATCTGCGCGGTCTCTTCCGTGGTCAACTCCTCCAGGTCGCGCAATAGCACCACGGCACGGTACGAAGGCGGCAATTCCATGATGACGCGGTCGATCACCGCGCGCAGTTCGCCGCGCAGCAGTTCGCCCTCGGGAGCGCGTCCGGAGTCCGGGACTTCGTCGGCGGGCAGCAATTCGTCCAGCGAAAGTTCGTGGGCCGGCGCGAAAACGCCCTTACGGCGCGTCATCAGGCAGACATTCCTGGCGATGCGGAACACCCAGGCGCGCACCCGTTCCGGCTCGCGCAACTGGGGGAAGCTCTCGAACACCTTCAGGAGCGTCTCCTGGGCCACTTCCTCGGCGTCTTCCGGGCTGCCGCACATGAGCCAGCTATAGTGGAACACCTTGGACCGGAAATGCTCGACGAACCGTTCGAAGGCGTTCGTCTCTCCGGCGAGCAGCGCCCGGGCCAGTTCGGTTTCAGCCAGCTTGTCCACGCCTCGATTGTAGCGCCCCGCCCGGCCAAGTTGTTTGGTACCATCACGAAGGGCGGCGGATGCTAGCGGATGCCGGGGGCGTGCCTTGACTTTCGCATCTCCGGTAATTTATTCTGTCGATTCGCTTTGCCTCGCAGCAAGGCCGTTCTAGGTATGCCGGACCACGCCAGTCACACACCCGAAGCCGTCGAACGGTTCCTGGAGTCCACCCTGGAGAGTGTGGACTCTGCCGAGGAACTGGCGGTCGGCATGGCGCAGCGCGCCGGTATGCGGGAAGAAGACCTGATGAAGATCGGCATGGCGATTCGCGAGTCCGTGGTCAATGCAGTGGTCCACGGCAACCGGTACAACGCCCATAAAAAGGTCCGGTTTGCGGTGGCGTCGGACGGGCGGAGCTTTACCGTCCGGATCGGCGACGAGGGCGAGGGCTTCGATTTCAATTCGGTCCCCGACCCTCTGGCCCCGGAAAACCTGTTGCGCACTTCGGGACGGGGTATTTTCCTCATCCGGTCTTTCATGGACGATTTCCAGATGCGGCGCCTGGAGTCCGGGGGGACCGAAGTAACTTTGGTCAAGTATTTGGTGTCTAAGTAGATTCTGCGGTTTCAGCCAGGAGGCATATTCAGTGAGCGTAAAGTTGACTACTCGGCAGGTGGGTGACGTGACGGTGATTGACGTAGCGGGGAGAATCACGCTGGGCGAAGGCTCCAGCACCCTCCGCGACGCGATGCGCGACTTGGTGAGCAAGGGCCAGAAGAAGATCCTGCTCAACCTGGGCGAAGTGTCCTATATCGACAGTTCCGGCATCGGCGAACTCGTTTCCGGGTTCACCACCGTAACCAACAGCGGCGGCGCGTTGAAGCTGCTCAACCTCAACAAGCGGGTCAAAGACCTGCTACAGATCACGAAGCTCTACACCGTCTTCGATGTTCACGAAGACGAGGCGGGCGCTATCCGCAGCTTCGTTTAGGCACGAAGGGCGTCCGCTCCCTTCGAGGTTGGCAGGCGAAATCGCCTGCCCCACCACGGGCAGGTCGATTGCCTGCAAAGGTGGGGCAGGCGGGGTACCCTCTGGGTCCGCCTGCCAACTATTTTTTTCACACACCGTGAGGGAGCGGCGCTCTATCCTCCCCCGACGAACTGCACGATTTCTAGCTGCGCGCCGGTGCGCAAAACCGTCTCCGGCCAGAGCGGTTGCTTGACTATCCGGCGGTCCAATTCCACCGCCACGCGCGCCGGGTCCAGCTCCAGTTGCCGGATTAAACCCAGGATGGTTTGTCCGGGAGGGGCAGTTTGCGGCTCGCCGTTGACCGTGATCTCTAGCATGTTTGGTTGACACCCCTGTTTTCAAACCATTATAGTCAGATTTGACTCCTCTCCCGACGTGGAACATGCATGCCTAAGTCCTACACTGAGTTGTATTTCCCTGTGCTGCTCCAGGCCGTCATCGCGATGGGGCTGGCGGCCGGACTGCTGACCGCCTCGTACCTGCTCGGCAAGAAGGTGCGCAATCGCTTCAAGGACATGCCCTACGAAAGCGGCATCGTGCCCACGGGCGATGCGCGGCACCGCTTCAGCGTGAAATTCTACTTGGTGGGCATGCTCTTCATTCTGTTCGATATCGAAGCCATTTTCCTGTACCCCTGGGTGGTGGTCTATCGCGATCTCAAAATGTTCGGTTTTTTCGAGATGCTGATCTTCGTAATTTTGATCCTTTCGGGATTTTTCTACATCTGGAAGAAGGGCGCTCTCGATTGGGCCGAAACCAGGCGTTCCGGACGGAAGTAGGACAGGCACGATGCTACCCGATCATTTGCAAGAGCATTCCGCGGCCGCGGCCGTCGACGCCTTCGATGCCGATGCGGTCATGGGCGGCAAGAGCGAACATGGCGAGCTGACGCTGGAGATCGCTCCGGCCAAAATCGCCAGCGTTTGCGGGTTCCTCAAGTACGATCAGAAGTTCGTCCGCATCAGCACGGTGACGGCGGTAGACCGCTACCCCGCCGAACCGCGCTTCGAGATCGTCTACCACCTTCATTGCATCGAACGCAATGAACGGCTGCGCCTCAAGTGCCGCCTCTCGGGTGCGGATCCCGCGATCGATTCCGTCACCGGAGTCTGGCGCGGCGCCAACTGGTACGAGCGCGAAGTGTTCGACCTCTTCGGTGTCCGCTTCCTCAACCATCCCGACTTGCGCCGCATCATGCTGCCGGACGATTGGGAAGGGCATCCGCTGCGCAAGGATTACCCCATCATGGGGCCGAGGGCTTAGTATGACGCTTCCGAAGTTCACTGACGGATCCGGTGGTTGGCAGGCGGAAGCGCCTGCCCCACGTGGGACAGACGCTTTCGTCTGTCAACCTCGAAGCGAGACGGCATCATGAGCGAACCGGCCGTACCTGGATTGACCGTCGCCGAAGTCGAGGAAGAGCAGTCGCCTGTCGGCGGGCGCCGCATGGTCCTCAACATGGGGCCGCAGCACCCTTCCACCCACGGCGTGCTGCGCCTGCTGCTGGAACTGGATGGCGAAAACATCGTCACCTGCCAGCCGGATATCGGCTTCCTGCACACCGGCATCGAAAAGGAATTCGAAGTCAAAACCTACCAGCAGGCGGTCACCCTGACCGACCGCGTGGACTACCTGGCGCCGCTTTCCAACAACCTGGGCTGGTGCCTGGCGGTGGAAAAACTGCTCCAACTGGAGATTCCGCCGCAGGCCCAGTGGATGCGCGTCATGCTCACCGAACTGACGCGCCTCAACAGCCACCTGGTGTGGCTGGGCACGCACGCTCTCGATATCGGCGCCATGACGGTGTTCCTCTACTGCTTCCGGGAGCGCGAGGAGATTCTCAAGATCTTCGAACAGTTCAGCGGCCAGCGCATGATGACCAGCTACTTCCGCATCGGCGGGCTGGCGCTGGAACCGCCGCGCGGCTGGCACGAGCGCATCAAGACGTTCATCGACATCTTCCCCAGCCGCATCGACGAGTATGAGAACCTGCTGACCAACAACCAGATCTGGATTGGCCGCACCAAGGGCGTCGGCGTGATTTCCCTCGAAGACATGCTGGACCTCGCAGTCACCGGGCCCATGCTGCGCGCCGCCGGATTGAAGATCGACACCCGTAAGGACGCGCCCTACTCCAGCTACGAGAAGTTCGATTTCGAAATTCCCACGCACACCGAGAACGATGTCTACGCGCGGTACCTGGTGCGGCTGGAGGAAATGCGCCAAAGCGTGCGCATCGTCCGGCAGGCCATGGACGGCATGCCGCCGGGACCGTGGAAGGCGGACGCGCCCCACGTGGTGCTGCCCGACCGCGAAAAAATGAAGACCCAGATGGAGGCCCTCATCTACCATTTCAAGATCGTCACCGAGGGTTTCCGCGTCCCGGAAGGCGAAGTTTATCAGGTGATTGAATCGCCGCGCGGCGAACTGGGGTTTTACGTGGTCTCCGACGGCACCACCCTCCCTTACCGGGTGCACATGCGCACACCCAGTTTCGGCAACCTGCAGGCCGTGCCTAAAATGGTTGAGACTACGCTGATCGCCGATGTGATCGCCTCCATCGGCAGCATGGATTTCGTTCTTGGTGACACGGACAGGTAATGACTTTTTCCCCGCAACTGGAAGCCAGGTTTGACAAACTCCTGAAGAGCTATCCGCCGGGCCGCGAGCGCTCGGCGATGATCCCGATGCTGCTCTACGCCCAGGACGAAATCGGCCGGATCACCGACGAGCTGGTGAACGAAGTCGCCTGCCGCATCGGATGTACGCCGTTACAGGTGAACGAAGTGCTGTCGTACTACTCCATGCTGCACACCAAGCCGCTGGGGAAATACCACGTGCAGGTCTGCACCAACATCAGTTGCCTGCTGCACGATGGCGACAAGCTCTACGAGCACGCCTGCAAGAAGCTCGGCATCGGCCATAAGGAAGTCACCGCCGACGGCGAATTCTCGATTGAGGAAGTGGAGTGCATGGGCGCCTGCTCCTGGGCCCCCGCCATCCAGGTAAACTACGATTTCCACCACCACGTCACGCCCGAAAAACTGGACCAGCTTCTGGATGGCCTGAGGAAGAAGCCGGTTTGAGGAAATGAGCCCGATGCTTTTCAACGAACCCAGTCCGCTTGAAACCAGGGTGCTGACGCGGCGCTTCGGTCTGCCCAATTCGGCGTCCATCGACACCTACCTGGCCACCGAAGGCTACCAGGCCTTCCTCAAGGCCGCCAGGATGAAGCCCGAGGAGATCATCGACCAGGTGAAGATTTCCAATCTCCGCGGGCGCGGCGGCGCGGGGTTCCCCACCGGCATGAAGTGGGGCTTCGTGCCGCGCACCTCGCCCAAGCCCAAGTACATCGTGGTCAACGGCGACGAGAGCGAGCCCGGCACCTGCAAGGATCGCGTGCTGATCGAAAACGATCCCCACCAGTTGATCGAGGGCGTGCTCATCGCCGGCCTCTCGGTGGATGCGCACGCCGGCTACATCTACATCCGCGGCGAGTATCGCTACCTCATCGAAGTGATGGAGAAGGCCATCGCCGAAGCCTACGAAAAGGGCTGGCTGGGCAAGAACATCCAGGGCACGGGCTTCGATTTCGATCTTTACGCGCACACCGGCGCGGGCGCTTACGAGTGCGGCGAGGAATCGGCGCTCTTGGAATCGCTCGAAGGCAAGCGTGGCATCCCGCGCATCCGCCCGCCGTTCCCTGCGGTAGCGGGCGCGTTCCAAAGCCCCACCATCCTGAATAATGTGGAGACCTTCTGCGCGGTGCCGGCGATTCTGCGCGATGGCGGCGCGGCGTTCGCGGCGCTCGGCATTCCCAAATCCGGCGGCACCAAGATGACCTGCCTCACCGGGCACGTCAATAAGCCCGGCGTCTACGAACTCCGGCTCGGCTTCCCGGTGAAGCAGATGATCGAGGAAGTGGGCGGCGGCATACGCAACGGGAAGAAGTTGAAGGCGTTCATTCCGGGAGGGTCGAGTTGCCCCGTGCTGACCGCCGCGGAAGTGGAAGGCGCGACCATGGATTACGATTCCATGGCGGCGCGCAAAACCATGCTGGGATCGGGCGGCGTCATCATCATGGACGAAGACACCTGCATGGTGAAAGCCGCGCTGCGCATCATGCGGTTCTACGCCCACGAAAGCTGCGGCTGGTGCATCCCGTGCCGCGAAGGCACCACCTGGCTCAAGAAGATACTGATGCGCTTCCACGAGGGAGGCGGCACGCGCACCGATATCGACCTGATCGGCGATATCGCCAAGAACATGCTGGGCCGCACGTTCTGCCCGCTGGGCGACGCCGCCGCCATGCCCACCATCTCCATCGTGGAGAAGTTCCGGCATGAGTTCGAAGATCACCTGAACGGCAAACCGTGCCCGTACGAGCACAGTGAAAGCGCGGTGACCGTGTGATGGCAACCCGACGTGGCGCAGACACTCGTGTCTGCCGCGTCGAGACTCGTCTCGACGCTTTGACCTCGACAACCTGCCCCACCAAGGAATTGCATGCCTGACCTGATCAATCTGACTATCGACGGCCGGGCGGTCAAAGTGCCCCCGCAGACCCTGGTGATCGATGCCGCCAAGACCGTGGGCATCGAGATCCCCGCGTTCTGCTACTACGAGGGGCTCTCGCTGGCCGCCGCCTGCCGCATGTGCCTGGTGGAAGTGGAGAAGATGCCCAAGATGATGACGGCATGCACTCTGCCCGTCTCCGAAGGCATGGTGGTGCGCACCGATACCGAACAGGTCCGGCAATCGCGCAAATACATGCTGGAGTTCCTGCTCACCAACCACCCGCTGGATTGCCCGGTCTGCGACAAGGGCGGCGAGTGCGAATTGCAGGACATGGTCTTCCGCTACGGCGCGGGCGAAAGCCGCTACACGGAAGAAAAGGTGCACACCCCCGAGAAGCAGTTCTCCCCCGTGGTCTTCTTCGATGCGCCGCGCTGCATCCTGTGCTTCCGCTGCGTCCGCGTCTGTAGCGAGGGCCTGGGCGTGGGCGCGCTCGGCGTCATCAACCGCGGCGTGACGAGCGAGATCGCTCCCAACACGGGCGATCATCTGGAGTGCGACGAGTGCGGCGCCTGCATCGATATCTGCCCCGTCGGCGCGCTCACCAGCGGCATCTACCGCTACCAGACGCGCCCCTGGGAGATGGACCACACGGGCACCATCTGCACCCACTGCGGCGATGGCTGCAAGACCACGCTGGGCACGCGCAACGACAAGATCATCCGCGGCAACAACCGCGACCGCTCCGGCATCAACGGCGAGTTTCTGTGCATCAAGGGACGCTACGCCTTCGATTTCTACGATCACCCCGAGCGCCTGCAAGCGCCCCTGCTGCGCGTCAACGGCAAGCTGGAAGAGGTCTCCTGGAGCAAGGCGCTCGAAGCCGTGGCCGCGAAGTTCACGCAGACGCTGGCCGATGGCGGCACGTTTGGCGTGATCGGCAGCAACCACACCACCAACGAAGAGAACTTCTATTTACAGAAGTTCGCCCGCCAGGTGCTCAAGACCAACCACATCGATCACCACCGTACGGGCGACGTGGTGACGCTGCTCGACGCGCTCAGCGGCAAGACAGCGAAGTTGGCCACGGTGGGCGACCTGTACGAACGCAAGGCCATCCTGGTGCTCGGCGCCGATCTGGCGCTGGAGCATCCCATGCTCAGCTACCAGGTCCGCGCCAACTACCGCCATCATCAGGCGCACATCTACGTGGTGACGCCCGAAGCCGTGCGCGAGGACAAATACGCGGTGGCACGGGTGCGCGGGCGCGACTACGAATCGCTGCGCGACAAGCTGAAGGCCGAGAAGGAACTGGTGATTCTGTTCGACGATTCCTACAAGGGCGACGAGTTGCGCAAGCTGGTGGATTTCGCCGAATCGCTGGCCATCCCGGTGAAGTTCATCTGCCTGCTGGATTACGCCAACTCGCGCGGCGCGGTGGATATGGGCCTTACGCCGGAACTGCTGCCCGGCTACCAGCCAAGCGGGCAGGCGGGGATGCACCTGGGCGAAATGATCGCCGCCCCGCTGGACGTGCTGTGGGTGGTAGGCGCCAATCCTCTTAAGGGCAGCCTCCAGCGCAAGGCCGGTTTCCTCGTGGTGCAGGACATGTTCCTCACCGAGACGGCGCTCCAGGCCGATGTCGTCCTGCCGGCGGCTTCCGCCTACGAAAAGAACGGCACGGTGACCAACACCACGGGCGAAGTGCAGCGCCTGACGCGCGCCATCCATACCATGGGCGCCAAGCCCGACCTGGAAATCATGGGCTTCATCGCGCGCGAAATGGGCGCGGCGGCGGCAGTCGGCCCCTGGGTGCCCGAAACCGTTCTGGCGGAGATTCGCCATTCGGTGCATGGATACGATATTCCCATGCCGGTGCTCGCCACCGGCGGGGCGGCGCAGACCGTGCCGGTCAATGGGCGCATCGTCGTTGACTCAGGGGTCGATCTCCGGCCCGATCTGGTCCGTTCCGACCACAACGGCCTGTTCGCGTCCGGCACGCTCGGGCGGTATTCTAAGGTTCTGAACTCCGTTGTAGAAAATCGATTGAGCCGCTAAATGGAGCTACTCGACTCGTTCATTGTTATCAGCCTGATCAAGGCCGCCGTCATCTTCGCGGTGCTCATGACCACGCTCGCCTACCTGCAATGGGTGGAGCGCAAGGTCATCGCCCACGTACAGGTGCGCCCCGGTCCCTACCGCGTGGGGCCGCACGGCCTCTTGCAGCCGGTGGCCGACATCATCAAACTCCTCACCAAGGAAGACCTGCTGCCGCCCTACGTCAACAAGCCGCTGTATCTGCTGGCGCCGTTTCTGGCCATGACCATGGCGCTGCTTTCCATTTCGGTGATCCCTTTCGGCCCGCAGATCCAGGTCGGCCCGGTGACCACCTGGATGCAAATGACCGACCTCAATATCGGCGTGCTCTTCATCCTGGCCGTGTCCTCCATGGGCGTCTACGGCATCGCGCTCGCCGGGTGGGCGTCGAACAACAAGTACGCGCTCATCGGCGGCCTTCGCAGTTCGGCGCAGATGATCAGCTACGAGCTGCCCATGTCGCTGGCCATCGCCGCGCCGCTATTGATTTCCAACACGCTCAGCCTGCGCCAACTGGTGGAGACCCAGGCGGGCGGCATCTTCCACTGGAATATTCTGCACGGCCCCTTCCCGCAAATTATCAGTTTCATCGTTTTCATGATTGCGGCCTTCGCCGAAACCAACCGCGTGCCGTTCGATCTGCCCGAGGCCGAAAACGAACTGGTGGCCGGCTTCCATACCGAATACAGCAGCATGAAGTTCGCCAGCTTCTTCATGGCGGAATACGCCAACATGATCACGGTCAGCGCCATGGCGACGCTGCTTTTCCTGGGCGGCTGGATGGCCCCGTGGCCGGTGGCGTGGGGGTCGAGCCTGGTGCCCACCGTCATCTTCGCCGTGGCCGGCGTCACCGCCCTCTATCACGGCATCAACGCCACGCGCAAACGCGATAAGCTCTCCTTCCCGGTGGTCGGGGTTATTTTCCTCGTCATCGCCCTGGTTTTCCTGCTGCCGGTGGTGCAAAGCTGGCTGCTGCCGCTCTTCTGGTTCGCGGCCAAGACGGGAGGGATTCTCTTCCTGTTTATGTGGGTGCGCGCTACGCTTCCCCGCTTCCGTTACGACCAACTGATGGGCTTCACGTGGAAGTTTCTCTTCCCGGTGGCCATGCTCAACCTGCTGGTAACCAGCTTCCTGGTTGCCTGGACGACGAAGTAAATGGACGTCATACTTTTTCTCATCTTCGCTGTTGTAGCGGTGGTATGCGCCATCAATGTAGTGGTGCAGACGCACCCGATTTCGAGCGCGCTGTCGCTGGTCGGCGTCATGGGCTCTCTCGCCGGGCTCTACCTGCTGCTGGGCGCGGAGTTCATCGCCGCCGCGCAGGTCATCGTCTACGCCGGCGCCATCATGGTGTTGTTCGTCTTTGTCATCATGCTGCTCAACGCCGGCGCCGAAACCAAAAAAGGCCGCTCGTACCTGATTCCGGGCGCGCCGCTGCTCATCGTGTTTCTCGGCCTGATGGCTTTCTTCGTGCAGCGCATTTTCCCCGACAGCACCATGGTCCGATTCGGCGGCTTTACCGGCGGCGGGCCGAAGGAAATCGGCACCGCGCTGTTCACCACCTACCTGCTTCCCTTCGAGGTGACCAGCATTCTAATCCTAGTCGCCATTATCGGCGCCATCGTCCTGGCGCGAAAGGAAATCGAATAATGATGAACGCGGTGCCGATTTCCTGGTTCCTCACCCTGAGCGCCATTCTCTTCGCCCTCGGCGTGGCCGGCTTCCTCTTCCGGCGCAATATCATCACGGTGTTCATGTCCATCGAACTGATGCTGAACGCCGTCAACCTGAGTTTTGTGACCTTCTCCTACCAGCACAAGGAGGTCGCCGGCCATCTCTTCACGTTCTTCGTGATGGTGGTGGCGGCGGCCGAGGCGGCGGTAGGGCTGGCGATTATCCTGACGGTGTTCAAGGGCCGTTCCACCCTGAACATCGACGATGTCAATTCGATGAAAAACTAGCGACCGAACCGATGCAACTCTGGCTCATACCAATCCTCCCGCTGGCGGGCTTTCTGATCAACGGCATCTTCGGCCGCCGGTTCTCCAAGAGCCTCGTCACCACCGTTGCGATCTCCAGCGTGGTTCTTTCCTTCCTCTGGGTGCTGCACACCATCAACGCCATGGGCGATCTCAACACGCCCCGCGCGGAGCACTACTTCACCTGGATCCGGAGCGGCGCCATCAACATCGGCTGCGATTTCCTGGTGGACCGGCTGACCATCGTCATGCTGCTGGTGGTCACCGGCATCGGTTCGCTGATCCACATCTATGCCATCGGCTACATGGCGCACGAACACGGCCCCAACTTTGGCGGCTACTACCGCTTCTTCGCCTACCTCAACCTCTTCATGTTTTTCATGCTGGTGCTGGTGCTGGGCGCCAGTTTCCTGCTGCTCTTCGTGGGCTGGGAAGGCGTGGGCCTGTGCAGCTACCTGCTGATCGGCTTCTACTTCGATAAGAAGTTCGCCACCGACGCCGGCAACAAGGCGTTCATCGTCAACCGCATCGGCGATTTCGGCTTCTCGCTGGCCATGTTCTACATCTTCAAAAATTTCGGTTCGCTCGATTTCGACAAGGTCTTCCATCAGGCCGCGAGCGCCCCGGAATGGGTGCTGACCACCATCGGACTGCTGCTCATGGTGGGCGCCTGCGGAAAGAGCGCGCAGATCCCCCTCTACGTCTGGCTGCCCGACGCCATGGCCGGCCCCACGCCGGTCTCCGCGCTGATCCACGCCGCCACCATGGTCACCGCCGGCGTCTACATGACGGCGCGATCGTGGGTCATCTTCACGCACGCTCCCGGCGCCATGGACGTGATCGCCATCGTCGGCATCGCCACCGCCTTCATGGCCGCCACCATCGGCCTGGCGCAAAACGATATCAAGAAGGTCTTCGCTTACTCCACGGTTTCGCAGCTCGGCTACATGTTCGTCGGCATAGGCAGCGGCGCGTTTTCGGCCGGCATCTACCACCTGGTCACCCACGCCTTCTTCAAAGCGCTGCTCTTCCTCGGCGCCGGCAGCGTGATCCACGCCCTCTCCGGCGAGCAGGACATACGCAACATGGGCGGCCTGCGCAAGAAGATTCCCATCACCTTCTGGACCATGGTCTGCGCCTGGGTCGCCATTTCCGGCGTCCCGCCGTTCGCCGGCTTCTTCAGCAAAGACGCCATCCTGCTGGCCGCCTACGGGCACTCGCCCGCCATCTACTGGATCGGCGTGGTCACCGCCGGCATGACGGCCTTCTATGTCTCCCGCGCCATGTTCATGACCTTCTTCGGCAGCTACCGCGGCACGGCGCATCCGCACGAATCGCCCGCCGTGATGTGGGTTCCTCTCGCCGTGCTGGCCGCGCTTTCGCTGGTGGGCGGGTGGCTCTTCCCCATCCCGGCCTTCCTGAAAGCCATGTTCCCCGCCGTGGAAGGGGCCGAAAACCCCATGCTGATGTACATCTCGGTTTTCGCTGGGCTAGCCGGCATCGCTCTGGCATACCTGATGTACCTGGTCAAGCCCGGCATGGCGGATTCGCTGGCCGAGACCTTGAAGGCGCCGTACCAACTGATCTACAACAAGTATTTCGTGGACGAAATCTACTCCGTGACCGTGGTCCGCCCGCTGGTGGGCGGCTCGCGCATAGTTCTCTGGAAGGGCGTGGACGCAGGGCTCATCGATGGCATTGTGAACGGCGTGGGCGCGCGCTGCCGCGATGCAGGCAGCGTCTTGCGCCTGCTGCAATCCGGCAGCATCCGCAGTTACGCCACCTGGGTGTTGTTCGGCTCCGTGGCCCTGCTCCTGGCCATGGGCCTCTACGGAGGTCTCCCCCGATGAACCTCCTCACCCTGGTCCTAGCGCTCCCACTGGCCGCGTTCGTCATCGCCCTCTGCCTGCCGCGCTCGTCTTCGGCGCGCACCAGCCGCGTGTGGGCGCTGGTCAGTTCGCTCGCCATTTTCGCCGCCTCGCTCGGCCTGCTCGCCTTTTTCGACCGCAATGTCGCGGGCGAGCAGTTCCTGCTCGACGTGCCCTGGATCGGCACCCCCAACATTCACTTCGCCATCTCGGTGAATGGCGTCAGCCTGTGGCTCGTCCTGCTCTCCACCTTCCTCACCCCGCTCTGCGTGCTGATTTCGTGGAATTCCATCAAAGATCGCTGCAAGGAGTTTTACGCCTTCCTGCTGCTGTTGGAATTCGGCCTGGTGGGCGTCTTCCTGGCGCAGGATCTTTTCCTCTTCTACGTCTTCTGGGAAGTCTGCCTGGTGCCCATGTACTTCCTCATCGGCATCTGGGGCCACGACCGCCGCATCTACGCCGCCGTCAAGTTTTTCCTCTACACCATGGCCGGCTCCGTGCTGATGCTAGCTGGGATCATCTACATCTACAACAAGACCGCGACCTTCAGCTATCCGGCGATTCTCGAAATGCTCGCCAACGGCCGGTTGACCTTCCCGCCCGCGGAGCAGATGCTGCTCTTCCTGGCCTTCTTCATCGCTTTCGCCATCAAAGTGCCGCTCTTCCCGCTGCACACCTGGCTGCCCGACGCCCACGTGGAAGCGCCCGCCGCCGGCTCCATCATGCTGGCCGGCGTCATGCTGAAAATGGGCACCTACGGAATCCTGCACTTCTGCTTGCCGCTGTTCCCCAGCGCGGCGCGCGCCTGCGCCCCCTGGATCGGCGTGCTGGCCATCATCGGCATCGTCTACGGCTCGCTGGTGGCTTTGGTGCAGCCCAATCTGAAGAAACTGGTGGCCTATACTTCGGTGGCCCACCTCGGCTTCGTCGTCCTCGGCATCTTCAGCTTCACCCAGCCCGGCCTGGATGGCGCGGTCTACCAGATGCTCAATCACGGCGTCTCCACCGGCGCGCTCTTCCTCTTCGTCGGCATCATGTACGAGCGGCGCCACTCGCTCGAAATCGCCGATTACGGCGGCGTGGCCACGGTCGCGCCGTGGCTCTCCACCGCCTTCCTGGTCACCACCCTGGCCAGCATCGGGCTGCCCACGCTCAACAACTTTGTGGGCGAATTTCTGGTGCTCCAGGGAACCGCCATCGCCAACTTCACGTGGACCGTGTGGGCCTCTCTCGGCGTGATTCTCTCCGCCTGCTACATGCTCTGGATGTACCAGCGCGTGTTCTACGGCGTGGCCGGCCCCGAAGTTCGCTCGCATATCCCCGATCTCAACATGCGCGAATGGGCGGCCATCCTCCCGCTCATTGTCATGATGGTGTGGATGGGCGTGTACTCGCAAAGCTTCCTCCCGCCCGTCGGCAAAATCACCGCCAGCATACTGGAACAGACCAACGTGAACGTCCCCTACCGGGTGCGGCTCCAATCAGAGCCGGGCCCGGAGGGCACCCCGTCAGCGAGTGGGTTTGCGCTACCACCGAATCTCGCACCGGCCCCGCAACCCACGGAGGTCGCCGATGCCCGCTAGCCCGGCCTTCCTCTTCAACCCGCAGGACGCCCTGCGCTTCCTGCCCGAAATCATTCTCACCGTCATGGGCACCCTGCTCATGGTGCTCGATCCGCTCATCCACAAGCGCTCGTCCAACGCCTTCGGGCATATCAGCCTGTTGGCGCTCGCCGCCGCGCTCGGCGCCAGCGTCTACGCGTACAGCATCGGCGGACCGGCCTTCGGCGGCATGCTCATGGTGGATGGCTTCGCCACCTTTTTCCGCGTGCTGGTGATCGTGGTCGGCATCCTGACCGTCTTGCCATCCTACCGCTTCCTGGCGCGGCAGAACGCCGAGACCAGCGAATACCACGCGCTGCTTTTGTTCTCCATCGCCGGGCAGTGCTTGATGGCCGCTTCCAACGACCTGATTATGGTCTTCATCGGCCTGGAGATCTCCTCCATCGCCAGCTACATTCTGGCCGGCTACCTGCGCGACGATAAGCGCTGCAACGAAAGTGCGCTCAAGTATTTCCTGCTCGGCAGCTTCGCCACCGCGTTCTTCCTGTATGGTGTGGCCATCGTCTACGGCATCACCGGCAGCGTGAACCTGCTCACAATCCGCCGCGCCGTCCTGCACCAGGCGGCGGGCGACCCCATTTTCCTGGCCGTGGCCGCCGCCTTGATGTTCGTCGGACTGGCTTTCAAAGTCTCCGCCGCGCCTTTCCAGATCTGGGCGCCCGACGTTTATCAGGGCGCGCCCACCCCCGTCTCCGCCTTCCTCTCCGCCGGACCGAAAGCCGCCGCCTTCGCCATCTTCCTGCGCATTTTCGTCACCGCCTTCGGCTCCATCGGCACCCGCTGGGAGCCCCTGGTGTGGACCTGCGCGCTGGCCTCCATGTGCATCGGCAATTTCGCCGCGCTCTTGCAAACCAACATCAAGCGCATGCTGGCCTACAGTTCCATCGCGCACGCCGGCTACGTGCTGGTGGCGCTCACCGCGCGCAGCGACACCGGCACCGCCGCCGCCATGTTTTATCTGGCGTCCTACGCCTTCATGAATGTGGGAGCCTTCTCCGCCGTCACCGTGCTCACCGGCAAGGGCGAGCGCTACCAGAGCATCGACGATTTCAAGGGCCTGGGCCGCAAGCAGCCGCTCACCGCCGCCCTGTTCTCCATCTTTCTGCTCTCGCTGATCGGCGTCCCGCTCACCGGCGGCTTCTTCGGCAAGTTCTACATCTTCAAGGCCGCCCTCGATAGCCATCTGTACTGGCTCACCGTCCTCGGCCTGCTGAACAGCGCGGTAGCGGCTTATTACTACCTGCGCATCCTGGTGGTGATGTACTTCCAGGAACCGGGCGAGGCCACGGAATCCGCCGAGCCCTTGTCTCCCGGCCTGCGCCTCGCGCTGCTGGTGCCCGCGCTAGGCACCCTCTTTCTGGGCATCTTCCCCACCTGGGTGCTGGACTTCGCCGGCAAATCGTCGGCGATTGTGAAGTAGTCGGAATACGCGAATATTGTGGGGTGGGGCATCAATGAAACGGGCACCGGAAGTTGCGAGGGAAAATAAGCAGCCGGGCCACCTTCTGAGCCTGTGAGGACTGCTACAGTTTCAAAATGGCGGAAGCTCCCTCCGAGATCCTGATCTACCAGAGCCCTGACGGGAAGACGCGGGTAGATGTGACGCTCGCCGACGAAACCGTATGGCTTTCCCAGGCGCAAATGGCCGAATTGTTCCAGACGACAAAGCAGAACATCAGCTTGCACGTCAAGAACGTCTTTGATGAGAACGAGTTGCAAGGGGATTCAGTTGTCAAGGAATACTTGACAACTGCCCAGGATGGGAAGCGCTATCAGACGAAGTTCTACAACCTGGACGTGATCATTTCGGTCGGGTACCGCGTCCGCTCCCACAGAGGCACGCAGTTTCGGATCTGGGCTACTCAACGGTTGCGCGAGTACATCGTGAAGGGCTTTACCCTGGATGATGAGCGGCTGAAAGAGGGCGGGCGGCGGAACGACTACTTCGACGAACTGATCGAGCGGGTCCGCGAGATTCGCACCTCGGAAAAGAACTTCTACCGCAAGATCACCGATATTTACAGCTTGAGCTACGACTACAACCCAAGTGCGGCGATCACACTTCGCCGAATTTCAGGCACGCCAACGGAAGCCGATGTACATGCGGGATTGGGTCAAGAAGCTCGACAGTTTCCTCCAGCTAAACGAGCGCGACATCCTGCAAAATGCCGGTCGAATCTCAGCGCGGCTCAGTGAAGAGATCGCCTGTCGCGAATTCGACAAATTCTGGGAGCGCCAGGAGCAAACCGAAAAAGGCAACCCGGTAGGCACGCTCGAGGAATCAGTGCGAAAAACCCGCCTGCGACGACAGAAGAAACCCAAGTAGGGCAGTGCCTCCTGACCTGTCCGGGTCCGATGGAGCAGATTGTCGATCGGCGCGTCGGTTGGCCGGGCATTAGCATTTCCCCAGGCTTCTCCGCCGCGCGCTAAAATCGGTGATCGGGACTCCGTTATGGCAAGCCTTCCCAATCCGAAGACCGTCACCTACGAAGAGTGGCTGCGCATGCCCGAAGTGCAGGATGCCACAGAAGAGGTTGTGAACGGCGAGATCCGAATCATGCCACCGGCCAAACTGAAGCACATGCAGGTGATCGCGAGGCTGTACGACGCCATCAGATCGCAGATCGACCAACGAGCCACGCTGGCGTATCCCGCTGGGGTCGGGGTAGTCATTACGAAGGTGCCACTAACGTCGCGCGTTCCCGATCTGACCATGTTCGACGCTGGCACAATGGTCGAACAGGACGGCTACATCCATTCCGCCCCCCAACTCGTCGTCGAAGTCCTCTCCCCCGCGAACACCCGCCGCGAACGCGAAGAGAAGATCGCCGACTACGCCAGCATCGGCGTGCCCGAAGTCTGGGTGGTCTCTCCGGAAGGTCGGACGGTCGAGATTCTATACCTCGCCGAGGGGTATCTCCGCTCCGCGCAAGTCCTGCGGGAAGGCGTCCTCACTCCCAGGCATTTTCCTGGCGTGCAAGTCGAAATCGCCCGGATCTGGCCCGAGTAATGTGGGACAGGCCTCCTACCTGCAACCTCCGCAGGCTCCCAACATCCCCCTTTACTGTGCAGGCAGAAAGTATCTTCGGCGCAACGCTCTCCAGCAACCCCGTGCAGGTCTACGTCAAGTAAAACGCCTACTTCGCCGGCACCTTCAACAAGTCCCGCGCCTTTGCCTGATCGGCGTCCGCGCCCGCTTTATCCCCCGCCGCCCGCTTGGCGACGCCGCGATTGGTGTACGCGTTGCCGTACAGCGGATTCAGCTTGATCGCCTCGTCAAAATCCGCGATGGCGTCCGCGTATTTCTTCAGGCGGAAATAGGCGTACCCGCGCGCATTGAACGTGGTCGCCAGGAACGGGTCGAGTTTCACCGCCTGCGTGAACTGCTCGATGGCCTCGGCGAAGCGCTCCTCCTGGTTCAGCTTGCGCCCCTGCTGCTGGTATTCGGCTGCGGTGGTCACGGCTTTGGCTGGCGGCGGCTCCGGTGGCGCCGCCGCAGCCGGCTTGCGCGGGGCGGGCGCCTTCGCCACCTTCGGCGCCGCGGCGGCCGGGACCACGGCCGGAACCACGGCCGGAGCCTCTACCCCAGCGGTAGCCGCAGCCGGCGGCTCCGAGTCGGGGGTCACGGGCTTCGCCGATGCGTCCACCGGAACCGGCAGGCTGACACTTCCCGTCTCCGGCGCCAGTTCCTTGGCGCGCGCCGCCTGGATTTTCTGCTCCACGTGGGTCTGCGCCTGCGCCCGCAGTTGTTTGAGTTCGGCGTTCGCCGGATCGAGTTTGGCCGCCTGCTCCAGATCGGAAAGCGCCTCGTCCCACCGTTCCAGCAGGAAATACGCATAGCCGCGCGCCGTCCACGCCAGAGGCGAGGCCGGCGAAAGGCCGATCGCCCGGGTGCGGTCCTCGAAT
>JBEKDV010000113.1:0-23153 GCA_050014175.1 Candidatus Solibacter sp. | reverse complement strand
CGACCTCTTCTTGATAGCGGCCCAGTCGGCCGGATCGGGGATCCAGGTGCGGGCGGCGGCTTGTTGAGGGGTAAGGCTGGGAGGCTGATTGGTGGGGGCGACGCAGCGCGGGTCGATCTCGCCGAGGCGCATGCGCTCGCCCTTAGCCGCGACATGAATGGCAGCGGAACCGTCGGCGAACGATACGTCGATCCGCCAGGAGACGGCGCCCGGAGCCGGGTCGCGCCAGAGGAAAGTGGGCGCGGCCATGTCGGGCGGAAAGACCGAGCCGTCGGCCGGATAGTCGATGAGGATGGGGACGGTCCCGCTCTGCGCGAAAGCTGACACCACGCCCAGCCCGGCCAGACCCAGTGCCCCCAGTAGACTCCGCTTCACCATGGATTTGGGATCAGAGTACCACAGTCTCTCCACGAGCCGCGGCTAACCCACGAGACAGCTAACCCGCGGGACGATTGACACAGGTATATCCAGGTGTTAATGTCCGAACCATGAGGATTAGACACCTTGCGAGTATTGTGTTTGCGTTGGCTCTGTGTTGCGCCAATCTGTTTGGGCAAACGGTAGCCAGCTCCGTGGTGGGAGCCGTCGTCGATCCGGCGGACGCAGTGGTTGCAGGCGCTCCGGTCATGCTGACCAGCACCGAAAGCGGCGAGGTTCGCACCGGAACCACCGACAGCAACGGTACATTCCGGTTCCTGAACCTGCGGCCGGGCACCTACAGCGTGACGGTCAAAGCTGCCGGGTTCAAGCCCGCGATGCGGGGCGGCATTATCGTGGCCGCCGAGGAAACCCATAACGCCGGTAAGATTTCTCTTGAGATCGGCAGTGTAACGGAGACAACGACCGTCACCGCGGAAGCGGCTCAAGTGCAAGTGGCGAGTTCCGAGAACTCCCAGACCATCGGCGCCGCCAACCTGGAAGACCTTACCTTGAAGGGCCGGGATCTGTTCGGCTATGTAAGGCTGGTTCCAGGGGTCATCGACACCACGGCGAGCCGCGATGTCACGAGCCACTCCGCCTTCAGCGGCATCATTATCAACGGCAACACGGCGTTATCGAACACGCTGAACTTTATGGTCGACGGCATCACCGACATGGATACCGGATCGAACGGTTCGAATCACTATGAGCCGAACATGGACTCGATTCAGGAGCTGAGGATCCTGACGACGAATTACCAGGCCGAATTCGGGCGCAACTCGGGCGGAACCATCACGGTGGTCACCAAGAACGGAACCAGAGACTTCCATGGCACGGCCCAGTGGACTCACCGGCATGAGGAATTCAACGCGGATAGCTGGGCAAACAACCACACCATCAAGAACGGTGCAGCTACTCCCCGAGTGCCGTACCGGTACAACGTCGAGACGTACAGCATCGGCGGTCCCGTGTACATCCCGAAGCATTGGAATATAGACAAGAAGAGACTCTTCTTCTTTTGGTCCCAGGAGTATACCGCCCAGTTCGTAACCGGCGGCTCGGAGAGTATGTACACGCCCACGGCGCTGGAGCGGACGGGCGACTTCTCCAAGAGCCTTAACAACAACGGCACTCTGATCCAGGTCCTCGATCCGAATAACAACAACGTGGCGTTCCCTGGCAACGTCATACCCGCGTCGCGGCTCAATACGGTGGGCCAGGGGCTGCTCAACTTCTTCCCGCTGCCGAACTATACCGCGACCCTGCCGGCGCAAGTGAACATCGTGAACTACTTCGAACAGGCCAGCGCCAAGCACCCGCGGCGTAACGACGTGCTTCGTTTGGACACCTATATTACGTCGAAGCTCAGCGGCTACTTCCGCTGGATCAACGACTACGACGACACGGTCCAACTCTACCAGGGGGTCCAGTTCACTTCGGACGAAGGCGGCGTGCTGGGGCAGAAAGGTATTTCCCCCATCGATCATCCGAACGGGGGCCACGGCTATGCGGGTACGGTTACTTACACCGTCACGCCGACGCTGATCAACGAAGTCACCGTGGCCGAAAGCTGGGACACGTATTCGTTTTATACGCTGGACAATTTGGCCACCGAACAACGCTCGCTGATTCCGGGTCTGCCATCGCTGTTTCCGGTGCCCACGGCCGCGGATAACAACGGTGTATTAGCTATCAACGGTTACGAAAACATCCTGCCGACGTTCAGCTTCGGCAGCGCACCGTCAAACGCCATGTCCTATTCGCGCAACGGATCGACGGCCGGGACGTACCAAAACGGCAACCCCATCTGGACCTACCAGGATAATCTCAGCAAAGTCTCGGGCCATCACGGGTTCAAGATGGGCATTTACGTGGACCACAACGTCAAGTATCAGCCGAAGGGCAACAACTACATGGGATCCTTCAGTTTCGCGTCGTCCACTTCGACCCCGCAACTGAACACCAACGACGGTTTCGCCAATGCCTTGCTCGGTAATGTCAACAGTTACAGCCAGTGGACCGCGACCACTACGTTTAACGTCAAGTACTGGAATGCGGAGTGGTATGTGCAGGACAACTGGAAAGTGAACCGCAGGCTGACGCTCGATCTAGGGTTGCGTTTCTATCACCAGACGCCGCAGGTGGATTACGACAATACGTTTGTCAATTTTAACCCGTCCACCTATTCCGCGTCGGCCATGCCGCGGCTTTACGTTCCGGCCTGTTCCAACGGCGCCGCGACATGCACCAGCGCCGCCAACGGACTGGTGGCCAGGGACCCGCTTACGGGCGCCACCACGTCCAGCGGATTCGTCGGCGATTTTGTTCCTAACTCGGGCAATCCGACGGCGGGAATGCAGGTGCTTCGGCAAAACGGCGCACCGAACGCTCTCTACAGCCAGTCGCCCATTGCTCTCGGGCCGCGCATCGGATTTGCATACGATGTGTTTGGCGATGGCAAGACGGCGATCCGCGGCGGGTTTGGAATTTTCTACAACCGGCTGGATGGCAATCAGGTGTACACCAGTTCCGGACAGTCGCCCATCGCGTACCAGGTGTCGGTCAGCAACGTGACCCTCGCTTCCATCGCCGCGCAAAACACGGGAGCCCCGCCGAGTCTGGCCAGTCTGAGCACCGCTCCCAACAGTCCGTACATCTGGCTGCCCTCCAAAGTACCGTGGGACACGACCATGAACGGCAGCCTCGACATTCAGCGCAGCCTCGGCACCAGCACCGTAGTCACTGTCGGCACCAGGTGGGACCGCAGCTACGACCAGCACCTGCTTTACAACCCCAATTGGATTCCCATCGGAACGGGCTGGCCGTTCACGCCATCCAATATCAACCCGACCACGGCGGGCAGCACCGCCAACGACATTGGCTCTATTTTCGAGCGAAAGATATACCCGGGGTACGGCCAGATGTACAGCTCCGGGTTCATGGGGTCGAGCATCTACACCGCTCTGACCGGCACCATCAGCAGGCGCTTGTCGCACGGTCTGGCAGTGGGCGCGACGTACACGTTCTCCAAAGCCATGGGCATTACCACTTACAACCCCGCGGTTCCCGACAACCACGAATGGAATTACGGGAGGGTGAGTGGGGACCGGCCGCATAACCTACAGATCAACTACAACTACGATATCCCGGGCCTCGGTAAGAGGCTGGGCGTGAGGGCGCTCGGCGCTCTCACCGATCACTGGCAGCTCTCCGGAATCATTTCCTCGCAGAGCGGCGCACCGTTTAACCCGAGTTGCGGCCTCACATCGGGGGCGGCATCCGTCACCGGCGGTTACACCGGCTCGCCGGACGTCAGCGCCCGCTGCGAGGTGGTCGGCGATCCGCTGGCAAACATACCGACCAGCGGCAACGGGAAAGTCTTCTTCAATCCAGCGGCGTTCGCTCTGCCCGGGATCGCTACGGGGCCGGACAACTCCATGGTCGGATCGCCCGTTCTGGGCAACCTGGGCGGCGGCGCCGGAGTTCTACGGCTGCCGCGCATCACCAACTTCGACGCCACCATCAGCAAGAGCGTCCCGCTGGGCAGCGAAAAGCGCATTCTGAAGTTTCAGGCTCAGGCGTACAACATATTCAACCACACGGAAATCAACGCCATCGGCACCGGCATCCAATTCACTCCGTCTACCAATCAGGTGTCCAACGCTTCGTCCCTGGGATATGCCACCGGGACTTTACCGAACCGCGTGCTGGCGTTCACCGTCCGGCTCCAGTTCTAGCGGTTCCGCCAGCAATTTGAAAATGGGGCCGATGCTCAACCAAAGGGCATCGGCCCCTTTTTCACAGGCCGCGAAGACCGGGAAGGTCGCGGTGCGGGACGCCATCACCGGGACGATTCTGACGCCGGACAGCCCGCCTCGCTCACAGCTCTCCGCCCGGTGCTGACGGCCATGGGCTCTTGCCCCATCCGCATGAAAAGCTGCTTCACGTTCCCGAAGGCCGTGCAGATCTGGTCGTGCACCAGCGGACAGGCCGGGTCCAGACTGGGTGCGCCTCCGGTGTTGAGGAGGGCGCAGCTCCCCGGACTGGTCTGCCGGTACAGTTCCACCAGTTCGGAACCCAGCCTGGTGTAACTCTTGTCCACGAGCAGGCCCTCGATCAGCACGATCGCGGCTTGCCGCGTGTCTCCCATCGCCAGCCACGCTCCCGACATGTCCTCGAAGAACTCCGGCGCCGGGCGGAGGATGCGGCCATACTCGAACGCTTCCATGGCCTTGCGCGGTTCGGACAGGCGAAGGTACGCGTCGCCCAGCGTCAGGTACAAGGGATACCAGCCCGAGGCGGACACCTTGATGCCGCGCAGCTCATTTTCGCGGCGGACCTCCCGGGTGGCGATCCGATCGGCTCTCTCGCCGCGCAACAACACATCCAGCGCTTTTTGAACCCACTGCCGGCTCTGCGCGGCGGAACCCTTGGCGGCCAGCAGCTCGCCCTGCATGACGTAGATCAAACCGGCGGTGGAGTAGGCCTGAGGCACGTTGCGATCGTCGGGCAGACCATCCAGAATGGCGAGGCACCGGTTCACCTCGTCGATGGCGCGGTCCATCCCTTCCCCTTGCGGTCCGATCACGGCGGTCGCTACGTGCAGGTGCGTCTTGTAACTGCCGGGGCACGCCTTGGCGGCGCTGGTCCAGAGGCTCCCCTCATCCAGCCAGTCGATGTTACGGGCGTACGTGCGCACGGCCAAGGCCGCGCCGATGAGGGCCAGCACCGCCGGCGCCATGCGCGGCCGCCGATAGATCGTCCAAACCAGACAACCGGCGAAGCCCACCGAGGGCAGGTACAGGTATCGCTCGGCCATGACGCTGCCGATGAGAATCACCAGGTTGGAAACAGGCGCCAGAGTCGCGAAAAAGAAAACAATGAAAAAGCACACCGCTTTGTGCCGGCGGTAGCAATAGACCGCGGCCGCGGCAGCGGCGGCACAAACCGCCAGCGCGGCAAAACTGCCCAACCCCCAACCGAACAGCGGGATCTGGTTGTAGGAGTAATCGCAGGAGAGGTCGCGCGGCCACACCAGCAGCCACAGGTACTTGCCGATCACCTTGACGGCGGCCAGCCGCGCTGTCCAGAAACCAGCGCCAACCAGTGGGTTATCGGTGAACGGAATCGGCGCCGCGGCCAACCCGGCAACCACCCGGGAACGGACGTACCAGAAGAGCACGAGCGGCAGCGCCGCCGTCAGGTATCCGGGCAAGCGGCCGCGCCACCCGCCCGTGCCGAATGTGAAGTCGTAAATCGCCATGGCGGCCAGCAGCACCACGGCATTTTCCTTGGAGAATATCCCGATGGCGGCGGCCAGCATCAGGGCCGCCAGCCAGGCCAGTTTGCGCCAGCCGAAAGCAGCCACGCTTTTGGCGTGGCAAAGCAGACCCGCCAGCACCCCGAAACCGGCCAGCAGATCGGCGCGGCCCACGATGTTGGTGACGGATTCGGTGAGGACCGGATGCAGGGCCCAGACCCCGGCCAGCGCTAGGGCCAGGTGCTCTTTCCGCCTGGTCTCCTGGAACACGAGCAGGCCCAGCAGGTATACCAGCGCGATATTGACGGCGTGCAGCGCGAAATTGAACCAATGATAGCCGGCCGGATGGGGGCCGTTGCCGAAGATGGCGTAGTT
The DNA here is from genome assembly GCA_050014175.1 of Candidatus Solibacter sp. GTDB lineage: Bacteria > Acidobacteriota > Terriglobia > Bryobacterales > Bryobacteraceae > Solibacter. The sequence goes on along the minus strand of JBEKDV010000113.1, from coordinate 17,098 downwards.
CAAAAGGTAAGAGAACGTGGTCAACGGACGATAGAGCAGAGTGGCTGTGGTCTGGTACCAATACTCCTGGTTGAGGATCAGGTGGAAATTCTCGGATGTGGCGGCGTGCACGCGGGAATCCCGTAGAATCGCCCGCTCATTGTCGAACACGAAGCCGGCCCGAAAGGAATTGGAATACGCCGAGAGCGCCAAGGCCCAAAGCGCCAGGATCGCCAACGCGTGCCGCCGCCAATCCACACGAGCCGGTGCCTTTGCCTGAACCCTCATCGTGCCGTGACCGCCAGGCCCTCCCGCAGACGGCAGACGAGCCAGCCCCCGCTCTGGCGCGCGGCCTCGGCCATGGCGGTTTCCACAGTCTGAATCAGGGCATCGTCTCCCGGCATGCTTCGAGAATAACGCAAGCCGCGCCGCCCCCGCGGCCACCGCATCACCGATTGGCGCTTTTCGCGATCTCCACCGCGTACACATGCACCGGACCCAGCATGTTCGACCGGAAAACCACCCATTTCATGTCGGGCGAAAACGTCACGTTGGGCTCCAGCCGGTAGTCGTGCTTGCTCATGTTCACCAGCCGCTCCGCCTGGAAGAAGCCCGCGTCGATCAGGCTGCCGGAATTGGCCGCCTTGACGCCGGCCACGTCCGGCACGCGCTGGGGCCGGAACAGATAGATCCATTTGCCATCGGGCGCGCGCGCCACCATTTCGCTATCGCCGCCGTCTCCCGCAAACAGCGTGCCGTCGGCCGATACATTGAAGTGCACCGACCATTCGTTGCGCTGCAGGTGATACCAGGTGCGCTTGCCGCTGGCGACCTGGTAGCCGGCCAGCCAGAAATCCTGGCCGCGCGGCGTTTGCAGGTCGTACCAGACGGTGGCGCCATCCGAAGAGAAGAATTCGTGGCCGGCAATTTCCATGTTCATCGTCCGGGTGTGAATCTTCGTCAGGCCCGTGCCGTTGGCGTGGATCGTCCAAATGCGATCCACCTCGTGCCACGTGCCTTCGTGGCAGAACATAATAAGGTTGGCGTCGGTGGGCGAAAATTGCAGGTGGCCCAGCCACTCGTGCTCGCTGAAGATATCCTTGAGTTCGCCCGTCCTGGTATTCACCGTGAACAGGACGCGCGGCGCGCCGGCGCGCGTGGCCATCAACTGGTTGTGCAGCCGCAGATCTTTGGCATCCGCGAAGGTCATCGGTTTGCCGTCCGCGCCCACGGCTTCGTAATTAGACTGGCCAAATCCCGTAGCGGCGCCAGGCGGGCGGCCGGCCCCCGGAGCGGGCAGCGCTCCGCCGTCCACATAAGTGCCCAGCAGCAGAGTCTCATCCGCATTCAGCGACGACACGTTCCGCCCCGGCGGCAGCTTCACCACCTCGCGTGTGGCGCCCGTATCCACATTGGTTGCGTAGACGATGGCGCCGTTGCTATTGCGCCCGCCGGCCGCGCCCGCCGCTCCGCCCGGCAGTCGCTTGGTGTAATAGACGTCGCCGGTCTTATGACCCGCCACCAGCACCGACACCGGACCGGTCACCAGCGGTTTGACTTCTCTTGTTGCCAGGTGAATGGTCGCGATGCCGCCACCGGCCGTAGTGACAATCAATTTCTTACCGTCGGCCGTATAGGCGTTTTGATTGAAGTACAGGCTTTCGGTTCCGTCTTCGCGCGAAAGCCGGATCACGCGATGGCCCGTGTCGGCGTCGATCCATTCCGTCGGCAAGTCGGCGGCGGCGCATACCGCGGAACCAAGGGCCAGCATGAGGGGCAATGTTCGTCGCATCACGGCTTGGCGATCTCCACGGCGAAAACCTGCGTCGCGCCCAGCATATTAGAACGAAAAACCACCCATTTCATGTCGGGGGAAAATGTGACGTTGGGCTCCAGGCTGTAATTATGTTTGGCGAGATTCACCAGGCGCTCGGATTTGAAATAGCCGATATCGATCAGGTCCTTCTTGTCGCGGAACGAACTGCCCTTCACCATCACCGGTCGGAAAAGGTAGATCCACTGGCCGTTGCCCGGCGGATTCAGAGTCTGGCCATCGGGCGATTGCGCGGCAACACTGGTCGGGCCGCCGCCGTCGCCGGCGAAAAGCTTTCCGTCCGCCGAAACGTTGTAGTGCACCGACCATTCGTTACGCTCCAGGTGATACCAGGTGCGATGTCCGGTGGCGAGGTTCACGCCGGCCACCCAGAAAACCGTGCTGCGCGGCGTTTGCAGGTCGTACCAGACCGTCTTGCCATCGGCGCTGAAAAACTCGTGCCCCGCGATTTCCATGTTCATGGTCCGCTCGTGCATCAATCGCAGGCCCGTGCCATCCGTGCGGATCGTCCACACGCGGTCGTTATAGTGCCACGGTCCTTCATGGCAGAACATGATGAGATTGCTCTCGGTGGGCGACATCTGCAGGTGGTTGGTCCAGTCGTTCTCCGTGTAGATTTTGCGGAAAGCGCCAGTCTTGATGTCGATCGTGTAGAGCATCTTCGGCGTGCCCGCGGCCCAGTTCGCCTCCAGGCGTCCGCCCGATCCGCCGGGCGGCGGCGTGCGCGGTGCCACCTTTCCGTCGGGATCGGCCGCGATGCCCACCAGCATGGTTTCATCCGCGTTGACGGCGATGGCGCCGCCCCGGCCCGCCTGCGCGGGAATCTTGGCGATCTCCTGTGTCGCGTGCGTGTCCAGGTCCGTGGCGAAGATGGCGCCGTCTCTGGTGTAGTAAATCCGGCCGGTCTTGTGGCCCGTGACCAGAATGTTCACTCGCCCCTCCACCACCTGATCGATTTCCCGCGTCGCCAGATTGATGGTGGCAATGCCGTGCGGATTGGTGACGACGAGTTTCTTGCCGTCGGCCGAGTAGGCGTTCTGGTGGAAATAGAGCGAGGCGGTGCCGGGTTCGCGCGAAAGACGAACTACGCGATGCCCGGTGTCGGGATCGATCCACTCCGTGGGCAGCGCCGCCTGTGCGGGCAGCATCCGCATGGCGGCGAGCGTCAGGAATAAAAGATTGCGCATCATCGCGTTGATTTGGTCCTCCAAACCCCACATTGGCGGCCGGTAGCAGCCGCATCGTACCCCCTGACGGTCTAAGCTTACGTGCTGGCGCGATTGGCGTCAACTTGCACCGCGTGGCGGTTGGCACCCATACAGCATCGTTGCCGCCGAAATACTCGATTCCTCGTATTTGCCTCAAAGAAACAAGCTCGTATGATTGCCGTGATGACGTGTCTTCGCCCTTCCTGTTCCCTGCTGCTGATCATGGCGGCGGCTCTGCTGAGTGCCTCCTGTTCGCGGCACGAGCCCGTGCAGGCCGGCAATGCCAAGGCGGCCGATATCCCCACCGTGGCGGTCGCCAGGGAGACCACGGAGGACCTGTCGCACGGTCTCGTGCTGACTGCCGAATTCAAGCCGTTCCAGGAAGTGGACGTGATGTCCAAGGTCGCCGGATTCGTCAAACAGATCAACGTCGATGTGGGCGATCGCGTAAACCAGGGCCAACTCCTGGCCACCCTGGAAATTCCCGAAATGGACGACGATCTGCGAAGAGCCGACGCCGCCGTGGTGCGCGCGCAAGCGGAAGTAACGCGCGCCCGCGACGAACAGCATCGCGCCGAGTTCACCTACGACATCGCGCACCTCTCCTATCAACGCCTCTTCGCGGTGTCGGAGAAGCGGCCCGGCCTGGTGGCGCAGCAGGAAATCGATGAAGCGCGGAGCAGGGAACTCGTCGCGGAAGCGCAGGTTGCCGCCGCAAAATCGGCTCTGGCGGCGCCGCAGCAACAGGTCAAGGTCAACTCGGCCGACACGCAGCGGGTGAAGACCATGATGGACTACACGCGGGTCACCGCGCCGTTCGCCGGGGTGGTCACCCGCCGGTACGCGGACACCGGTTCCATGATCCAGGCCGGAACGGCTTCGCAGACCCAGGCCATGCCGCTCGTCAAGCTTTCCGAGAACAGCCTGCTGCGCCTGATCCTGCCGGTTCCGGAATCCGCCGTCCCCACCGTGCACATCGGCCAGCAGGTAGAGGTCAGGGTGCCGACGATGAACCGTAGTTTCCCGGGCAGAGTCGCGCGCTTCGACAACAAAGTGGCGCTGGCCACGCGAACCATGGACACGGAGGTGGACGTCCCCAACCCGAGCCTCCTCCTGATCCCCGGAATGTATGCCGAGGTCAATCTCACCCTAAGTGAACGCAAGGCCGTGCTGGCGGTGCCCATAACCGCGGTGGATTCGGAGGGCGCGACCGGCCAGGTGATGGTGGTCACGCCGAATCAGCGCGTAGAGGTTCGCACAATCGGGCTGGGCCTGGAGACCGCCGACAAAGTGGAGGTGCGGTCGGGCCTCAACGAAGGCGACCTGGTGGTGATCGGCGGGCGCTCCGGCTTGCAGCCAGGCGAAGAGGTGCGGCCCAAGGTGGTGACCATGTCGGCTTCGAAACCGTAGGAAGGGTACAGCCTATGTCTCGCTTCGCCATCCGCAATCCCTACTTCATCGTCGTCGCGTGCCTGATTATCGCGGTGGTCGGCCTCACCAGCCTGAAACGCATGCCGGTGGATATGTTCCCGGCGATGAACATCCCCGTCGTCGTGGTCGCCACGTTTTATTCCGGCATGCCCCCGGAGCAGATCGAGACCGACATCACCAGCCGCTTCGAGCGCTTCTTCACCCTGGGCAGCGGGATCGAGCACATCGAATCGCGATCGCTCCCCGGCGTGAGCGTCATCAAGGTGTACTTCCAGCCGGGCACCAATCCCGATTCCGCCGTCACCACCATTTCCAACCTGGCGATGGCCCAGTTGCGCCGTCTGCCGCCGGGCACGCTGCCGCCGGTGGTGCTCAAATTCGATGCGTCGAGCCTGCCGGTCTGCCTGGTCACCTTCCAGGGCGAGGGACTCAACGAGACGGCGTTGCGCGACCTGGCGCAATTCCAGGTGCGCAACCAACTGGCCTCCGTCGCCGGGGCCAGCGTCCCGCAGCCGTTCGGCGGGCGCTACCGGCAGATCATGGTCTACGCCGACCCCTACAAGCTGGAAGCGCACCAGCTCAGCCTGATGGACGCGGTGCGCTCCCTGAACGGGGCCAACCTGATTCTCCCCGCGGGCGACGTGCAGATCGGGATGCTGGACTACAACATCTACACCAACAGCCAACTGCGCACCGTGGGCGAGATCGATCAACTGCCGGTGAAGACCGTGGGGCAGGCCCCGGTGCGCGTGGCGGATATCGGCCATGCCGAAGACGGCCACGAGATCCAGACCAACCTGGTGCGCGTGGATGGACAGCGGTCCGTGTACGTGCCGATCATGAAGCAGGGCGGCGACACCAACACCATCCAGGTGGTGGACGGAATCAAGGAAACCATCAAGCACTTGTTCGATGTGCCCAAGAGCCTGGTCACGCGGGTGGTATTCGATCAATCGGTCTTTGTCAAAACGGCCATCGAAACCCTGCTGCACGAGGGCGCCATCGGGCTGTTCCTCACCTCCGTGATGATCCTGGTGTTTCTGGGAAACATGCGCGCCACCGTGGCCGTGTTCTTTTCCATCCCGCTCTCCGCGCTGGCGGCGTTCATCGCGCTGACGCTCGGCGGCAGTTCGATCAACAGCATGGTGTTGGGCGGGCTGGCGCTGGCGTTTTCCCGCCTGATCGATAATTCCGTGGTCGTGTTGGAGAACATCTACCGCCATCTGGAACTGGGCGAAACGCGTGAAGTGGCGGCGGAAAAAGGCGGGCGGGAGGTGGCGCTGCCGGTGCTCGCCTCGACCCTTACCACCATCGTCGTATTCTTTCCGGTGACGCTGCTCTACGGGGTGAGCAAGTACCTCTTCTCCGCCCTGGCGTTGGCCGTGGTGCTCTCTCTGCTCGCCTCGTACGTGGTGGCCATGTCGGTGGTCCCGCTGTTCTGCTCCCGCTTCATCTCCGGCCATGGAACCGGACATGCCGCCGGCCAACGCCGCACGCCGCTGGACCACTTCAACGCCTGGTTCAACCCCAAGTTCGAGGGTTTCCTGAACCTCTACACCCGCGTCATCGGCGTTGTTCTGAAACGGCCGGTGGCGATTCTGTTCGTGCTCACGGGCATCATTGTGGTGAGCCTGTTCCTTTTCCCCTTGCTGGACTTTTCGTTTTTCCCGCGGACCGATCCGGCGCAGTTCATGATGAACCTCAAGCTTCCATCGGGCACCCGCATCGGGATCACCGAGGAAGAGGTGGCGAAAGTGGAAGCTCTCGTCCACCGCGCGGTTCCTCCTGAAGACCTCGGGATGATCGTTTCCAACATCGGATCGACCCCGGATTTTTCCGCCATCTACACCACCAACTCCGGCATGCACACGGCCACCGTGCAAGTGAGCCTGAAGGAAGACCACAAAATCGGGAGCTACGAGTACATGGCGCGCGTGCGTCAGCGGCTGGCCGAAGAAATGCCCGAAATTACCGCCTATTTTCAATCCGGCGGATTGGTGGACGCGGTCCTCAGCCTTGGCATGCCCGCTCCCATCGACGTGCAGGTGTCGGGCTCCAACCTGCAGCAGAGCTACGACACCGCGCAAAAGCTCGCCGCCCGGATCCGCAAGATTCCCGAAGTCGGCGACATCTTCGTGCCGCAGGACATCGACTATCCGGCCATTCAGCTCGATGTGGAGCGGACCCGCGCGCTGGAACTCGGACTGACCCAAAAGGAGGTGGTCGGCAACATCATCACGGCGCTCACGAGCAACGCCATGATCGCACCCAGCTTCTGGATCGATCCGAAAACGGGCAACGACTACATGCTGACGGTGCAGTATCCGGAACAACAGATCCGCAGCTTCGACGACCTGCGGGCGATCCCCGTGCATGGCCAGAACGTCGCTGCATCCACCCGCCTGGACGCCATTTCCACCATCCGGCGGATCAAGTCGCCCACCGAGGTGGACCACTACCAATTGCGGCGCGTGATCGATATCTACGTGCAGCCGCTAGGCGAAGACCTGGGACGGATCGCTAGCGCCATCGACCTGCTCACCGCCCACACCGCGATGCCCAACGGCGTCACGGTCACACTCCGCGGCCTGGTGCAGGGCATGCGGCAGAGCTTCCGGAGTTTCGGCATCGGCCTGCTGCTCTCGGTGGTGTTGCTGTACCTCATCCTGGTGGCGCAGTTCAAATCGTTCATGGATCCCCTGTTGATTCTCACTGCCGTGCCGCCTGGTTTGACCGGAGCGCTCGTGATTCTCTATGTGACGAAGACCAGCATGAACGTAATGTCGCTCATGGGCCTGATGATCCTGATCGGCATGACGGTCTCCGACAGTATCCTGATCGTGGAGTTCACGCGCCATCTGCGCGAAGAGGGCATGACCGTGCGGCAGGCTGTAGTGACGGCCGCGCGCGTGCGCCTCCGGCCGGTGCTGATGACGTCGCTCGCCACCATCATCGGGCTGCTTCCCATGGCTTTGAAGCTGGGCGCCGGAAGCGAGTCCTATGCGCCGCTGGCGCGCGCCGTCGTGGGCGGCATGAGCGTATCGCTGATGATGACGGTCATCATGGTGCCGGCGGCGTATTATGTGGCATACCGGCGGGACGATGCGCCCAGGGGGACGTAATCCGCCATGTCCGCGTTTGCCATTCGCAATCCGTATTTCATCGTGGTGGTCTGCCTGATCATCGCCGTGGTCGGCGTGACCAGCCTGAAACGCATGCCGGTAGACATGTTCCCCTCCATGAACATCCCGGTGGTGGTGGTGGCGACGTTTTATTCGGGCATGCCGCCGGAGCAGATCGAAACCGACATCACCAGCCGGTTCGAACGCTTCTTTACGCTGGGCGCGGGCATCGAGCACATCGAATCGCGGTCCCTTCCGGGCGTGAGCGTGATCAAGGTTTACTTCCAGCCGGGCACCGACCCGGATTCGGCGGTCACCACCATCTCCAATCTGGCGATGGCGCAATTGCGGCGCTTGCCGCCGGGCACGCTGCCGCCGGTGGTGCTCAAATTCGATGCGTCGAGCCTGCCCGTGTGCCTGGTCACGTTCAAGGGACAAGGGCTCGACGAAACCCAGTTGCGGGACCTCGCGCAATTCCAGGTGCGCAACCAGATCGCCGGCGTCCCCGGCGCCAGCGTGCCGCAGCCTTTTGGCGGCAAATACCGCCAGATCATGGTGTATGCGGACCCCTACAAGCTGGAAGCGCACCAGTTGAGCCTCATGGACGTAGTGCGCAGCGTCAACGATTCCAACCTGATTCTGCCGGCGGGCGACGTTCAGGTAGGACCGCTGGACTACAACATCTACACCAACAGCCAGCTCCGCTCCGTGGGCGAGATCGATCGGCTGCCGGTGAAGATGGTGGGCCAGTCGCCGGTCCGCGTGGGGGACATTGGCTATGCCGAGGACGGCCACCAGATCCAGACCAATATCGTACGCGTCGACGGCCAGCGCTCGGTCTACGTGCCGGTGCTCAAGCAAGGCGGCGACACCAATACCATCGCCGTGGTGGACGGCATCAAGGACGCCGTGCTGCACCTCTTCGACGTGCCCAAGGAATTGATCACAAGGGTGGTGTTCGATCAATCGGTGTTCGTGAAAACGGCGATTGAAACCCTGCTGCACGAAGGCGGCATCGGCCTCTTGCTCACCTCGGTGATGATCCTGGTTTTTCTGGGCAGCATGCGGGCCACCACCGCGGTGTTCTTTTCCATTCCGCTTTCGGCGCTGGCCGCGTTCATCGCGCTGTCGCTCGGCGGAGGGTCCATCAACAGCATGGTGCTGGGCGGGCTGGCGCTGGCATTCTCGCGGCTCATCGATAACTCCGTAGTCGTACTGGAGAACATTTACCGCCACCTGGAACTGGGCGAGCCCCCGGAGATTGCGGCGGAAAAAGGGGGCCGCGAAGTGGCCCTTCCCGTTCTGGCGGCCACCCTCACTACCGTCGTGGTCTTCTTCCCGGTCACCTTTCTTTACGGCGTCAGCAAGTTCCTGTTCTCCGCGCTGGCTCTGGCGGTGGCGCTTTCCCTCTTCGCCTCGTTCGCCGTGGCCATGACGGTGGTCCCGCTCTTCTGCGCGCGCTTCATCCGCGCGGCGCACCATGGAACGCCATCGTCGGAACAGGCGGTGACGGTCGACCACACCGCCCCCCGGCGATCGTTCGGCGAACGCTTCAACGTCTGGTTCAACAATCGGTTCGAAGCGTTTCTCCGAGTCTACGACCGCCTGGTGGGGGCGGTGCTGGGCAGGCCCGCGGCCACTCTTGCCGTCTTCGCGCTGGCCTTCGCCGCGTGCCTGGCGGTGGTTCCGCTGCTCGGCCTCTCCTTCTTTCCGCGCACCGACGCGGGACAGTTTGTCATCAACCTCAAGGCGCCCAACGGGACGCGCATCTCCGTCACCGAGAACGAGGTGGCGAAGGTCGAAGATCTGGTGCGCAGCGTGGTATCGCCGAAGGACTTCGGCATGGTGGTTTCCAACATCGGCGCCACCCCCGATTTCTCGGCCATCTACACTACCAACTCGGCCATGCATACCGCCTTCGTGCAGGTCAGCCTGAAGGAAGATCACCAGACCGGCAGCTACGAATACATGGCCCGCGTGAAGAAGAAAATCGAATCGGACATGCCCGAGCTGAGCGCCTACTTCCAGTCGGGCGGGCTGGTGGATGCCGTATTGAACCTCGGGCTGCCCGCGCCCATCGACGTGCAGGTGGCCGGTTCGAATATGGATCTCGCCTATGCCACCGCGCTGCAGCTTGCCAGCCAGATCCGCCGTATCGGCGGTGTCGCCGACGTCTTCATCCCGCAGGACATCGACTATCCCGCGCTACAACTCGACGTGGACCGCACGCGCGCCAGCCAACTCGGTCTGGACCAGGAGGAGGTGGTCGACAACGTAATCACCGCGCTCACCTCCAACCAGATGATCGCGCCCAGCTTCTGGATCGATCCCAATACCGGGAACGACTACATGCTGACCGTGCAGTATCCGGAAGGCCAGGTCAAGACCATGGCCGATCTGCGGGCCATTCCGCTGCGCGCCACCCAGAGCACCCTGCCCACCCGCTTGGACATGATCAGCAATATTCGCCGCATTAAGTCGCCCACCGAGGTGGACCATTACCAGCTCCGCCGCACCATCGACGTCTATGTCCGCCCGCTCAACGAAGACCTGGGCAGGATTGCCAATGCCATCGACGGCATCATCGCCCGCACCGCCGTACCCGAAGGACTCTCCGTGACGCTGCGCGGCATGGTGCAGGGAATGCGCGCGTCCTTCAGCAGTTTCGCGGTGGGACTCGGCCTTGCCGTGGTCTTGCTCTACCTCATCCTGGTGGCGCAATTCCGCTCGTTCGTCGATCCCTTTATCATTTTGCTCGCTGTGCCGCCAGGAGTGACCGGCGTCATCCTGACGCTCTGGCTCACGGGCACCACGTTGAACGTGATGTCGCTCATGGGGGTGGTCATGCTGGTCGGCATCGCCGTTTCCAACAGCATCCTGATCGTGGAGTTCACCCGGCACCTGCGCGAAGAAGGCATGGCCGTGCGCGAAGCCGTCGCCATGGCATGCCGGGTCCGCTTGCGGCCGGTGCTGATGACCTCGCTTGCGACCATCATCGGATTGCTGCCGATGGCGCTGAAACTCGGGGCCGGCAGCGAGGCATATGCGCCGCTGGCCCGCGCCATTCTGGGCGGCCTCGGCGTGTCGGTGGTGTTTACGGTATTTCTGGTGCCGGCAGCGTATTCCCTGGTCTATGGCGAACGGAGGACCGAATAATCGTGCGTTCCCTTTTCATCTATCTCGCTGTCCCGATGGTCTGTCTCGGCCCGGCGCCGATGTACGGCCAGTCGCGCATGCACCTGACGCTCGCCGAGGCGCAGCGCCTGGCCATCCGGAACAACCCGAGCTTCACCGCCGCCAAATACAACGCCGCGGCTGCCTATCAGGTGGCGCCGCAATACAAGTCGGCCTACGAGCCCTCTCTCACCGGCCTCTTCACCAGCGTCGGAGCCGACAATGGCAGCCGTCTGGCCGCCGGCGGATTGAATAATCCGATCGTGTACAACCACGTCGGGTCGGGCCTCTCCGTCGCGCAGATGATCACCGATTTCGGCCGCACCAGCAACCTCATCGCCATGGCCAAACTGGAGGCCTCGGCGCAGGATCAGGTCACGGAAACCACGCGGGCGCAGATCCTTCTCACCACCAGCCGGGCCTATTTCGCCGTGCTGCGCGCACAGGCATTGCTGAAAGTTGCCACCCAGACCGTGGCTGCCCGCCAAACGGTGGCGGACCAGGTTTCGGCTCTGGCGGAAAGCAAGTTGAAATCGAATCTCGACGTCAGCTTCGCCAACGTCAACCTGGCGGACGCGAAACTGCTCCTGGTGCAGGCACAGAGCGACTTGAAGGCGGACGAAGCGGACCTGGCAGCCGCCATGGGACTGCCGAACGAATCGGGATTTGTTCTCGACGAGGAGCCTATGCCGGCGCCCATGCCGCTCCGGGTGGACGACCTGCTCCGTGTGGCCATCGAGAACCGTCCCGAACTGAAAAACCTCCGTCTCGAGCAGAGCGCCGCCGAGCGATTCACCCGGGCGGAGCACGCCCTCTACTACCCGTCCCTTGGCGTGATGGGCACCGCCGGATTCGTACCCACCGGCTATGAAACGATTCCGGGACGCTACGGCGCCATCGGCATGAACGTCTCCATCCCCATCTTCAACGGCGGCCTGTTCAAAGCGCGGCAGGCCGAAGCCGAACTGAAGGCCAAGGCCGCAACCGAAAACGTCAACGACCTGCAAAACCGCGTCATCCGCGACGTGCGTGTCGCCTGGCTGAGCGCCACCACCGCCTACGACCGCATGGCTCTCACCCGGCAACTGCTCGAACAGTCAAAGATAGCCTTCGATCTGGCGCAGGCGCGCTACGATCTCGGGCTCGGCAACATCGTCGAACTGACCACGGCGCAACTCAACGTCACCTCCGCCCAGATCGCCGACGCCAGCGCGCTGTACGAATACCAGACGCAAAGGATCTTCGTCGATTACCAGACTGGAGCCCTGCACTAAGTGATGACGCCCTTCCGTATGGCGTAGAGAATCATTTCCGCCCCGCTATGCAGATTCAGCTTCTGCATAATGTGACTGCGATGGGTCTCCACCGTGTGCAGGCTCAGGTCGAGCACCGTCGCAACCTCTTTATTGCTCCTGCCCTCGGCCAGAAGCTGCAGTACCTCCCGTTCGCGGGTGGTCAACAGATCGTAGCTGTCCTCGACCTTCTGCTCGCGCATTTGCTGGACGTAGTCTTCCACCAGCATCTTGCTGATGGCCGGGCTGAAAAACGCCTTGCCCTCGCTCACCGTCTCCACTGCATTGATCAGATCGTGTTCGGCGGAGTCTTTCAGCAAATACCCCTTCGCCCCGGACTTCAGCGCTTTCAGAACATATCCCTCGTCGGAATGCATGCTCAGGAAGACGATGGCCGAGTGAGTGTCGCCGCTACAGATCTGCCTCGCCGCCTCGATGCCGTTCAAAACAGGCATGGCCAGATCCATGACCACAATGTCCGGCCGGTGCTGCTCCGCCAGCGCCACCGCTTCGCGGCCATCGGCAGCCTCCGCAACCACGCGAAAACCTTCGTGGCTTTCGAGCAGCATGCGCAGGCCCTTTCTTACGATGGTATGGTCGTCCGCCAGAAGGATTCGGATGGTTCTCATAGTTCAACCGGCGTTTGCCGTAACCGCCTGAGGCAGGGGAAGCGCGACCCGGAGCAGCGTACCCTCGCCGCTCGCCGATTCCACCATGAGCCGGCCCCCAAGCGCGCTTACACGCTCCTCCATTCCGATCAGGCCCATGCCCCTCTCCTGTGGTGGATTAAACCCCCGCCCATCGTCTTGTATCGACAACAACAACCGGTCCGGCTCCTGGGCAACCGTGATGGTCACGTTGCGCGCGTTGGCGTGTTGCACGATGTTGTGCAGCGCCTCCTGCACGATCCGGTAAACGCACGTCTTGTGGTCTTCCGGGAGTTCCTCGGAAACCTCCCCGGCGGCCACCTTCACCCAAATCCCGCTCCGTTTGGATGCTTCGCGGGCCTGCCACTGCAACGCCGGGACCAGGCCCAGATCGTCGAGCATGGAAGGTCTTGATCTCGTTGGCTTTCTGCGACAGGGCGAATTCTTCTTTGTTGGCGCGGATCAGATTCGATAGATTTGCCATCTCCACCAGCACGCCGGTGAGCGCTTGCCCTACCTCATCGTGCAGTTCGCGCGAGATCAGCCTCCGCTCCTCTTCCTGCGCCTCCAGAAGACGCGCGGACAATTGCCTCAGTTCAGCCCGGGCCTGGCTCATCTCCTGGTAGTGTTGGGCGCTCGTGCCTTCCAGTTTCAGGATCTTCCGTGTGCTGAATATCGCCAGCGCCAACCCTAACGCAATCGTCAGGCCGAGCGTGATCGTCAGGCGGCTTTGGAATTGGCGAAACGCCCCCTCCACCGCCACCTTTCCGGAATTCAGTTGCGCCTCGTTGAGCCGCCCGATCTGGTCGGCGATGGAGAGCATCGACGTTCGGCGGGGGAACACGTCATCGCGCAAAAATGCGTATCCCGCCCTCTGCCGCCGCGCTGCCGTCCACTCGAAGGTAGGTTCCAGAACGCGCCAATAATCGGCCAACTCGCGCTTGAGCACGGTGAACGGTTGCGTCTCGCCACTGCTCAACAGCCGCGAATACTCCTCTAACGCGGCATCCATGTCCTTGCGGGTTTCCAGGAGCGTATAGCGATGGCCTTCGGCTCTGCCGGCCTGTGGCTCCAGCAGGTAGTCCCGGAGATCGGTGCCGGAGCGATAGAGGTCGCTTCGAATGCGTTCCAGGACTTGCGTCCGCAGCAGAAAATCCTCGCGAATCCGATCGTTCGATTTCTGGATCTGTTTGAGGGCTTGGATCCCGTCGGCGCCGGCAAACGCCATCAGGAGCAGCAATCCACCGAATCCGGCGATCAGTACCAGCCTGCTTTCCATCGTTGGTCTTAAGCCGACACGCGCCGCTGCCATCGCCCTCATTCTAACGTTTCCAGTGCAGGCTCACTCCTCACCCAAAATGCTAAGGCAATGCGCAAGCAACTCTGGCACGTCTTTTTCAGCCATTTCCCTTACCAGTTCCGGCCTGAGGTACTCGTAAGCGTGCATGACGATGTTCCGAGTACCGATGATGCCCGACCACGGAATTTCCGGGTGCGCCCGCCGAAACGACTCATCCAGTTTGCGGGCAGCTTCGCCGATGATTGTGATGTTGCGGCAGACAGCGTCCATTATCAGATGATTGGAGGTCCAGTTGTCACCACCGGTATTTGTGTACTCTGCGATACGGCGGCAGGAGTCGCGGATGTGCATGATGTAAACGAGCGGGTCCTTGGCTGGCATAGGTGGCTAAAGAGGCGTGGCCTCGGCAAGGACACGTTCCCGGATGTAGGGATGGATGCCGTCGGATTCGACCAGATCCACCTCAACGCCCAGTAAGTCCTGGAGATCCGACAGGAAGCCACCCATATCGAGCAGTCCCCGGCCTTTCTCCAAGTCCACAAGAAAATCGACATCGCTCCCGAGCTTGTTCTCGCCCGAAGCCACCGAGCCGAACACGCGAACATTACGGCAACCATGCAACTCGGCAAGGCGCAGAATCTCAGCTCTCTTGTCCACGCGCAGTGTGTCCAGCGTCATCACCATGACCTTCCGTTTCATTGTCCGTCAAGACCTCGGCATATTCCACAGCGAAGGCGAGCGTCTCCGGCCTCCTCTTGGAGGCTTGAGCGGGATAAACCCGGCCAACCAGCCGGCAAATTGAGGAAACGCTGATGAATTGATTTTATGGTGCGCCCGGACAGAGTCGAACTGCCGACCTTCTTGCTTGGCAACTCCCGACACCACCTCCCTCATGCCTCACTTGCCCGAACCGGAAATGAGATGGTCAGACTCAGCGCCGCATCGGCACGCTTTTAATGGGGCGGATTGCTCGCCGCCCTCAAGCTACGATCCAGTTCAACAAAGTTGCGCCGCCGGCACGTCGCCTCAGAAAGCTAATCTTCGCCGCACCTGCCACCTGGCGAGGGTCTGGCGCCTCCAGGCTGCTGATGCAACGCAGGAGCGTGCTCTTCCCCGCACATCTGAACCCGAAGACGGCCTGTATCGTAGGCCGCGCCACGCGCGGGTCAACGCCTGCGCGACCCAGCCGCCATTTCCCGGGTAGCGATTCACTACCCCTTGCAGTTCGAGAACGATCTCAGGAGATGGGCTAATGCGAGAATCCTTCGTACTTGCGTTCGCCGGCGGTGATGGGCAGAGCGAGCCGATTTTGCGGCGGCGGCAGCGGACAGGTGGCGTACGGAGTGAAAGCGCAGGGCGGATTCTCCGCTTTGTTGAAGTCCAGAATCACGCTGCCATCCTGGGGCGCATCCGCATAGAGAAACCGCGAGGCCGCGTACGTGGACTTGCCACTGGTCTGGTCGCGGAGCACGAAGAAGAGACGCCGGCCCTGAGCGGCAGCCTGCAGGCGGTAGGTGACGCCGCCGCGCTCGAACTCCACATAGCCGGGGCTTTCCGAGGTTTCCTGCTCGCCGATGATGGTATCGAATACGATCTTGGCGGGGGATGCGGCGGGGATGAACTTGGCCTTGATCTTCCAATCCTCCGCCACCGGATACCAGCTCAAATGGGTGAATTCGCGGCGCGCCTTGCTGTTGTTGTCCTTCAAGCGCAGGGCCAGCCGCTCTCCTCGTTTGATCACCAGCAACTGCAGCGGCCCGGCCACCAGCGCGTCCGAAGCCACCGGGCGGACTTCGGTTTGGCTCACCGGCTTGCCGTTGAGCGTAACGCCGGGGCCGGCGGCCGTGAATGCGGCTTGGCCGGATTGAATCCGGATTGTGCCCAGGCGGCCGGGCGATCCATCCGGCAAAAGAATGTCATTCGAGGCATCGCTACCCACTGTGTTGTCGCCTTCCTTCAACCAGAAGAGCCCAGTGACGGTGGGCCACCCGCCATCTGCCTTGAGTGCCGCCTCGCGCTGTTGGCGCCACTGCTCCACCTGGGCGCGATACTGCGAGTCGATGGTTTCGGCGAGTATGCCTCCGGCCCACAGCGCAAGCACGGGGAGAAGCCGGACAGCAGTGCGGAAACCAGGGTGAGAGGTTCGGAATTTCATGTCGTCCTCCAGATCTCTATTAACTTGATCGAGAATATGATATTTTAATGGGAGCTGTCAAGCTAGCCGGAAATCGAACTCCCGCCGAGGCTCGTCGCCCGTGTGCTGGTGAGCGGTTGGTTGGGGCCGGTAAGTGACGTTCAGTGAAGACAAGTTCGGTGCGGTTGCCATTTCATTCTCCTAAAAGGTTTCTGTGAAAAACGGTTACGCCTCGATATCGGTTAACTCCGTCACATGGAACTGCGGCGCACGCACAGCGCCCGGTTAAAACCGGAATCGCCGGCGACCACGGAGGCGCGCGCGCCGTCGCCAAAGTCGAGCGCCCAGTGCTCTCCCGGTTCCTGACCTGCCGACCCACTCCACGCCCACCCGGTCAACTTGATCGGGCCGGCGATGCGGTGGCCGCCTTCGTTCGGAGGACCGCCGAAGAGACCGTGCAACTCGTCAATCGTGGGAAGAGTCCAATCGGTAAAGCCGGCAGCGGTGAGCGTACGACAGTAATAGACAGCCTGACTCCAACTCACACCAAAGCCATTGACCGCGGCGGCCCACATCAGCCGTGATTGAGGATCGACCCAATAGCCGCGGGCCTTGGCTTCCGCCCGGGCCACCGCTGCACGCAGAGGAATGCTCACCTCCTGCCGGTCCGCTTCGGTCAGCGTGACCGTGGTTTGCCAGGTGGCGCCGCCGGTGACGGGCACCGCCTCGATCTGGTGATCGCCCGGCACAAGATTGAGGCGGACTTCATCGCCGGGCTTCAGTACGCCTCCAGGTTGGCCGTCGATGCTCAAGCGGCATTCGAGGTCTGAGCGGACCCGCAAGTTCGCGGCCTGGCCGCGGACAGTCTGAAGGAGACTGGCCGCGGCACAGAGCGCCGTAAGTACTCTCGCAAATCGCATCATCAGAACGAATCAGCGAGCGGCAGCAACCGCGGCCGATGTGTTCACGGCGGGCTG
>JBEKDV010000112.1:0-19251 GCA_050014175.1 Candidatus Solibacter sp. | reverse complement strand
TCAGGCTTCATCCAAATCGGGCGGACTGTCCACTTCCGTCGCGTAACGAGGCCGAAACGAGTTTGCTTGCGCTGCAGCTCACAGGTTCGCCTTTCGGGGCTTCGTCAGAACGGGTTGCCCCGTTTCACGCCCGATTGGCTACATGTCGAATGGGCAATTTACATGGTGAGTTCCTTTCATCTCACAAGATCAGCCAGGCTTGGCCTGGCGCACCCGATAAACGCGGATAAGCAAGAACCGTTTTTATCCGTGTTCATCGGCGTTCATCGGCGGCTAAATATGTTATTTCTTTTTTTCCAACCCCACGCGCCTCTGCTAGTCTTTCCTTAATGCGCATTTTCGATCTGGCCCAGATCCAACGCGTCCTCGTCTACCCCGAGATCGTCGACCGTATGCGCGACGCCGTCATCGCCTGGTCCCGCGGCCAGTGCGACATGCCGATGCCCATGCACCTCGCCATCGCTCCGGAAAACGCCGAGGTCCACATCAAAGCCAGCTATCGCCGCGGCGGAAAGTACTTCGCGCTCAAGATCGCCGCCACGTTTCCCGGCAACCTGGCCCGCGGCCTGCCGGTGGGTAACGGGATGATGTTGCTCTCGTCCGCCGAAACCGGCGAGCCGGTGGCATTCCTGGCCGACGCCGGACATCTCACCGACGTGCGCACCGCCGCGGTTGCGGCGCTGGTGGCGAGCGAACTGGGCCGCCGCGACCGTGTGCTGGGCATCCTCGGCACCGGCATTCAGGCGCGCTTGCAGGCGCGCATGCACGCCGAAATCCTTCCCCTCGGGCAAATTTGCATCTGGGGCCGCAATCGGCAGCGCGCGGAGGAGTGCCGCGGCGAACTCCAGGCGGCGCTCCCGCAAATCGAAATCGCGGCCGCCGGTTCGCCCGCCGATGTCGCCGGCGCGGCACGCCTCATCGTCACCGCGACGGCTTCCCGCCTCCCGCTGCTGCGCGCCTGCGACGTGCAGCCCGGCACACACATCTCCGCCGTGGGCTCGGATTCCCCCGGCAAGCAGGAACTCGATCCCGAGATTCTGCGCCGCGCCTCGCTTTTGCTGGTGGATTCGCGCCGCCAGTGTGAGAAGCTGGGTGAATTGCAACACGCGCCGGAACAAGCGGGCCGCGCGGTGGAGATCGGCGAGTACTGCGATGCGCCCGTGGCGACCGATTCCGCGGGCGTCACCGTGGCGGATTTCACCGGGCTCGGCGTGGAAGACCTGTACATCGCCGAATATTGTTACCTGGGGGCACTTTGAAGATCGAACCGTTCGCAATGGAGCGCATGCAGTCGACGTGGGAGAACGTGGTCGAGATGGATCTCAGCGAGAGCGGCATCCGCCCCGTGACCTTGCGCGAACTCGGCGAAATGGGGCTCGACCTGGACGCCATCCTCGACACGCCGCTGGGCTACAGCCAATCCAACGGCACCATCGCCCTGCGCGAGGAATTGGCGCGCGCTTACCCGGGCGCGTCGGTGGAGCAGATCGAAGTCACCAACGGCACCTCGGAAGCCAATTATCTGCTGGCGCTGGCGCTCGTGCGGGAAGGCGACGAGGTGGCCTTCGAAGTCCCCAACTACATGCAGTACGGCGGCGTGCCCAAGAGCCTGGGCGCCAGGATCAATCGCTTCCGCTTGCGCATCGACCAGGACTGGGAGCCCGATTGGGAAGAATTTGAGCGCGCCGTCAATCCCAAGACGCGCCTGGTCTACGTCTCCAACCCCAACAATCCCTCGGGCGCGGTGCTTACGGTAGAGGCCATGCAGCGCATGGTGCGCCGTTGCGAACAGGTGGGTGCGTGGCTGCTGGCCGACGAAGTCTACCTGGGCGCCGAAATCGCGCGCCCGCGAACGCCGAGTTTCTGGGGGATGAGCGATCGCGTCATCGTCACCAGCGGACTCTCCAAGGCGTACGGCATCCCGGGGGTGCGCATCGGCTGGATCGTGGGCCCGGCGGAAGTGGTGGCCGAGTGCTGGAGCCAGCACGATTACATCACCATCGGCCCCAACAAGATCTCCGACGCCGTGGCGCGCGTCGCGGTGCGGCCGGAAAACCGCGAGAAGCTCTACGCGCGCACCGGCGCCATTCTGCAACACAACCTGCCGTTGATGCGCGAGTGGGCCGGCACGTTCGGCGGGTTCTTGACCTTTCGCGAACCCCAGGCGGGCGCACTCTGCCTGATGCGCTATCAATCGCCGACGCCGAGCTTCGAACTCTCGGAGCGCATCCGCGTCAAGCAGAGCGTGCTGATTGTTCCGGGGGCGCATCTCGGCCTGGAAGGCTACATCCGCATCTGGCTGGGCGGAAAACCGGAGTTCCTGGGCGAAGGCTTGCGGCGCATCTCGATCGAACTCCACGCCGAGATGGCGCGCCTGAATGGATGATGCGCAATGGATGACCACGCCCCACAACTGAAGCGCGAGCTCGGCCTGCGCGACATTACGTTCTTCGCCATCGCGTGCATCGTGGGCACGCGCTGGATTCCGGCGGCGGCGCACGCGGGGCCAGGGTCCATCACGCTGTGGCTGCTGGCGGCGGTGCTCTTCATGGTGCCGCTGGCCATCGCCGTTTCCGCGCTCTCCGTGAAATATCCGGGCGCAGGCGGCCTGTACGTCTGGACGCGCAACGATTTCGGCCGCTGGCACGGCTTCCTCTGTTTCATCGTCTACTGGATCGGCATCGCCTTCTGGTTCCCCAGCGCCGCCATGTTCTACATGAGCGCGGGGATTTATGCGCTGGGGCCCTCGTACGCCTACCTGGCGGACAGCCGCGTCTTCCTGCTCGCCCTTTCGCTGGTGGCCATCTGGGTCGCGCTCGGCACCAACCTCATCGGCATGAAGATCGGCAAGTGGACCGAGAACGTGGGTGCGGCCGCCACCTCGGTGATGGGCGCGCTGCTGGTGACGGTGGCCGCCGTCATCTTCAGCCGGCACGGGTCGGCCACGCCCATCCGCATCGCTCCCACCTGGAACTGGGACACCGTCAACTTCTGGTCCACTATCGCCTACGCCATGAGCGGGCTGGAGATGGCCGGACTGATGGGCGGCGAGATCCACGACCCCGCGCGCACCCTGCCGCGCGCCGGCTGGATCGCCTCCGCCTTCACCACAGTCTTCTACGCCTCCACGACCGTGGCCCTGCTGGTCATCCTGCGCCCCGAAAAAATCAGCGAGATGAATGGCCTGGCCGAAGCCGGCGGGAGCGCCGCGCGCACCCTGGGCCTGGCCTGGCTGACGCCCCTGATCGCGCTCCTGGTGATGGCCTCCGCCATGGGCCAGTTCGGCGGCCTGGGCACTTCGGTGTCGCGCCTGCCCTTTGCGGCGGGCGTGGACCAGTTGCTGCCGGCGGCCTTTGGCAAGGTGCATGCGCGATGGGGCACGCCGCATCTCGCCATCGTGACCCTGGGAGTGCTGGCCTCGTTTCTGCTGATCGCGATTCAACTCGGCGACACCATGCGCGCCGCCTACCAGGAACTGGTTTCGCTGATGGTGATCACCGGGTTTCTCCCCTTCCTCTACATCTTCGGCAGCGCCTGGAAGGCCGGCAAACGCCTCAGCGCCATCTCCGGCTGGGCCATCACGCTGCTGGCCATCCTCTGCTCCGTCGTGCCGACGGCGGAGGTGAAGAACGTGTGGCTGTTCGAGAGCAAGCTGGCGGTGGGAACGGCAGCCGTGATCGCGACGGCGTGGCTGCTCTACCGGCGCACGGGGCGCCGGGGCTGAGGTAGGGAGGCGGCACTTCGGCGGCTGGAATGTGCCAGGTCCAGCCCGACGCCCCCGTCGGCGTGCGCAGCGCGGATGATGGCGATTTTTATTGGCGAAGAGCGAGTCCAGGGGGACCCGCGCGGACCAGGCGGACCAGGGGGGCCGACCCACGATTTCCGCAGGATCCGAGTTCCAGGAAAGCTATGTGGCATGAGTGCCTGCGCCGGCGTGGGCGAGGGCGCCTGGGTCACCGTCACGCTGGCAGCCGCCGTCAGGAAGTTGTCGGTGGACACCGTGTCCGTGTCCGGATTGAAATTCGGATCGTGCGGGCTGCGGCTGAACACGTTGTAGGTCAGCACGATCTGTCCCGGCCCCGTCTGCCCGCTCGCCGCCGTGATCAGAAAAGCCGCCACCCCCTGGTGCGCCGCGGCGCTGAACGCCTGCGTCACCGAGGTGCTGTCCGGGCTGGCGCCCGCCACGATCCTGTGCATAGGTCCTCCCGGGCAAAAGTATTTAACCTATTAATAACCGATACGGATGGTCCAAAAGCAATAGAAAAGCGGGGGTATAGCCAGGCTAGACCGGCGGACCCAGAGGGTGCCCCGCCTGCCCCACCGTTGCGGATCGCAGGCGGCGGAGATAGGCCTGGGCGGATTGGCGGATGGCGGCGCCATCGTGGAAGAGCCAGAGGCAGGTGGCGTACCAATCGGTCCGGAACTCGCGTCCGCCGCTCTGGTACCACTGCGGTCGGCTGACGAAGACGTCCTGAAGCAGCGCGTGCAAGAGCTCATGCACACAGGTGTTGACGGACAGGAACGGGACTTGATCGCCATGGGCATACTGGAGCGCGATCAGGCAGAGGTGATAGCCGTCGTGGATGGTGGTGACGCCGGCCAGAGCGCGGGCGTTGTCCCATTTCATGGGGATGTGGCCGGTCAAGACGAGGTTGACGACACCGCGGCGGAGGCCAACGAAGATGGGGTTATCGCCGGGGGAGCGGCGAACTTCGCCGGGACCGTCGGTGGTTTGGAGTTGGATGCCGCCGCGGCTGAAGTTGCGGACGGCTTCGGGCCAAATGGCGGACCAGAATTGGCGAAGCTGCGGGGGCGGGCACTGGGCGCGGGAATCCACGATTCGATGAACGGGCACGAGCACGAGCGCCGGCGCGCTGGCGCGTGTGGCGGCGAGCGCCGCTGTGGAGATGAAAACGCGCCGCGTCACGCTGGTCTCCGAAGCATCGTCATTATTCTAGTATGGAGTGGGGCCGCAGATGGCGCGCCTTATGCAGGCCCACTGAAGAACGTCGGCACGGACGCCGACGTGGCAGCCTGAAAGGCTACTCTACGGATGCGCGGAGCGGATGCGCGGAGGTGTTATAAAATCGCCGGTGCATCGACTAATGATATTGTGAGCCGCATGCAGAGCAGCGGGGCGCCGGGAGAGAAGCGGGACGAATTGTACGCGACGGCTAGGGCCGAGTTTGGGCGCGCGATCGACCGGCTGGCCGCCGGATACGAAGCGGACGCGGAAAAGCGTCACGATCTGCGGCAGGATATCCACTTTCAATTGTGGAGGAGCTTCGAAGTTTTCGACGGACGGTGTTCACTGAAGACGTGGACGTTCCGGGTGGCTCACAACACGGCGGTTTCGTATGTGAACCGGGAGCGGCGGAAAAACGCGGGGTTCGTGAGTCTGGAAGAAATCGAGCGGACGGCGCCAAGCGGGCATGGCGATCCGGACATCGACCACGAGAGAGCGCTCGCGCGGCTCTCGGAGTTCATCCGGCAGCTCAAACCGTTGGACCGGCAGATCATGATTTGTCATCTGGAGGACATGGACACAGCTACAATCGCGGAGATCACGGGGCTATCGTCCGCCAATGTGGGGATGAAGATACACCGGATCAAGAATATCCTTTCCAGCCGTTTTTTCGAGGAGAAGCGCTATGTCCGATGAGGCGAGAGGGAAAGACGCGGGAGCGATTTGGAAGGACCAGCCCGAGGAGAGGCTTACTGTGAACCTGGAACAGATTGTGCAGAGGAGAACGGAGGAGCTCGATTCCAGCACCCGTTGGGAGATTCTGATGAGCATCGGCGCAGCCCTGCTGTTCATTGGGGTAATGGCATGGCGGCTGTCGCCGGCTCACGACCGTCTACAGCAAGTGGGCTACGCCGCCGTGATCGCCTGGGTGGCCATCTGCCTGTACCGGTTCCGGCGCCGGATCTGGCGGCGGCCTGCGAGCCCGGACGCGAAGGCCGCGAGCGGATTGGAATACTACCGCAGGGAGCTGGAAGAGCGTCGCGATCACCTGAGGCGCGCATGGCTATGGCACGGACCTCTCTTTCTGGCGTGCATGATTGTGATTGCGATGTGGATGGGGGGCACGATTTCGGGCTACCAGCCTCTGCGAAACGTGCTGCCTCTGGTGGTGCTGCTGGCGGTTTGGACGGGATTCGGCTTGTGGCGCCGCCGCCGTCAGGCTAAGGAGCTGCAGCGGGAGATCGACGAAATTTAGGGCGAAAGGCGGAAGGCACGGATTCGCTCATGGCTTGGCGGCGATGGCGCGCAAGGCTTCCCGGGCGAAATGGTGGGACAGGTTACGGTCGGGCAGCAGCAGGGCGGATTCGAGGAGCGCCCGGCCTTCCGGCGGGTGCTCCAAGTCAATTTCCAGCACGCCGGAGATCCCGGTGTTCCAACTTGAGGCCGCGCCGCGCGCGGCGGAGCGGCGGGCCGCGGGCTCCACTGCGCAGCATGGAAGCCCGGCAACAGGCGGGCGAACTAGTAGGCGAAGACGAGGATGCCGGCAGGTTGCCGTTGAGTTCCAGACCGGCGCCGGGTTCGAGCGGTCCGCCGGGGCGGGCGAGGCTGCGGGCCGGTTCGGATCAGCGCTTCCGGCGTCCAGTCGTACTCGCCATCGGTCTGCCGCATGAGCGGGCGCCCGGCGGCATCGGACAATTCGAAAGTGAGATGAGACTGCGGAGGGTCGGCGATTTCGAGCGTCCAAGTGCGCTCGGGTGCGAGGTCGACGGTGTCTTCGCGGAGGAGGCGGGAGCTCACGGGATGCGGACTTTGGCGCCCGCGACGGGGCGGTTGGCGTTGAAGCCGGCGATCAGGCTGCCGCCCTCGCGATGGAGGTGGAGCACTCCGCCGAGGTTGGCGCGGGCAATGCCGCCGATGGCGCGGACAGGCATCCAATATTCGGTGAAGTGGATGCTCTGCCGCGGTTCCAGGAAGGCATAGGTTTCCTGGTTGCGCATGAGCCCGGCCTGAACCTCGACGTAGGCGCTGTTGGCGTCGGAGCGGGCGCGGCATGAAAGCGCGGCAGGCGAAGCCGGATTGGGCGCTGCTGTGCTATATTGTGGGCTGATACGAAGCAACGAAGTCCTGTGGAACAAGGTATTAACTAGTTTGTTGGTAGGGCAAGGCGGGAGTAATTCAGTGGTAGAATGCCAGCTTCCCAAGCTGGACGTCGCCGGTTCGAATCCGGTCTCCCGCTCCAAAACCATCTAGAATCAGTAGTTTACAGCTCTCCATTTTGTTGGACGAAATTCCGAGACTACAAGAGACTACAAGAGCCGTCTTGGCGACGGTTTTTGTGCGCTCCTGATTGTGGGGCTTTGCGCGAGCCGCCGTGGGTTGTTGTTGTTGCCTGGACGCCGAATGGGTCGAGGATGCCGTTGGCTATGCTTCCGGACCGAATGATTCTTAGACGCGGGCTCGGGCGATGTTCGCGCAGACCTTCGCTCGCCCTTGGTCTTGGTATACTGAAAACCTCCCCCGAGCAGTGAAACGCCCATTGAGGCTGCACGTATGGTTCGCAAGCTATCGGAGAAACCGTTTGCCGTTCGCCTTCCGATCTGGCGCAGCGTCATCTTTGTCGACTGGAACGGCGTACTTTGCAACGACGTTTATTGGGCAAGCATTGCCAACGACGCCCAGCATCCCTTGCACGAGCGCATCAACGAGTCGCGGCGCCGCCTCTTTGTAGAGCAGCGACCGCTGGTTGATGCTTGGCAGCGCGGCGAGGTTTCGTCAGAGGCGATCATCCGAACCTTCGAGATTCCGCTGGACCGAAGGTGTCGCGACGACTACTTGTTGCGGCGTCTGCAACGCGACTGCAGAAACATGCGAACGGACGCAACACTTCTTGGTGCGTTTGCCGCACTACCGACGGATGTCTGCGTCGTCTTAGCGACGGATAATGTCGATTGCTTTTATGAGCAACTCGACGCCAAGCCGGAGTTACAGGCGGTCCTCAGCGGCGCGCTTTGCTCTTCAGCAGTTGGACGATTGAAGTCCCAGGACGTCATCGGCTTCTTCAAGCCGTGGTTGGATATGCACCACCTGACGTTTGCCGATGCGATACTACTTGATGATTCGCCTCAGAACTGTCGTTCGTTCGAGGCGGTGGGAGGCACTGCGATCATTTACACAGCACCCGAACACGCGATGGAGTTGCTCCGATCTTGGCTCGCGGCACGCCCGAGCGCAAATGGGTGAACAGCGCCGCGGCGTGTCTGGAATCACGCTCCGTGATATCGGCGAGAAGCGGTTGATTGCCGAGTACATTCGGCCGCTGTTCAATCCGTCAGGACTGAACGAAGGGGTCGGCAACGACTGCGCGCTACTGACCATGAACGACGATGTGTGCGTCTGCGCGTCGACCGACCGGGTGCCAGCCGACCTCGTCAGTTTCAAGCTCGGGCTAATCAACTTCCGCCAACTCGGCCAGTACCTAGCGGTACTGAATATTAGCGACATCGCAGCTGCCGGCGGTGAGCCCAGAGCGTTGTTGCTGAACTTGGCATTCCCGCCAGATTTCGCAGTAAGCGACCTGAACGATTTTTTGCTCGGAGCGAAAGAGGCCGGGGATCATTACGGCGCACCCGTCCTTGGCGGTGATCTCAGTGACGCCGTTGAGATGAACCTCGTCGCCACGTCTCTCGGGGTGATCCGACAGCAACAGGCGATCTTCCGAAGCGGCGCGCGTCCAGGTAACAAGGTATTTTGCTCTGATTATCTTGGTGTCACGCCAACGGCTTTTCTTCACTACCTCTATCGAGGAGCCATCACTCATGCGGAGTTGAGCTTGGATCAGGAAGCCGTGCTCACGAGTAACTTCCGTCGACCGATCGCTCGTGTGGGCCTCGGTCGCCAACTCGCAATGGGCGGTTATTGCACGGCGATGATGGATGTGACGGATGGCGTCGCGCAGAGTTTTGCGGAGATAGCGGCGAGCAGCAGCGTGGGTATCGTGCTGGACACCGAGCGGCTGCCGATTCACCCCGTCTCACGAGCACTGGCAGCGCACTATGACCGGGATGTCGTGCGCGTCATTCTCGGACCCGGCGCGGACTTTCAACTCGTTGGCACGCTCGACCTGACGCACGCCGCTTGCGCTCAGCTTCCCGAAGAGGTGCGCCTGATCGGTGAGGTCATCGAAGGTAGTGGCGTATACTTGCGGTCGCGAGACGGTGAGGTCAACGCGTTTGCGCCTGAAGGGTGGAACTACTATGCCGAAAGCCAACAGCAAACGAGCGAAGCGGGTGCCAGCGTCGGTGCCGTTCCGACCACTTCGTGACGGCCAGTTAATCACGGCGACGGTCGCCTTCGTCACCGTGCCGGGCGTAAAGGAATGGCCTGCCACGACGAGCTACGGCGCGATGGTCGGCCTGCATGACGCACTGCGCCAGGGCCTACGGCCAGCAATTGGCCAACGTCTCGATGTGCTGAGTTCCCTCACCGGAGCGATAGTGATCATTCCGGACACCTCCTCGCTCTTTATTCATCACCACCTCAACAAACTCGGCATCATGTGGGCGCAACTGGGTATCCCGGTGCGTGTTGGCGTCACGCACGGTGACCTTGAGATCCTAGCGGACGCGGACGGCATGAGAAACGCAATCGGCCAACCCCTCAATATTGCGGCACGATTGGCGACAACGAGCAATACGCCAGGATGCGTCTTGCATAGCAGCTATCTCGATGTTGTCCAGAATATCGTCGAAGAACAGGACTTTCTCCAGGGCGCCCGGGCCGTCGCTCTCGTGGGCAAAGCGCACGATCGCGGCAAGATGAAAGGGCGGAAAGTAACGTCACAAGCGTTTCCGACTATCTCGCGTCTGGACGCAACACGGCTGCCAGCCACCCGCGCGAAGAGTGTGAATGCGGTGGCGATCGGGTACGATCTTCCACGGTTTTCGGCGGGAGACCGCAGCGAACTGAGCAAGCGATTTCGGGCGGTGAGCGATGTCTTCAACTCACTGGGCGCAGACGGACACCTCGGGCCGGCGTCATCGCTCTATTTCTCTCCCGGTGGCGACGGTGGAATCATCGTGCTTGAGGTATCGAAGCGATTCGGGCATCAGGCTGCAGAACGTATGACGACCCAGTTGCTCGTAGAATCCCTCGGGAAGGACGAGTGCGTCCAGGTAAACACGAGAGTCGGCATCCACTACGGTCCGGTAAGCGTGTACCGCAACGCTGGGAGCGTGCTGCGGCCGACCGGACCGGTGTGTTTCGTCGCTGATGCGATCGCGTCCGATCAGAAGCCTAGCGGTGTGCGGGCATCATCGGTCGTCTTTAGCGAGGTGTTCCGTGATGTCTTGGGCGAGGGGAACAACGAGTTCTTCTCGCAAGCATTTACGGAACTTCCTCCGCTGCCCAAGGGCCCAGCGAAAGGAATCAAACGCTTCATCCGGCAACGGGTAGGCCCAACGGTTGAAGACGAACCGTATAAGCAACTCACCAAACGACCCACGAGTTGGGAGCCTGCTCCTTGATCGCAACGTGTTCGATTGTTGCGGAGTTCTTTGCGACGTGCCTCTATCCCCCAATCCGCCGTATCTGAAGGCGATCAACCGACTTGATCCCGCGACGCGCAGGATCATCGTATCGTTGCTCGGTCATCCCACCGTGGGCCGACTGAGATCGATACAGCAACTCGGCTTCACCAGCCGCGTCTTCCCGACCGCGACACACTCGCGGTGGGAACACACGCTGTGGACGCTCGACAGACTGTGCGGATTGCTCGACGCCAGCCCACCACTACCGACAGAAGTGAAACAACACCTCCTCGCCGCGTGTGTGCTGCAGGACATCGGCCATTCACCGATGTCAAACTCCCTTGGGCCAGCGTTCAGCCAACACCTCAACGACGAACGGCTATCAGTGTTGGTCCCGCACGACAAGGTGCGAACGATACTCATCCTGGAACACCTCGAACGAACAGAGCAACTATTCACGCACTTGAGCTTGACGGTCGAACTCCTCGTGCAGTTGTTACTTGGCCGCTTTCCCTGGCCGCAACCCGCGTGGGCGTATCGACTCATGGAGGGCGTGTTGGACGCCGATCGACTCGCGTACGTCGAGCAGGATGCGCTATTGACGTTGGGCCGGGATGTTCGCACCGGTCTGCGCGCCGTCATGCAGTCACTGCAGACGGATGGCCCTGACAACGTGACAATCATCTCGTCAGAAGGAGTCGATCCTGTTAGGCAGTTTGTGAGTACGCGTGCCGAGTTGACGCTCGACGTGTACCATCATTTGCAGAAACTCGCGTGGGAGTATGTCGCCCGGGACCTGCTCGACTGGGTCTGGGCGCACCCGAGCGCCCTTCCGGCGGTACTGCCTCCGGCACCGACGACAGTGCCCGAGTTTCTGGAATGGAACGATGCCACGGTGGAACGCTTGCTCAAACAAGCGGCGTTGCCCGAGGATAACCCCACAGCAGAAGCGCTGCGACTCTTGCGGGGTGGCCAACTGCTCGCGGCGGAGGTGCGAGCCTACGAAGGAGAGCAGACCATGTCGTTTGTCGACATCGATGCCCTGTTGGCGACCGTGGACTGTCCAACGTTTCCGGCCGCCCCGATCTGGATCATCGCAGCGAAGCGTATTCCGGCCGTGTCCATTTACGATGCGGGATCCATTGTGGTGAAGCACAAGGGTCGGCACGAGCCGCTCAACGCATTGTCGTCGTCCGTGCCGTCGCCGGTGACAAAAGTCTGGCATCGTCCGGTGGTGGTGTTCGGTGCGACCTGCACGGCGCTCGTCACCCAGCGATTCTACGATCGCAAGCTCATCCTCTCAGATCTCCAACCCCTCCGACAGATTTAGCACGGCCGCACCGAGGTGTAACACCGGCGGCGTCGTGTCGGCTTGGTCCACATACTGATTGTGGTGCGTGTTTTTTGACGCTTTGCTCTTCATTTGATGGAAGCACAACATGCCAATGGGGAGCCCGTTGCGCAACAACACGCGCATGTTCCCGTGGTTGGCGATCTCCAGGACAGGTGTGAGCCAGCCCACGTGTGTGCCGTCGAGCACTGATGCGGTATTGTGAATCGCTAACCCGAGCCGGGCAATCGTGCTGCGGCCTTCGAGCGTGCACAAGAGGTCTGATGCCGTTTGTACGCGCTCCAGCGTGGACGCCAACACGAATGATGAGGGCTCAAGGACGAATGGTCCCGCTTTGAGGTTGTACTGATCGTAGTGCAGCTCTGACGGGTTCGCGAGATCCACCGTTTGGCCTGCCTGTGGAATGAGGAGTGTCGGCCCAAGGTGAACCCTGATGCCTGCGGGTCGGAGATGCTCATTGCGGAGCGCAGGCTCAAGTTGGATTCGCCCTTTCTTGACGTTCTGCAGGATCGCAGTGTCACTTAGTACCATTGCAAACTCCTTTTGCATCATCGAGATACGACCGTGACGGCCATGGCCCCATCGAACTCTGATACTTGCCACGATACAGCGAGATTTTGCCTTGCACGCACCAAAAGGTCACCTGCCCGATCAACATTCCTGGATAGATCCGTACTGGCTGCACGGCATGCAGTTGCAAGGTCCATTGATTGCGAGAGCCGATATCGATCAGGTCGGCCGTGATATGGACAAACAGGCCAAGCCTCGCAATTGATGACCTGCCACGAATGATTGGGACGTAGGTATCGCTTCCCATGACTTCCGTCGTATGGCCAAGGTAGAGATGGTCCGGCTGCAGAACATAGCCCTCGTCCGGGATCTCAAACTGTTTACAGGGATTCTCCCGGCGGACATCGAGAATATCCGCGGTGTACTGCAAGAGGGTGCGTCCCAGTCGGAAATCATAGCTGTTTGGCTGGACGCACGCCGCGTCAAATGGTGCGATCCAAATTCTTCCTCCCTCAACTTCGCGGAGGATCTCATGCCCTGTCAGAATCATTCGTGCTCCGATCGGGCGATGCACTCCTGCTGTTGGTATGGCGTGGCGCGGTCGAAGGTGTCGTACACGCCAGCATAGAGGCTGACTTTCCCTGTTGGTTTCCAGAATGACACTTGCCCGGCGAGCATGTCGGCATAGATGCGCAGCCGTTGGACGACTTTGATTTCCAGTGTCCAGCAGTGCGTTGCTCCCAGGTTGCCGAGGTCGGCGGAGGTCTGGAGAAACATGCCGAGGCGGCCAAGCGACGACCGGCCGATGAGGGATGCCACGTAGCGCGAACTCCCGATTCTCTCGACGGTGGAGCCTAGGTAGAGCCTGCCGGGGTCGAGCACCACGCCTTCATGGGGAATCTGCACGGTTGTCCACGTACCAGGTTGTCGCGGGTCGAGAACGGGATCGGCGCAGATCCTCAGTTCGGATGCGAGCCGATAGTTGTAGCTGTTCGGGTTCAATTGTGCGGGATCGAACGGGTCGAGCGTGATCATGCCCCGCTGCAGTTCGACGCGGATTTCATCACCGGTCAGGATCATTGGGCCATTCTCTTCAAGCGACTGGTTCCGTCGTTTTGCCGAATTCCATGGGCAACTGCGGCGACGACGCGACCATGCGCTGCGCGTAGCTTCGCAACGTCTCGACCTCTTCTGGCGTCATCACTCGTCGCCCGTTGCGGTCCCGGTACTCCGCGTCCCGGATGCGGCCCTGTTTGATCCAGCGGAAATAGGTTGCCCGGCTGATACCAGCCTGTTCGAGTGCCTCCCCAATGGTAAAGATAGTGCGGCCATTGAGCACGATAGGCATTTATTCGTTACCCTAGCACAGGTCCTGTCGTTTTGCAACAGTCCAATGCACCTCGATCCACATGACGGCGGACCGAGGCGTCGTGAGACGCCATGAGCCACCATGAGATGGTCGGGCGGTGCGACTCGCATCTTGGCGGTCGCAGCCCAGGCACTCCGGTAGGTCGCCAGCAAATCGTCCATGCGGACGACGTGGTCGATCGAGGACTGCCACCGCTCGTCGGCACGCGATGGTTGCCATCCGAGCGTCAGCCCTGGTCATCAGTGGTCCTCCTCGAAGCCGAGCACTCTGTCTTATGATGCTCGCAAAGCAGGTGTAGTGGTGAGTGCGTTGTCGAGGGTTTGCACGGCAGCGGGTGCTCGCTTCGAGCCCGACTTTGTTGTACACGTTCGTGCTGGTGTCGACGCTGTGCCCGCGATTGTGCGGCCGACGACTGGTAGCGTCAGCGCCGTGGTCATGGAGTGCACGTCTGCAACGGTCCGTTGCAGTGGTCCGCGCGACACAAGGTATTTATACCGGCACCCCGTTCGTGTGGTCCTATGACGACGGAGATGTCGGCGCTGCGGCGCGATATGGCGGAGTTGCGATCCGCGGTGGAGCGGCTTGCGGCGCTCGTTGATGAACCCTACCCGCTCGCCGCTGGCGCGCGTCGGTCACTCGCGCGTGCTCGTCGGGAACCGCTCGCGTCGTACGTGGAGCATGATGAGGTTACTCGACGGTACCAGTGACGTACCGCGTGCTGTGGTCGCCTACCGCGCTCAAGGAGTTGGAGAGGCTCCCAAAGGACTTGGTTCGTCGCATCGTCGCGAAGGTGGGTGCTGCGGGCGGTGACCCTCACCGCTTCCTCGAACGTCTCGTTGACGACCCGGGGTACAAGCTGCGCGTGGGTGAGCACCGGGTGCTGATTGACGTGCTCACGCAAGAACATGCTCTTGCGGTGCGGCATATTGGACACCGGCATACCATCTACGATAGGAAACGGTGAACCAGGGCTATCGGCGCTCAAGAAAGTGTTTCTGTGAGCTTGGGAGTTCTGTCTGGTTTAGGATACTCGTCGGCAGGGTTCGGCGGTGAGTGCGTTGTCGAGTGTTTGTACGGCGTGGAGTTGTCGCTCTAGGCCAACTTTGTTGTACACGTTCGTGCTCGTGTCGACGCTGTGACCGCATTGTGCGGCGACGATGGTACCGTCGGCACCGTGCGCGTTGAGCAGGGTGACGGCGCTGCGTCGGAGTACCTGGTACGTCGCCCAATCAAGCCCCATCTTTTTGAGCGTTGGTCTGATGTGGTCGTACCAGAGCGTGTTAATCCAGAGCGGACGCTTGCCGTTCTCGGTCGGGAAAACCCAATCGTCGGGGCCGGTGTTGCGCGAAATGCTGCGCCACTCCGTGATGTCGTCGTTCACGCTTTTTGGGATGGCGACGGCGCGAACACTCTGCTGTGTCTTGGGCGTGTCAATCTTTCCTCTGTAGACTCGGCGCTCCACGGTGAGTTTTGTTGGTTGGATGTCGTGCCATTGTAGGCCGGCGATTTCTCCGGGTCGCATCCCGCAAATGCCCGCGAGTTTCACGATGAGGCGTTCGCGCAAGCCTAGGCTGGCGAGGATGATGATTGCCTGTAGCAGGGTGAGGACGCGCTTCTCGTTCCGCCGTCCTCGTGGTGCGTGGAGGAGTTCCGCTGGGTTGCGCGGTAGTAGGCCGTCGTTCACGGCCATCTTGAAGATGAGGTTGAGGTCCCACCGCACGTGCAGCACGGTGGAGTGGCTCAACCCGGTCGTTGCGAACTCGTCCAGGAAGTCTTGGAGGACCACCCTGTTGCATGATGACAATGGCGTGTCTCCGATGCGTCCCAGGATGAGGCGGTTGATGCGCTCCTCGGTCGTTACGCGTGTGCTGTACTTCCAGCCTCTTTCGCACCAGGGATAGACGACTTGGCGCGTGAAACCGTCCAGGCTATAGGCGACGGCGCCGGCCTGTTCGTTGATTGGTCGCACGATTTTGTCGAGGGCTTGTCGGGCCTGTGCTTTGGTCATCTCGGTGCACAAGCCGAGCGTCGGGCTCTTGTGGTGGCCGTCGTCCCAGTAGCTCCCCAGCCACTTTTGTGTTCCACCACTCTTTCGTTTTCTGATGCTTCCGCGTTGTGCTCTGATCGCCATAAGTCTATTCGTTTCAACGAACAACACTACTATTGTCCTGGCGGGAAAGCCAGTCCAAAAGCGAGTCACGACGAACAATCACGCGGCGCCCGACACGCACGACCGGCAAGGGCTTGACGCCGTGCACTTTTCCTCTGGCGAGGTTGCTCGCCGTCGCCTTGCTGACCCGCAAGAACCGCGCGGTCTCGTCGAGGGTGAGGACCACGGGGAGGTCGGTGGTTGTCGCGTTGGTCGTCATTGTTCGTCCCTCGTGTGCTGTGCTTCCCACGCGTGGTACTGGCAAAGGTCCCCCTCCACACGTTCGCGGGTGCAATCTGTCGCGTTGCAGAGCGACGGGTCCTTTGGGGCGTCGTCGGGGTGGATGCCGTGTTGTGCGGCGTGGTACCAGCACAAGCCCGAGGCCTCGTGGTCGACCCAGCTCGCGCAGTTCGGGTGCCCGCAGGTCGCATGGTCGACCCAGTATTCCTTGCGGCACCGCGTGCAACGGTACAAGTCAAACAGCACGTTCGTTGCGAGGCGCCCCGTGCCGTCGCAGTGCGGACAATTCGGCGCACTCATGGGCGTTTCTCCTGTAGTGCCTCGATCAGGTCGAACACGTTCGCGACGAGCACACGCGCGAGCTGGTCGCTGGGGATGTCGAGCAAGATGACTTTGCGTGCCGTGTCGAGTGCTTTCGGCATGACGGCGGTGATGTTGTGCGCAACTCCGGCCGCGAGGTTCTTCCTGATGTTGTTCACGACCGTGTCCGCGCTCGTTTCGACTTCGATGGCGAGAAGATCGCCGTTGTTGAGCGGTGCCTGATTGGCAACCAGACTGGTTGCGTTGGTGGTGAGCGCGCGAGTGAGTCGCTCGTGGTGGGGTGTTAGGCGCAATAAAATATCGATGCTCTTGCCACCTTGTCCGCCGAGCGTGGCTTCGATACGCGCGTCAGGGATGAGTTTCGCAAGGGCAAACACAAGATACTGATGCTGAGCGCCGGAGCCGGCCCGCAATCCGTGGGGCTGTTTAGCGTCGAGGCGCGACAGGCCTGCGGTACTGAGGAGTAGTGCGATCGCGCTCCCTCCCCTGCCTTGGTGCGCGATGATTGGTTCGCGGTTGAGGAAGCCGAGTTCGTTGGCGTGTTTTGCTGCGCGCTCACCTGCCGCGAGCGTGAGGCCTGCGGCGCGATACGCGACAACCGACGTCGAAATCACGAGATCAGCGACGGCGTTCAGGAGTGCTTGCTCTGCCGTGCTGAGCGCGACGGGCAAGACCAGCGCAGGCGCGACAAGCGAACCGGTGTTAGGCGCAATCGCTACCGGCGCTGCTGGCGTGGTGTTCGACGCAATCACGGGTGTGGTGTTGGGCGGAATCACCGGCGCCCGTGCGTTATGCGCAATCATCGGCGGTGGTGTGTCGGACGGAATCACTGTCGGCGGTGCTGCAGGTCGGTTGGTGGTTGTCGCTGGTGTGGGGATGGTTGTTCGCGGGGTGCTCGTGGTGTTGGCCGGCGCGAGCTTGTCCGTGCGCGCGAGGGCGCGTTGCCAATGGGCTGGGTCGACCGTCTTGTCCATGGTTGCTGGTTTGAATGTGATCACGAAGGGTGTTTCGCACTTGCCGGTGCGCACGACTGCCTGGCCGATCTTGAGGCGGAGGAGGTGTTCGGCTTGTGCGGCGCCCAAGCCGAGGGTGCGTGCGGCGAGTGATGCGTCGGTGGCGTTCGAGAGTGGGAGGACGGCTGTGGTGTACATGTTTGCGCGCAGTGTCTCGTGGATGCCGCCGAGGTGCGCGGTCGTGATCACCACGCCGGTCCCGTGTTCTCGCAGCATGGGGATGAGTGGGAGGAGTACTGGACCGTCGATGCGGCTATTCGCGCCAAATGACAGGAGTCCCTCGTCGAGCACGAGGAGTCGACGGAGTTGGTCGCGGTCTTGTGCTGCGACGGCGGCGTAGTGGACGAGGTGGACGATGAACGCGCCGAGAAAGTCGTACGTGTCGTTATGGTGTGGCGCGCCGACGTAAATGCTCCGCTGTGCGAGGACGGTGTGGGGGATGCCGTGGCGCGTGCTCGTCATGCCGGGGAATTGGGCGATGAGCCGCTGGAGGCGGTGGACGAGTCCGGTGTATGCGTCGCGTCGCTGGTACGTGTCCTTTGGCGAGATGAGGCTCTTGGCGATGTTCAGCCAGTCTTGTACGCTTGGTGTTCCGTAGCGGTCGTATGCTTGCTCAAGGCTTTCTTGTCCGACTTGGCGGAGGTGTTCGCCGCCGTAGTACGAGCGCGCGAGGAGTTGTACAACGAGTTCGATGAATGGTGCGCGCTTGATGGTGTTGTCGTGTTCGAGAATGTTGAGTGGAGCGTCGGCGTGGACGATGAGGTAGTCCTCGTCGTTGGCGGCTTGCCATTGGAGGTCGCCTTTGTAGTCGGGCGCGATCACGTGCACGCCCTGGGCGCGTGCTTGGATGGCGACGCGCTGCGCAAGAGTTGTTTTCCCAGAGCCTGACGGCCCAGCTAGCAGGGTATGGCACTGCGCTTCCTCCCGCGTGATACGAAATGGGATAGGGCCGGCATCCCCGAAGTGGAACTCACCCGCACTGATGCTGGTTGGTGGTTGGAGGAACGGAAATAATTGTAGGCCGGCGGCTTGTTGTTCGACGATGGCCGCGTACGTTACGCGGACGTGGTCACCGAGCGGCCCACGAAGGCTGCTTTGTTGTGCGAGCCGCTGCAGACGAACATCGATACGCGACAGGCCATAACGCTCGTCCATGGCAAGCGCCGCCTGAAAGCGTCGCGCGCTGCTGTCGTGATTCGCGCTCGTGAGAAATGAGTGCTGCATGTCAAAAGATGCTCAGGAAGAAATCCTTCAGTGCTTGGCATCGCGCGTGCCTGTGACACGCAGCGCACAGCACCCCAACCGGTGATGGTGTCGCGCAAGCGACGCACACGAACCGGCGACAAGCTTGGCACGTCGTCATCGCGTGACGGCTAAACGGGCCGACACCGCACAACGGACAGACGTGGGCCGTGTCGCCATGCTCGTGATCGACCACATGACCATCCAAGGTCATAAACTGCAGGTCCGTCCGGCTGTGTTGCAAGGCACCGTCGTCAGCGAGCGTGGACGTCTCCTCCGACCCACCAATCACGATGCGCTGGCCGGTGTGGTCAACGATGACTCGCCAGTGTGTGTCGTGGCTCGCAACCGGCGGAACGACGGGGTCATCCATTGTTGTGGTGCTCCCGGATGATGAGTCCTCTGATGCTACCCCCGAGGACGATGCCGAGAATGCTAGCGATCGCGTACGGGAGCATGTTGTCCGGCCACGTTGTCAGAACGATGATGACGCCCAAGGTGATAATGATGATCCGGTCAGCGTTGAGGCCACCGGCGAGACCGACGCTCCAAGGGACGAACATAG
>JBEKDV010000111.1:0-19512 GCA_050014175.1 Candidatus Solibacter sp. | reverse complement strand
ATGTCGGCCGCTTTCGGGACCGGTTCCCCGGGCGATCCGCAGCAGGCGCTGGGCATGGATGCCGTTCTCGGCAAACCGGCCCAGCCCGAGGTGTTGCTGGACGTCGTGCGCCGGCTTCTGGCGCCGCGGCCGGGCAGCGACCGTTCGCAAAGGGTTTGAATTACCCAAGCAAATAGCGCAGTGCATCCCGGCGCCAAAATTGTTCTGGACAAGAATGAGGGCAATGTGTATTATTAAAATATAGGATTTTGATTAGAACTAGTAAGATTTTCCTTAGCTCCTCGAGAAGTGCGCTTTTATAGTTTGGCGCAATGATAACGCCGCGGGATAGGCGAATTGACGTGGATGTTTCGGAGCGCAATCTGGACGGAGAGGAGCTTCTGTTTGCGGAGCGCCGTTTCGGAGACCGAAATGGCGCCGGCGAAGCGGTCCACCAGGCGAATCTCCGCCTTCGCCAGCTTTCCGCCGACCTGCTGCGGTCCCAAGACTACGAAAGACGCCGAATCGCCAGGGAACTGCACGATGGCACGGCGCAGTTGCTGGCCGCGCTGAACATGACCCTCTGCCACCTGCGCGATGCCGAATTGACGCCCGATCAGCGGGGCGTGCTGCTGGACGAGGCCATCGGCATGGCCGCGCAAAGCGCGCGGGAGATGCGCATGCTCTCCTACCTACTGCATCCGCCGCTGCTGGACGAACTGGGCTTGGCCGCGGCCCTGGCGAGTTACGTGGAGGGCTACCGCCAGCGCGCCGGCATCGAGATTGAAGTGGATGTTGCGCCCGATTTCGGCCGGCTGGACCAGGACGTGGAGATGGGCCTGTTCCGCATTGTCCAGGAAGGGCTCGCCAACATCGGCAGGCGCGCGGGCAGCGTGTCGGCGGTCATCCGGTTGAAGCGCGGCCCGTGCGAAGTCCGGCTGGAGCTAAAGGCCATCACCCGCGATCTCTCCGCGCATCCAGCGGAGCCGGGGCGGACTTCGATCCCTCTTGGAGTGGGCATCCTGGGTATGCGGGCACGCGCCGAGCAGCTCGGCGGACGCCTGGAAATCGCTTCTACCGATATGGGCACGATGCTGTTTGTGACTCTGCCTTTGAGTGAATCCAGTGAAAAAAACGCGCGTACTAGTGGCGGATGACCACGAACTTGTAAGACGGGGAGTGCTGGCGTCGATCCAGCAGTTCCGGCCCGATTGGGAGGTTTGCGGCGAGGCGTCCAACGGGCGGGAAGCCGTGGCGAGCGCCGCCGGCCTCAAGCCGGACATTGTGGTGATGGACATTTCCATGCCCGAAATGAACGGGTTGGAGGCCACCCGCCAGATCCTGAAGGATAGCCCCGAAACCGAGGTTCTAATTCTGTCGATGCACGAATCGGAACAGCTCGTGCACGAGGTGCTGGCTTCCGGAGCGCGCGGGTATGTGCTCAAGGCCGACGCGGGGACCGACCTGATCGCGGCGGTGGATGCCTTGCGCCAACACAAGCTGTTTTTCACTTCTAGGATTTCGGAGGTGGTCCTGCGCGGTTATCTTGCCGAAACTAAACCGGAGCGGGGCGGCATTGCGCACTCTGGCCAGCTCAGCCCGAGAGAGAGGCAGATTCTACAACTGGTGGCCGAGGGGAAATCCAACAAAGAAGTCGCCAATACTTTGAACCTCAGCGTGAAGACGGTGGAGACACACCGGGCCCGCATCATGGAAAAGCTGGGTCTGCACACGGTGAGCGACCTGATCCGCTACGCCGTTCGTAATCAGATCATCGAGGTCTGATCGATGCCGGAGCCCGGAGGACCCGGGCGAGGCGCGGCGGCAGTGACGGCCAGTTGGCTGGCGCGTGCCCTCCCGAGTTTCTAGCTTGCGGCGGTGTTGGCCGCGGACAGTTGGCTGCTGGAGCTCGACCAGATGCCCTTGATGCTCTTTCCGGCGCCCAGAAACAGGGCAGCCGAAGCCAACGCTACGAAAGTCATGAGCAGGGTGTACTCAATGAGGTCCTGCCCCTCCTCCGCCTTCCAGATATTCCGCAGAAACGTCATGCTTGCTCTTATATAGGCGGTTGTCCAGTCTAGAATCTGGTGTACTCGAAATGGGAACTTCTGCAATCGGGAGAAATCTCCTATGTCCATGTGGACTCCTTATGTCGGTTGACCGCCCCCCCGCGGCCGCGGCGCTAAGCGCCGGATTCCACTCATTACTGAACTAAATGTGCCCATCGCCTGAAGGCAATTTGACGATCGACAGCCAGAATTCGCCGGTGGAGCGAACGGTGTCGAGAAACTCGTCCACATCGACCGGCTTTGAAATGAAACAATTCGCGTGGAGGTTATAGCTCTTCAGTATGTCGCGGTCGGTCTGTGAACTGGTCAGGATCACCACCGGAACGCGGCTCAACACAGGATGGTCTTTGACCTCCTTCAGAACCTCGAACCCGTTCTTCTTGGGAAGGTTGAGATCGAGCAGAATCAGGTCGGGGATCGGGGCGTTTTCGAAGCCGTTGCCGCGATTCAGAAAGTCCATGGCCGCTTCGCCGTCGGTCGCCACGCTGATGCGATTCATCACTTTCCCAAATTGCAGGGCCTCACGGATCAATTCCACATCCCCGGGGTTGTCTTCGATCAGGAGAATCTCGGCCGGGTTGCTCTGCGCTTTCATGTGCTACTCCGTTCTCCCGTGTTTCGGGATGGTGAACCGGAACGTGGATCCCGCCCCGGGCTCGGATTCCACCCAGATCTTTCCCCCGTGCCGCTCGACGACTTTCTGGCAGACGGCGAGCCCGATCCCGGTGCCCGGGTATTCCGCCCTGGTGTGCAGGCGCTGGAAGATCTGGAAGACCCGGTCGGCATGCCGCGGGTCGATTCCGATGCCGTTATCCTGGACGGAAAACAGCCATTCCCCACCGGTGTCCTCCGCGGAAACATGAATTCGCGGCGCCGCTTCCTTTCGCCTGAACTTGATGGCGTTGGCGAGCAGATTTTGGAACAACTGGATGAATTGCGTCTGGTCCACGCAGACGTCCGGCAGTTGACCCCAGTCGACGGAAGCGCCGCTCTCCTCGATCGCAGCCCGTAAATTCTTCGCGGCTGTCACTATCAACGCCTGGCTGTTGGCTTGGCGGACTTCGATTTCCTTGCTGTTCACGCGGGAATACGCCAGCAGGTCGGCGATCAATTGCTGCATGCGCTTGGCGCCATCCACGGCAAAGTCGATGTACCGGTCGGCCGTCGCGTCCAGCTTGCCGGAGTAGCGTTTGGAGAGCAGTTGCGTGAAGCTGGCCACCATGCGCAGCGGTTCCTGAAGGTCGTGGGAGGCCACGTAGGCGAAGCGCTCCAGTTCGGTATTGGAGCGGGCGAGCTTCTCGGCATGGGTGCGGATGGCTTCCTCCATCCGCTTCCGCTCGGTGATGTCGCGGAGGATGCCTACGGCGTGCCATTCGCCGTTCAGACAGATGGCCGACAGCGATACGTCGACGGGTATCTCGCGGCCGTCCTTTCGGCGCGCTGCCAGCTCCACCGTCTTGCCAACGGTGTTGCCGCGGCCGGTGCGGGAGAACTCAGCGAATGCCGCGCGATGGGCTTCGAGGTAGCGTTCCGGCACCAGCAGCTTATCGAGGTGTTCCCCGATGGCTTCCTCGCTTTGGTAACCAAACATCGACTCTGCCGCCGGATTCCAATAGGTGATAACCCCCCGGCCGTCCATCATGAGGATGGCGTCCTGAGCCGAATCCGTGATGCTGCGCATCCGCTCTTCGCTCGCTCGCAGCGCCACCTCCGCCTGCTTGCGCTGGGAGATGTCGAGCAGGAGGGTGCGCATGCCGATTGTCTCGCCCGTCGCGTCGCACACGCGGGCGTCGTGGATTTCGACCCACGACTCACCGCCGTCGCACCGCTTGTAAAGGCGCTGGGTAGGTTCCAGGGGCCGTTCCCCGGACAGTTTCTGGCGGTATAGTTCGCGGATGGATTCCCGCTGCGCTCCGGCGACGAATTCCCATATCGGCCGCCCTAACATCTCGCTCGCCTCGTAGCCAAGCAGCGCGCATTCGGCCCGGTTCACCCGGCGCACCACGCCGTCCATGTCCAATTCGTGATATGCCACCGGAGCGTTGTCGAACAGCGCGCGGAAATGCGCTCCGCTATCGCGCAGAGCCTCTTGCGCCCGGTCAATCGTATCGCCGATGCGCCGGGCGACCAAGCCGATGATGGCCACAATCAAGACACACGTCACGACAGCCGTAATCCCGTCCCACAGGGGCTTCGTGAGCGCCCCCATCGGCGACACGGCCTCCACCCAGCCCTGGAGGAGAATGAACGCCAGCATGGTCGGGAGGAAGGCGCGCACGAGCACGCCGCGCATGGAATCGCCCCGCCAGGCGCGCAGTGCCGGCACTCCGGGCAGCGTCAGCTTGATCTCCCCCACTCCCACCAGCACTATGGCGACTGCGGTGGAGAAAGCCACCGGAATGTTGGAGCCGCCATACGAGAACGGAACGCCGTAAGAATACGCCAGTAAGATTACCAGGTTGACCACCGTGGCCACGAGCGCGAGCAGCGTGGCTACGGCGGCGGCAAAACGCCACCGGGTGGTGTGGAGCAAGAACAGGAGGGCTCCACCTTCAAGAAGAACCGCTGCGGCTGTTGAGGGCGACATTCGGCCCAGTGGGATTCGGCCGGATAGTTCATGGGTGCGGGCCAGCGCCATCTCCACGCCCCAATCGCTACCGGTGATAAACTGCGCCAAAACCAGTAGCCCTAGCACGGCGGCGAGGCTGCCGGCGGCCAGCGCAACACGCCGGCTCAAAGGGTGCGTGGACCATCGCGCCTGGCTGAAGACCCCGCCACTGAGGAACAGGAGGGCCAGCGCGGTGCTGGGAGCCATCGGATGGTACCCTCTCCACTGCCCCGCCAATACCCTCACGTCCAACAGCCAGCCCGCCAAAGCCAGCAGCGCGATGCCGCAGGCTGCCGCGGCGCTAAGCTGTGTCACCCGTTGTGCTCGCGCGGGCGAGTTGGCATCCCAGCCGGCGGCTGCCTGCGGCAATGACCTCTCGGTCGACGCCAGTTCTTCGGCCCCCCAGGATTCCGCGGGCTCCGGCGGGGCGAGCCTGCCGCTGCCGTTGGTGCCGGCCTCACCCGAGGGATGGCCACTAAGTTGTTGTGACACTTCGGAGGGCTCCTCGTAGAAATGGGAAACGGATCTTCGGCGGCGGGGTATCTTTCTCCGGGTTCACCGTTCGGGCGGCGAACTGCGCGACCTGCTGCTGGAATGCGCGGCTTTCTCCCAGCCGCTTTCCGTTCTCCGAGGCGTTGGCGAAGTCCTTGCGGGCCTCAGGCAGCACCAGTTCCACGTGCATCCCCAGGATCTTCTCCAGTTCGAGGTCCGTGAAGGCCAGCCGTTGCGGCGCCTGGTTGAGAACCAGCGCGAACTGGTCGGTGTTGAATCCGGCCTGGCACAGCGCCTGCGCGGTCCCTTTCGCCTCATGGAGCCCGAGGACGTCGCACGTGCTGACCAGGAGCAGGCGGCCGGCGTCTTCGGCGACCTTCGCGGTAAACGGGTTCAGCCGTCCCATGTCGATCACGATGAATCGATAGAGGGACTGCACAAACCGGATGATGAAACGGACTCTCTCCGCCTTGGGCCGCTGTTCTTCCCGGCAGGCCGGACCCGCGGATTGGATGATGTCCACCCCGTCCGCGCCGCAAGCCACCAGCTTGGCCCAGAGGTCCCGGTCCAGGCGAAGAACGTCGCTGGCGGCGTTCAGGATGGTGTAGGGGCCCTCGACCTTCATCAAGAACGCGATCGCGTTGGCGGCCCCGTCCAGATCCATCAGCAGGACCCGGCCGCCGGATTGCCGCTTGAGCTCTATCGCCAGGTGACAGGCGATGGTGGTGGTTCCCGCGCCGCCCTTCGCGCCCAGAAGACCCAAGACCATGGCGCGCCCCTGGCCGGAATCCACCGGCGATGCCGCCATCTGCGTCTGCTGCCGGACGATGGCGCGTTGGATCGTGCGAGCCAGAACCTGCCCCTGCAACTTGCTCTTCACCAGGTAATCCTGCGCTCCGCTTTGCACCGCCCGCAACGCCATGGACTCGCTATCCCACCCCGTGAGGAGCACTACCGGAAGGTCGGGCGCATGGATACGGATTGCGTTCAAACCGTCTAAGCCGTGGCTATCCGGGAGGGACACGTCGAGGAGCACAAGATCGATATCCCCGCGCGCCAGCCGGTCGAGACCGGGCAGCAGGGCCTCGGCCCAATGGACCTGAAATACGGCCTCATCCCTAACCGCAAGCATGTCCTTCACCAGCTCGGCATCGCCGGGGTTGTCTTCAATGAGCAACACGCTAAACACGGATTGGGATAACATACAAGGGACTCCGCGCCCTTAACCACACTCTGGCATCGAAGACGCGAAAAGTGGATACAGTAGAACCCGCGCTCCGCGTAGGGCGATACTCTACCGGGAAGGCAGGCAGACGGAGCCGCACACAATCACCCCGGCCGGAATTCGGGTAATAGCCGATTGCCGCCAGAAGCCCGTTGGCGCAACCTGTTCTTGAGAGTCGCCGCCACGGCGGCTCCAGGAGGCCTACATGTTTGAGTTTCTGCTTCGGCGTCACCTGCCCGACAGGCTGCTGATCCAGTACCAGGCGGGATTACTCGATCGGGAATGCGCCCATATGCTGGAGGCGCACCTGATGCTCTGCCCGACATGCCAGCTTCAGTTGGAGGATCTGTTGCCCCCGACCGCGGCTGGCGGGGTTTTGCAGTTGTGCGGGGAGCATTGATCCGAAGGCGCCCGCTGTTCCAATTCGTCGTGCTATTTTTGTGGCTGAATGTTCCGCGTTAACTGCTAGAATCTCGCGTATGCAGAAGATTCTTCCGGTGTTTTTGCTGGCAGGCGCCGCGTTACTGGGCTCCGGTTGCCAGCAGGCAAAGCCAGTTCCGCCGAGCGCTGCCATCGACCCGAACAAATACTACGCCGTGCTGTTGACGAACGGCTCGGTATATTTCGGCAAGCTGGAAGGCCTGGGATCTCCCTTTCCGGTTTTGCAGGACGTGTTTTATGTTCAACCCGGCCCGGTGGACGCCAACACCAAACAGGCCCAGGGCATGATACTGGTGCATCGCGGCAAGGAACTACATGCGCCCGACCGCATGATCCTCAGCGAAAAATCCATCGTGTTCGTCGAGCCGGTGGGCGGCGATTCGAGAGTCGCCCAGTTGATCGGGGAAGCCAAGAAGTAGGCCGAGCGCCGCGGCAAGCTCACCGCCGCATGCGGCCCTCCGCGCCAAGGGGGAAGAAAGTGTGGTCACTTTCTCCGCCGTTTGCCGCGTAATGGGCGGAGGGATTATGAGGCTGTTCTCCCGCGCGGCCGCCGCCAACTCCGGGGCACGATCGAGCCTCCGGCCCCTGGTCCGCAGCGTGATCGATGAGCCGCGGTGGACTGAATCCAGGTAGGCTGTGTGTAAAGGAAGAGATCTTATGAGACGAGTCGCACTCATCCTGTATTTCGGCGCCTGGACCGGCGTTTTTCCGGCCGCCGCTCAGACCCCCAAGATCGGCCAATGGGAGCCGTTAGAGGTCACCATGAGTGGCAGCGCCGAATTGGCCAATGGGTACGTGGATGGCCTGCCGGATGGCGGCAAGCCCTTCGTCGTGGTCACGTTCACCGGGACCAGCGGCGACGCCAAGGGGTTGAGTTACGCCGTGCCCGGCTTTTGGGACGGAGGCAAGGTATGGAAGGCGCGGTTTGCCGCTCCCGCGGCGGGAGAGTGGTCGTACGCCGCCACCTCCGCCGACCCCGTCTTACAGGGCGTGAAAGGCAGCTTTCAATGCGCCGCGTGGAGCGCCGCCGAAAAAGCCGAGAACCCCACGCGCCACGGGTTCGTGCGCGTCGCTAAGAGCGGCCCTCGCGCGGGCCGGTACTTCGAATACGCGGATGGCACACCCTTCCTGTGGATCGGGGATACGTGGTGGCCGTGGCTGAAGCGCGGGATCCCCTTCACGCGCGCCAGGCAGGTGATCGACGATCGATCGGCGCGC
The DNA here is from genome assembly GCA_050014175.1 of Candidatus Solibacter sp. Lineage (GTDB taxonomy): Bacteria > Acidobacteriota > Terriglobia > Bryobacterales > Bryobacteraceae > Solibacter. The sequence goes on along the minus strand of JBEKDV010000111.1, from coordinate 11,480 downwards.
GGCTTCACTATCGGCCAGGTGGTGTTCGGCGCCAACAACGCGACGCGCCTCGCGGGCCGGGATTTCGCCACGCCGGACCTGGATGCCATACGCGGCGCCGAGCGCTTCATCGCCTACGCCAACAGCCGTGGGATCACTTTGTGGATCATGCCGTGGTGGAGCGCCAACAACCTCGACAAAAGCGCGGGCGCGGAAAAGATGCGGCGGTGGACGCGCTACGCGGTGCACCGCCTGGCCGCCTACAACGTCGTCTGGAACGTGGGCGGCGAATATAACATGTACAACTACGGCGGGCTCGGCCTGGAATTTTGGAAGGACCTGGGCGCGCTGATGGGCCGCGAGGATCCTTACGGGCACGCCATCGGCGTGCATAACACGCCGCCGGGATGGACGGCCGGCGAGATGGGCGACTCCGCCCAATGGTCCACGGGTTCCGTCTTGCACCTCCAGGCGTGGCTCGCTTTCAACGGCAGCCAGGTAGGCCACGGCAAATGGCGGAACGAGATGATTCCGCAAGTCATCGCGGCGGACTACGCCCGCCGCCCCGCCAAGCCGGTGGTGATCACGGAGCCGTGGTACGAGTTCGCCGAGGGCAGCGCGCCGGCGATGGATGTCCGCTTCGCCGCGTGGTCGGCGATTCTCTCCGGCGCGGCCGGCCACACCTATGGCGGCGGACATCAATGGTGGGCCGATATACCGGACCCTACGCTCGCGCCCCGCAAAGACGCCTGGCCAAGGCCGCCACTCAGCGTGGATACGTTGGATTTCCCCGGCGCGGTATCGATGGGCTTCCTGGCGAACTTTCTGCAGCCAATCGAGTGGTGGAAGCTGGAGCCGCATCCGGAACTGGTTCTCGAGTACGCTCAACCGCTGGCATCGGCGATCGTCGGGAAAGAGTACCTGGTGTATGCCCGATACGGCGGCCAACTGAAGCTCGATCTGCGAGCGGCTTCGGATGCCGAGCGGTTCCGTTTCACGTGGATCGACCTGGTGGCTTCGAAGGAAGCGCGCGCCGGGACCATCGACGGCGGCGCCATACGGACCTTCCACGCGCCCGAGGACTACCCGGGGAACCTGGAGTACAGGGACTGGCTCCTGCACGTGGTCAGCGTCAATTGACGGGAAGTGGGAATCCCCGTGACTCAGCCGGATGTCTCCAGCGAGGTAATGTGGGGCGCCCACCCCACCAAGGAGAAACTCCCGGCCACCAGGCTGCGGAAGGGCGGCGTGATGTGCTGTGATGAAAAGACCCAAATATGAATGGCGCCGAGTGTCTCCTCCGAACCCTGCTGGCCAACGAAGTGGATCTGTGCCTGATGAATCCGGGCACCAGCGAGATGCAATTTGTCTCGGCGCTCGATCGCGTGCCGCGGATGCGCGGCGTCCTCGCCCTGTTTGAGGGCGTCTGTTCCGGCGCGGCGGATGGGTATGCCCGCATGACCGGAAAGCCGGCGGCCACCCTGCTGCACCTCGGGCCGGGCCTGGGGAACGCGCTGGCCAACCTGCACAACGCGCGCAAGGCGCGCTCGCCGGTGGTGAACATTGTCGGCGAGCATTCCACGCAGCACCTGGGCCACGACGCTCCGCTGACCGCCGACACCGAGGCTTTCGCGCGACCCGTCTCGGGCTGGGTGCGTACGCTGGAGCGCGCCGACGCCATGGGCGAAGCGGCCTCGGCGGCGGTGGCGGCGGCGCTGGGTCCGCCCGGAAAGGTGGCGAGCCTGATTGTGCCCGCGGATTTTTCCTGGAGCGAAGGCGGAGAGCCTGGCTGCCCCGCGCCCCGGCCCGTGCGGTCGCTGCCGGCCGGCGAGCGGGTCCGCGACATCGCGCGCGCGCTGCGCTCCCCCCGGGCGGTGGGACTGCTGCTCAGCGGCTCGGCACTCCAGGCGCGCGGGCTTGGTGCCGCCGAGCGACTGCGCGCCGCGACCGGGGTGAGAGTCTTCGCCGACCGCTACGCCGCCAGGATGACCCGCGGGGGCGGCATCCCCGCCGCCGAGCGCATTCCCTACTTCCCCGAGGCGGCGCAGGCGCTGCTCGCCGGATGCGAGCGGCTGATCCTTGTCGAAGCCCGGCCGCCCGTCTCGTTCTTCGGCTATCCCGGCATGAGAAGCTCGCTGACGCCGGCCGGCTGCGTCTTCGACGTGCTGGCATCCGTGGATCAGGATGGCGCTCTCGCGCTGGAGTGGCTCGCCCGGGAGTTGGGCGCGCCGCCGCTGAGCACTGGCGCCGCGATGCCGCCGCGGCCGGTTCTACCCGGCGGCGAGCCACTCACGGCGGGCGCGGTCGGCAGGACTGTGGGCGCGCTCCTGCCCGAGGGAACCATCGTTTCCGATGAGACCGTTTCATCGAACGAGCAGATCTGGCCACACCTGGCCGCCGCCGCACGGCACGATCATCTGCCGGTGACGGGCGGGGCGATCGGCCAGGGATTGCCGGTGGCGCTGGGCGCCGCGCTGGCCTGCCCCGGTCGCAAGGTGGTGGCGCTCGAAGCCGACGGCAGCGCCATGTACACCCTGCAATCGCTCTGGACCATGGCGCGCGAGCGGCTGGACGTCACCGTGGTCATCCTGGCGAACCGGCGTTACCGCATCCTCGATATCGAGATGCGCCGGACCGGTGCGGGCACGGTGGGGCCGCGCGCCGACGAGATGATCGACCTGACGCACCCGGCGCCGGACTGGATCAAACTGGCCGAAGGTCTGGGAGTGCAGGCGGCGCGCGCCGCCACGGGGGACGAATTCATCCGCGAATTCGATGCGGCCATGCGGGAGCCGGGCCCCAGGCTGATCGAGGCCGTGCTCGATCTGTGAAGCTGAGGCAGCGCGGGCGCGCTGGCAGTTACTCCGTCCGCCTACTGGTCCGTCAACGAGCCGCCGCCGGGCTCCCACGCGTGGATGGCCGCAGTCAGTCTGGCGGGGGCGCTACGTCGTGCCCAGGCGGGCGGGGTTCATCCTGGCCATCGTATTTCGCGCTTGACGATCTACGAATTACGCTGCCTGGATTTCAACGGACTCCGCGACCGTTGTTGGCTCGGGCACCGATTCCCCGTGACGGCGCATGCCATCGATATGGAATTCGATCGCTTCCGCGATGAGACGGCGCGTTTCCTCGATGGTGCGCCCCGTGGTGACACACCCGGGTAGATCCGGCACGTAGGCGGCCCAGTTGTGGGCCGCTTTCTCGAAGACAACCGCATACTTCTTCATTTCTTCAGCCCCGCCTGTTTCATTATTGAGTTTAGCGTCCAGCGGGCATATCGTCTCCCGGGTGACCGGGAACCGTCACCGTTCCCGGTTTGCCGGGATGCACGTACTGCCTGTGATCGCCCCGCGTCCGGTCCAGGACCCATCCGTCCTTCTCGATCGCTTTGATTACGTCCCTTACTTTCATCGCCACTGGCGCTACAGCACGCGGCTGGGGCGATAGCCCGGCCGGCTGCGGATGCGCCACTTCTTGCCCGGGTCGTTGGTCGGCTCGATGGTGATCTTGCGGAACCCCTCGTTGGGGTTGGCCTTGGGATAATACGTGACCGTGTAGGAGTTGCCCAGATCTTCGCGGATGTCTTCGAAGGCCTCCACCTGCTTTTGCCAGGTCTTGGCGAAATACGCCTTGCCGCCGGTGCGCTGGGAGATGCGCTTGAAGACGTTGCTCGAAATCGGGTCCTTATTCACTTCGGCGGTGGAGATGACGTAGAGCGGAATGCCTTCGTCTTCGGCCACCGCGCGCACGTCGTCAGGCGCCACCATGCTGGCGTTGTCGGGACCGTTGGAGAAGACGATGATCACCTTGCGTCCGGGGACCTTGGCGGCGTCGCGCAGCGCCAGCAGCAGGGCGTTATAGAGCGCGGTATCGTCCCCGGCGACGCTCTTGCGCAGTCCGGCGATGGCGTTGAAGTGATCGTGGGTCAGCGGGGCGGCGCGCGACAGGTTGCGGCTGAAGGTGTAGACCGCGACGGAATCGGCGCGGTCCAGCCCGCGCACGAAGTCGGCGATGGCGTCCTCGGCGTACACGAAGCCCCGGTACATGAAATTGCTGGTGTCGAACAGGACGAAGACGTTGGTGCCGACGAAGGCGTCGGGGCGTTCCATGCCGGGCAGCGTGTCCCTCTTGGCTTCCAGCAGCGGGCGCGTGGCGCCGTCCCCGGCCACCGCCAGCGGCGCCTTGTCGCCTTCGGCGAAGGTGGCGATCTGCTGGAGAATGCCGTCCTCGAGAATCTTAAAATCGGTGGGCTTCAGTCCGTTGACGTAGTGGCCCTTGCTGTCGGTCACCTGAAAACTGAGCACCACCATATCCACCTTGACACGGAAGATGGGGCGCTGTCCGATATCCTGCGCGCGGATCGCGGCGCCCGCCGCGGTCATTCCAAGAAATCCTCGTCGCGAAATCGTCATGATGGTTTACCGGATAGATTTTCCACTATTCAAGAGCTGCCTTCTGTTCGGTTGCCAGGGCGCGGGCGCGCGCGCGAACATCTTCGCCCACGTATCGCAGGGACTTCAGCACGGCGGGCCAGTCTTCCAGGTGCGAGGCGAAGATCTGCTCCACCAGCTTGCGCGTCCATTCGGGAATGCGCACGTTGAGCTGGGCGGGCGATAGGCTGAGTTCGTCGGCCAGGTCCGCCCAGTAGAGGCTGTTGGATTCCCAGCTCTCCGCCATGATGCGGCTGGAGTAGCCCATGAGGGTGGGGAAAGTGCGCAGGTTCAGGAGCTCAGGCGTGTAGGAGTTGGACAGCGTCGGCTTGGGAGTGCCAAAAGCGCGCGAGATGGCGGAGTGGTTAATCTCGTTCGGAGAGGCGCCGGCCATGCGCTGCAACTCGGCCAGCAGGCAGGAACTACCCGGGTCGCGCCCGGCGCCCACTTCGCGGGCGATCAGGTACATCTCCGACGGCGTCACCCGGTCGACGGCGTCGCGCACCATGCCCTGTTCCAGGAATTGCGCCACCTGGCGGGTGCGGACGGGCGCGGCCAGCAGGCCGAGCGCGGCGATTACCTGGGTGCGCAGGTCTGTGTCGAGCGCGCCTTCGGCGAGCAGTTCGCGGCCATAGCGCAGGTGCAGGCCGACCCAATGAAGCTGGCCGGGAGTGACCTGCCAGAAGCGCGGGATCTTGGCGCTGAGCATCATCTGGGGAACCAGGTCGCCCCAGATCAGGGCCTGGGTCTGCGTGGGGATCAGGAAGTTCTGTTCGGCTTCGGCCAGCGCGTAAGGCAGCGTGGAAAGCGAACCTACCAGGCGGCCGCCGCCATTCGAGGGCCAGCCGGTGCCGTAGAGTTCGGTGGGACGCCAGGTGTGATCGGTGCCCTGCATGCCGAAGAAATCGTGGCTGCGCACGAAGATCGGGTTGGTATAGAGGATCTGCGCTCCGGGCGGCGCGTAGTGCGCGTAGTTGAAGGCGAGCAGGGTATCGCGCAACAGCGGCGCCAGCAGGGCGCGCGTTTCCTTCACCTTTTCCGGATCGCCGGCGGCCTTCTCGATGGCGGCGCGCAGATTGAGCTTGCGCTCCGTATCGAGGTGGCGTTCGGTCCAATAACCGAAGCCCATGGCGTTCTTCTCGGTGGAAGAGAGCGAGGCGCGTGGCAACTGAATTTCGCTGATGCGGCTGGCCAGTTTGTTGACCAGCTTGGGATCGAGTTTCTCGCCCTTGGCCACGCTCTCGATGTGATCGGCGAGTTGGAAAAGCGTGTCCAGCGAGACGATGCGCTGCGCTTCCAGGATGCGCATCAAGTCCTGCACCATCTGTTCGTGGATGTCGGAATCGGCGGGATTGCCGGCCAGCAGGTCGAGCATCTTGCCGTTAGGATCGGCGATGGGCGCGGTGACGCCGAGCAGCAACTTCACGCCGGCCCGCCCGGCGTCGAACAGTTCGCGATTGCCCTTCACCGCGGCGAAGCTCCCGACGATGCCGGAAAACACGCTGTCGGCCTGCGCGTCGGGAATGCTTTGCTGCCGTACCAGGATTTGCCAGAGGCCCACCAGCGCCTGGAAGGTGCCGGCCATGTCCGAGTGCAATGGCGGATCCTTCACCTTGGCGATGGCGGCCATCTGATCGAGGAACAGGACGATGGATTTCTCCGAAAGGCTGCGCGACTCGCTGAACAGCGGATACTGGCTGCCGTAGGCGTGATAGTCGCGCGCCAGGCGGTCCACCGTGGGGGCGCTGAGCGGCGTGGCGCGATTGCGGTCGATATCGCCGATCGCCATGAAGATCTTCAACGGCTCGTTCTCCACGGTCTTGCGGCAGAGCGCGAACAGGGCTTCCAGCACGTCGTCCGGCTCTTTCCAGTTGGTGGCCAGCTTGGTGAGCTTGCCGTCGTACTTGCCCTGGGGATGGTTCAGGAAGAGGTTGCGCCACACGTCCAGGCTGCCGGGAATGTGGGGCTTGCCGTTGGAGTCCATGCGCAGGCGCGTGGAGAACAGCATCATATCGGTGTTGGCGCGGAATACCGGGCGCGCCGGACCGGGACTGGTGATGCGCCCGCGGATCGCCGAGTAGAAGCGCTTCACGCGCGCGGGGTCGGTGAGGTAATCCTGCACCGGGCCATGGATGCGGGCGAGGGCGTCGTACAGGCTGGCGAGCCAGCCATCGTCCTTGGCGATCAGCTTGTCGAAGAACGCGGCGCCCTGATCGGGAGACGCGCCGACCAGATCGGCCCAACCGGCGGCGGCGCGCGGGCCGCCCGGCACCACGGCCTTGCCGTCGCGGATTTCAAACATGCCGCCAAAAAAATCCAGCACGTGCGAATAGGCTTTCAGGCGCGTCAGGCTGGCCACCTTCTTCATGGCCTCCGCGGTGACTGTGTCCAGCTTGGAAAAGCCCAGATAGAGGCGGCAAACCGAGGGGTCGGAAATGAAGTTCTCGATGAAATTGGCGGCGTCCTTGTCCTTATCCTTGGGACCGCTCCAATAATCGGGACCGAACATCACCGGGACCGCCGTGGGCTGGAAATCGTAAGCGAAGGGGCGATTGGTGCGCAGGGCCTGTTCCAGGTCGGCCAGCGGAAACCCGGAGTCGGTGGTCACGAAGGCGCGCGGCGCGTTGACGGTTTCCAGCACGACTTCACTGCCGCAGCCGCCGCGCATGCGGAAACCGAGGATGCGGAGCAGTTCTCCGGCCGCGGGCGATTCGCAGGTATCGATCTTGATGGTGTGCGCCTCGCCGGCCAGCTTCTCCAGTTCGCGCGCCTGGGAGAGGTAACGGTGCACCAGCTTGAGGTACTCGGTCTGCTCCAGCGATTCGTTGTTGTGCGACGCCTGATAGCCGTTGGTGACCACGTTGCGCGCCAGTGCCGGCAGAATGTCGGTGGGGTCGGCCTCGGGAGGCAGGGCGGCCATGCGCGCGAAGGAGCGCAACGGGCCGGGGATATTGGCGGTGCCCTGGTTGGCCGGAGATTTGACTTCGGGCGGAACTCCGAGGGAGACAGGTTTGCCGCCGGCGGCGCGGTAGGTATCGAGGTGGGCGCCGGCAGCGGCGCGGTCGCCGGCCAGGAGATCGAGCAGCGCGAGACGGCGCGAGACGGCGGCGGCGCGGGCGGAATCGCCGCCATTGCGCAGGGCGGCGAGGAGTTTGCCGTAGGCTTCGCGCGCGCTTGAATCGCCGTAACGATCCAGGAATTCGGCGTACGCGGTCCACGCGGCCACGCTGTTGGGATTGGCCTGAGTGGCGTGGGCCAGCGCGTTGCGCGCGCCCATGGTATCGCCGGACGCCTCCATTTTCTGAATCGCATCGAGGCTTTGAGCTCCGGGGAGCGGGGACGAAGCGGACGCCAATATGACAATTGCGTAAAGCAGGGACGCCTTCATTGAGGCCCTCCGTTACTGGTCCATCACTGTACCACGTCGTTACGGTTGTCTTGTGAGTCTAATCAAACAAAACCCCGTACGCAACCATCCGCATGTAAACTACCGCGCCGCGCCGGCCGGTAGTCGCAAAAATGCCGGACCCCGGGGCGTTTCTACTGCGCCGCCGGAAGCGAAAAGGCGACGCGGCGCTCGCGGTTGAGCTGCCCGCTCAGGTCGCGGTCGACGGTGCTCAGCGGCGCCTGCTTGTGTTCGTGCTCCAGGGTGACGTAGTGCAGCGTGCCTCCCTCGGCCCAATAGGCCGCGGCGGCGTGGATCGTGTGATCGCGGAACGCGATCAGGTAAATAGGTGAAGCCGAGTCCGCTGGCGAAATCGGCCGGTTGGTCTGCTGTCCGTACTGGTCGTACTCGCGAGTGGCGGGATTGGGGCGCTCCACGTAGACCGTGGCCGGGTCGGACGCGGGCGGCGGGTACACCACGGTCACATTCGGTGAAGACTGGTAGACGGGATATGAGTAGGCCGGATACGAACTGTAGCCATAATCGGTGTACCAGGGCCAGTAACCGTAGCCGTAGCCGTAGCCGGAGTAAAGATAAGGCGAGTAATAGCCGCCGTAATAGCCGCCGTAGTAACCGCCGTAGCCATAGCCACGGAAGCCGAAGGAGCGGCCGATGCCGATACCGCCGCCGCGAAATACGCCGCCGCCGGTGAATCCGCGGGACACGCCGATACCGCCCACGCTGCCGCGGGAAATACCGCCGCCGCCGCGAGAGCCGCCGCCGGAGAATCCTCCCCCGGCGCGCCGCTGCGCCAAGCCAACGCCGGCGGCCAGAGTGCAACACAAAGCAATCCGCAACACATGTTTCATTGGGACAATGCCTCTACTGGGGAGCTTACCCCCGCCGCCCGGCGGACGCAAGCGGGTAAAAAGGGTGGGGGGGGTGAACAGTCCGGGAGTCCTGTCTCACTGGGGTACCATCGGGACAGATGATCTATACGTGCTACGAGATGGTCCGCGATTGCCGGGCCAATCTGCCTGAGGGGTGGATGCATTTGATTTCCCACTACGTGCCGGTGGTGCGCAAGGCACTGGCGCACTACGCACCGGAGAGGGCCGGCGACGCGGCCCTGCTGGAGCGCATTCTGGCGGCGGTGCGCCAACCCGAATCCTTCCTTTTTCAATCCACCGCGCCACCCGAGGAACGGTGGTTCGTGGCGCAACTGCGCCAACTGATGGTGGCCGAACTGGCCGCGCCGGCCGCCGAAATCCCTATCGGCCTGGAAACGCTGACGGCGGCGCTCGGGCCGCTGACCATGACCGAAAAGCAGGCCGCATGGTTCGAAACCATGGGCTATTCGCCGGCACAGGCGGGACCGATGCTGCGCGTTTCCCCTGAAACCGTGGAGAAGGTGCGCGACCGCGCGGCGGAACTGATCCGCGGCCAGGTGGATTCCTGGCGGCGCACGCTGCTGGCCGATAATGGTCCGGCACTAGGACGCGAAGCGGCGGCGGCGGTACTTCCGGACTGCCTGCCCACCAAGGCGTTCCTGGACGTGGTGGACGGGCGCACCACCTGGCGCGACCGCGAAACGATGGACCACCACCTGCGGACCTGCTGGCGCTGCGTGGACCATTTCTGCCGCATGTTGGAAGTGGTAAACCTGCTGCGCGGCAGCCAGCCGCTTGCGGAAGCCGAGAGCGAGCCGCTTCTTCGCTTCCTCGGCGTGGCGGCGCCCAAGCGCGCCGGCTGGAAGCGGTTTGTGGGCGGAGCGTGAGGGCGCCGGTTGAAAACGCAAGAAAACATTCTTAGCCGCCGATGAACACGGATTAACGCGGATAAAGATCTCTGGTGTTATCCGCGTTCATCGGCGGCCCAATGTTCTTCTTGGGGCAGCCTACTTACGCCGGCGCTTCCATTCGAACAGCACCACGCCGGCGGCCACCGAGACATTCAGCGACGAAATCTTGCCCGCCAGGGGGATGCGCACCAGGACGTCGCAGTGTTTGCGTACCTGTTCGTGCAGTCCGCCGCCTTCGCCGCCCAGCACCAGGACGCTCCTGGCTGCGTAGTCCACCTGGTCGTAGGCTTCGGCGCCGCGCTCATCCAGGCCGTAGATCCACATGCCGCGCTGCTTGAGGTCTTCCAGCGTGCGATTGATATTGGTCACGCGCACCACCGGCAGATGCTCCAGGGCGCCCGCCGCCGCCTTGGCCACCACGTCGGTGATGCCCGCGGCGCGGCGCTCCGGAATGACGATGGCGCCGGCGCCCGCCGCGTGCGCGGTGCGGATGACGGCGCCCAGATTGTGCGGATCTTCCACCCCGTCGAGCACTACCAGCATCTCGCTGGACGCGACGCTCTCCAGGTCGGCGTACTTGCGCGCCGCGCCGAGAGCGATCACGCCCTGGTGTGCCGAGGTGCTGGCCAACCGGTCCAGCGACGAACGCGGTTCGAAGCGCACCGGCACGCCGGCGCGCCGCGCCAGGTCGATGATCTCCTGCAAGCGCGCGCCCGCCGCGCCCTGCGCGATCACGATGCGCTCCAGCGGATGGCCGGCGCGCAAGGCTTCGGCCACAGGATGGATGCCGCTGAGCAGAGCCATCGCGCCTAGGCCTCGGGCAGAATTTCCAGCCCGTTGTTGAAGCGGTTGGTGAAGTTCGCCATGGCGATCGTCAGCGTGATTTCCACCATCTGCTCGTGGGTGAAATGTTGGAACATTTCCTCGCGCGACGTTTGCGCGCGGGCGGTGCGGGTCAGTTCGCGCGCGTAGCGGATGGCGGCGCGCTCGGCCGGGCTGAAGCCTTCGTCCCGCCAGTTCTCCAACTGGCTCAGCTCGTCTTCGGTGAGTCCCGCTTTGCGCCCGCCGGGGAGGTTGGCGGCGATACAGAATGCGCACTCGTTCGCATAGGACGTGGCCAGGTATACCAACATTTTGATGCGGCGATCCACCGAACCCGGGCCCGCCAGCGCGGCGTAGAACGGGATGAAGTTCTTGAGCGCTTCGGGGCGGTTGGCCATGGCGCGCAGGAACGGATTCGGATGCTTGGACTTGCTTTCGAGGCTGGCGAGGAATTCGTTCCCGGCGGGATCGACTTTCTTAATCGTGGTTGCCATAGGCACTAGTATAGATGCCGTGGATAAAGTCCCGGTCGCCTTCCACGAAATCCAGGCCGGCGAGTTCGCTCTTGGGTTGCCAGCGCAACTCGTGAAAGATCAGGTTTTGCGGCTCGCCGGAGAACTGCCGAACGCGGAAGAAGATCAGCTCGATGGGGTCCTTTCCCGGATAGGTGAAGTGATAGCGGGTCATGAGTTCGCCCGCAGCGCCGCGAATGCCGAGTTCCTCCTCCAGTTCGCGCGACAGGGCCTGTTCCGGGCTCTCGCCAGGCTCCACCTTGCCGCCGGGAAACTCCCACTGCAGCGGATGCGATTGCTCCGCCATGCGCTGCCCCACCAGGATCTTTCCCTCATTCTCCAGAATCGCCGCCACCACCTGAACCATGTCAACATTGGAGCATAGAGCCAGGTGGCGAAGGTAAATGCTTGGCATGTACGCATATGTACGCTAAATGTATCCGCCGCAACTAATCGAACATTTTCAGAATCCGCGCAATGTGGGCGAACTCGCGCCGCCCGCGATCACTGTCGAAGTTGCCAATCCGGCATGCGGCGACACGCTGCGCCTC
>JBEKDV010000110.1:0-19528 GCA_050014175.1 Candidatus Solibacter sp. | reverse complement strand
AGGTGGGGCAGGCGCTTCCGCCTGCCAACTCCCCATCGAGCCCCCGGGTTGGCAGGCGGAAGCGCCTGCCCCACCGGCGGCGCCACTGGGACCAACGTCAGGGTGGTTTTTCGACCCTGTCTCTTGCTGGAGAGTGTGTTCGGCATACCGGAATGACAGGCCAGGAGGCCTGTCCTACTAACTCGTTTCATAGTATCTGCTCGTGGGGTCCATCGGGTTCAAGGACGGAGAGGCAATCGATGCCCTGCGCTGGAGGATGACGTAGATCGAAGGCAGAATGCTCAGGGTCGCAAACGTGGAAACGATCAGGCCGCCAATCACGGCGCGGGCCAGCGGCGCCGATTGTCCACCGCCTTCGCCGAAGCCGATGGCCATGGGCGTCATGCCGCAGATCATGGCGGACGCTGTCATGAGAATGGCGCGCAAACGGCCACTGGCGCCTTCCCGCGCGGCTTCGAACAGCGGCGCTCCCGTGTGCCGGGAATGCTCGGCGAACGTCACCAGCAGGATGGAATTGGCGACGGCGATGCCGATGGCCATGATGGCGCCCATGAAACTCTGCACGTTGAGCGTGGTGCCGGTGATGCGCAGCATGAGCAGCACGCCGCACAAAACTGCCGGGATGGTCAGCACGATGGCCAGGGCCAGACGGATGGATTGGAAGTTGGCGGAGAGCAGCAGGAAGATGACCAGCACGGCGAGCAGCAATCCGACGCGCAGCCCGTTGATGGTCTGTTCCAGCGGTGGAATCTGGCCGCGGTACTTGACGCTCACGCCTTTGGGCGGCGTGCCCGCGTGGGCCAGCGCGGCGTTCAGCTTGTGCGACGCTTCGCCCAGCGTCAGACCGTGTATGTTGGCGGTGAGAGAGACCACGCGCTGGCCGTTGTACCGCTCGATGAGTCCGGGCATGACGCCGGGTTTGATGGCCGCGACATCGGTGAGGCGCGTTTCTCCGCGTCCGGTCTGCATGACGGGAAGATTGCCCAGCTCGTCGGCGCCCTGCATGCGGTTCTGCGGCAACTGCACCTGAATCTGGAAGGCGTTCCCGGACGCGGGATCGCGCCAGTAGTTCGGCTGGATGAAACGCGATGACCCCGTGGCGGGCACGATGGAGCGCGAGACGTCCGCCATGCTGAGGCCGAACTGGCCGGCGCGTTCGCGGTCGATGGTGATATCGAGGGTGGGATAGTTCAATTCCTGAGCATACTGGAGGTCGCGCAGAAAAGTGAGCTTGGCCATCTCCGCCTGCACCTTCGCGGCGTAAGCGGCATCGTCCTGCAGGCTGACTCCCTGCACGGCGACTTCGATGGGCGTGGGCGACCCGAAACTCATCACCTGGCTGACGATGTCGCCGGCTTCGAACGAGACTTGCGAGTTCGGAAGCGCCTGGCGGAGAGCGGCGCGCAGTTTCTCGCGCAGCGCCTCGCCTCTGGACGCGGTGGGCTTCAGCGCGATCTGGATGACCGCTTCCTGGGGCCCGCTGGTGAACAGGTGGATCAGATTGACGGGGTAGCTGGAGGGCACGACGCCGACGAAATCGCTGGTGATCTCGATATTGCCGGACCCGATTTCGCGGCGGATGACGTCGAGCGCGCGCAGCACCTGGCGCTCAGACTCTTCCACGCGCGTTCCGGCGGGGGCGCGCAGGCGGATGCGCAGGATGGCGGCATCGACATCGGGGAAAATCTCGGTTCCCATGCGCGGCAGCAGGATCGCCAGCAGGGCGGCGGCGCTGGCGACATAGAGCAACACGAGCGGCCAGCGGAAGCGCAGAACGACGCCGAGATAACGCGAGTAGAACCCGCGCAGGAAGCCGAAGAAACCTTCCCTCTCTTCACCGCGGTGGCCCTCTTTCATCAGCCACGCGGAGAAGACCGGCACCAGAGTGCTGGAGAGCAGATAGGACGCAATCATGGAAAACGCGACGGCGAGAGAGAGCGGCACGAAGAGCTGGCGCCCCACGCCGACCATGAAGAAAGACGGCACGAAGACGGCCAGAATGCAGAACATCGAGAGCAGGCGCGCCATGGCGGTGCGCGTGCACGCCTCCACCACCGCGCGGGCGCGCGAGATGCCCGGCAGCATTTGGGTGTGAATGTTCTCGATCTCCACGGTGGCCTCGTCCACCAGAACGCCGACGGCCAGGGCGAGACCGCCGAGAGTCATGATGTTGATGGACTGGCCGGTGGCCCAAAGCAGAATCACGGCGCTCAGCAGGGCGAACGGAATGTTGAGGACGACAATCAGCGCGCTGCGCCAGTCGCGCAGGAAGATGAGCACCATCAGGCCGGTCAGCGCCGCGCCCAGCAGACCTTCCACCACCAGGCCGCGTATGGAATTGCGGACATAGGGCGACTGGTCGAATTCCAGGCGGACATCGACATCGTCGGGGACGGCTTTCTTGAACTCCGGAATGGCCGCTTTGACGGCGTTGATCACCGATATCGTGGATGCGTCGGCGCGCTTGGTGACCGGGATGTAAACCGTGCGGCGGCCGTTGACGTGGGCGTAGGCGGTGATCAGATCGGTGCCGTTTTCGATGGTTCCGATGTCGCGCAAATACACCGTGGTCCCCGAGTTTTGCCGGATGGGCGTGCCGAGGAGTTCCGGCAGGTTGCCGCCCAACGCGGCGTTGGTCCGGGCGATGCGGTTGAGCGTGCCGGTGGCAATATTACCCGACGGCATCACCAGGCTGGCGCGGGTGACGGCGGCGACGGCTTCATCGGGCGAAATGCCGTACTGCTGGAGCTTATCGGGATTCAGGGTGATGACGATGGTTCGCTGGTTGCCGCCGAACGGCGGCGGCGCCGAAACACCGGGCAGGGTGGCGAACAGCGGGCGCACGCGGTTGAGCGCGAAATCCTGCATTTCACCCTGGGTTCTCGAGGGGCTGCTGAAAATCAACTGGCCCACCGCCACGCTGCCGGCGTCGAAGCGCGTGATGAAGGGCGGCACGGTTCCGGGCGGCATGAAGGCGCGGGCGCGGTTCACGTAGCCGACGGTTTCGCTCATCGCCTGGCTGAGGTTGGTGCCCTCATGGAATACCAGTTTCATGAGGGCTGCACCTTGAATACTCTTGCTCTCCACGTGATCGATGCCGGTGATGTAGAGGAAGTGATACTCGTAGTAATACGTCAGGTAGCCTTCCATTTGCGCGGGGTCCATGCCGCCGTAGGGCTGCGCCACGTAGATTGCCGGGTCGCCGACTTGCGGAAAGATATCCACGGGCATGCGCTCCAGCGCCAGCACGGCGCAGAGGGCGATAGCGATCAGGGCGATCACCACGGTCATCGGTCGAGAGAGAGCTGCCAGGACGAGGCGCATGGGGGGTTACCGCCTCCTCGAAGATCGGTGGGGCGGACCCCCCGGTCCGCGGCCGACGCCCCCGTCGGCCTCCTGCGGTTTGCAGAGTGCCGATGCCTTTGTTCGCCAGGCGGGACGAATAATCATCGGCCGGCCTCCGCCACGAAGGGCTGGATATCGCCGGCGGCGGCGGCCACGGCCAGCAAGCCGCGCCAGACTGCGAGCCGGGCTAACGCGTCGTCGATCTCGGCCTGCGTGAGCAGGCGCTGCGCGTCGGCCACTTCCGCAATCGTGCCCAGACCCGACTCGTAGCGCGCCGTCGCCTGCTGTGTTGCGGTGCGCGCCGCCGAGACCTGGGTGGGCGTGTTGGCGGCCACGCGGCGCGCGCCATTCAGCGTCGCCACGGCGCGATTCCATTGGGCACGCAGGTCGGTCGCGATCTGCGCGGACCTGGCCTGCTGCGAGCGAATGGTGGCGGTTTGCGCGGCTTCGCGCGCGCGGATGGCGGGCAGGTCGGACACGGGGAAAGTCACGGTGAACCCAAGGGCGTAATTCTGCGTGCTGGGCGCCAGGCCATTGAGGCCGCCGAGAATTTTTCCGTTGGTCTCCGCGCCCGAACCACGCGCGTACGCGGCGCCCTGCAAATAGAAGCGCGGAAAGTAGGAGCGTTCCAGGGCGCGGAGCCGCGCCAGAGTCTCTTCCACCGCGGCATTCTGCTCCAGCGCGATGGGGTTCTTGGCCGGATCCACGGCGGGGACGTCCTGCTCCGGCGGCAGTTGCAGCAGGCCGGAAACATCGAGCGCGATCTGGCCGGGCTCCATGCCGACAAACTGGGAAAGCGTGGCGCGCGCCACATCGGTGGCCTGCCGCGCCTGAATCCATTGGGTACGGGCGGCGGCCAGTTCGGCATCGGCGCGCGAAGCGTCGGCGCCGGGGCGCAACTGCGCGTCCACCTGCGCCCCGATGGTGCGCAACAGGACGCCGGCGCGGTCCACGCCGGCCTGCGCGGCGCGGATGGTCTCCTGTGCGGCGGCCAGCGTCAGGCAGGCATCGGCGGTGGCCACGGCGATTTCGTACTCGGTGCGCTTCAAACTGGCCTCGGATTCGGCTTCGAGCGCGCTGGCCACGGCCAGATTGGCGCGCCGCAGTCCAAAGTCGAACGGCTCCCAGCTAACCAGCACGCCGAGGGCGGTGCCCCAGGCGGTGCCGAGGTTGTTGGTGCCGAGCACCGGGCCGGACATCGATGGCAGCGTGCTCTGCGGCAGCAGAAGCCCGTAGACGTTGTTCCGGGTGGCGCGATTGACCTGGGCTAGCGCGTCGGCATGCGGCAGGTAGGCGGTCCGCGCCAGGCGGATGCCCGCCGACGCGGCGTTGATCTGCTCCTGGGACACGCGGATGGAGGGGTAATTCTTCAGTGCGCGCTCCACGGCCTGGCCCACGGTCAAGGGTTCCGGCGCGGGAACGGGCTGACCCATGGAGAGGCCGGCGGCCAATACCAGGCCGCCCAAAAACCGGGGACAGACGGAACGTTTTCCGGTTTTCACTTGCGTTACTCGCCTTCCATGAGTTCGTGAAACAACTCGCGCACCTTGATCTTGGACGCCTCCAGCGCCTTGCGTCCCGCGGCCGTGGCGCGGTAGACCTTGCGCAGCGACCGGCCATTGCGCTGTTGCGTGGACCGGAGATAGCCCTTCTTCTCCAGCCCGTGGAGCAGCGGATATAGACTGCCCGGGCTGATGCGATAGCCGTGCCGCCCCAGTTCTTCGATCATGCCAAGCCCGAAAATGGGCTCCTCCGCGGCGTGATGCAGGACGTGCAGGCGGATCAGCCCGGAGTAAAGATCGCGATCGCCCGCCAGACCGTCATAATCGGACTTCGTTTTCGACATTCGATTATATGAGACCCGAGTATAGGGATGGCGGGGGCCGTTTGTCAAGCGCGCCAATGAGAGACAATGATCGTTCGTGTCCGCAACCGTACAATCCGCAACCGACCGCCGGAGCGCGCCGCGCGCAGCGTGGTGGCGCTGGGCCGTGGTGCTCGTGCCCGGCGCCCTGCTCTACTTTTATACCCTGCCCGGGATGAACACCGCCCAGGAGCGCCTGTTCGCGATTTTCGTGGCCACCATCATCGCGCTGGTGGCGCAGCCGGTCCGCATGGCGGTGAGCGTCCTGTTGGCCACGACCCTGCTGGCGTTGACGGGCACGCTGACGCCGGCCAGGGTGCTGGCCGGGTTCGGCAACGTCACCGTGTGGTTGATCTTCACCGCGTTTCTGTTTTCGCGCGCGGTAACGCAGACCGGGTTCGGCATGCGCGTGGGCTATCTCTTCATCGAACGCTTCGGGCGGACGCCGCTGCGTCTGGGATATTCACTGGCGGCGGCGGACCTGGTGCTGGCGCCGTTCATCCCGTCGGATACGGCGCGCGGCGGCGGCGTGGTGTACCCCATCACGCGCTCCGTGGCCAGCGCCTTCGGGTCGGAGCCGGGGCCGACAGCGGGCAAGATCGGGTCGTTTCTAATGCTGGTGTCGTTCCACACGACTTATGCGGCGTCGGCGATGTTCCTCACCGGGATGGCGTCCAACCCCCTGATGGCGGAGTTCGCGCGCAAGATCGCGCACGTGGATCTGACGTGGGGGCGGTGGCTTTCGGGGTCGATCGTGCCGGGGTTCCTGACGCTGACGATTGTGCCGTGGCTGCTCTTGCGGCTGGTACGGCCCGAGCTTCAGCATACGGAATCGGCGCGCGTCATGGCGCGGGAGGAGTTGGCGCGGCGGGGCCCCATGAAGCGCGCCGAAAAGTGGCTGGTGGCCATCATGCTGGGGGTGATGGCGGGGTGGGTGACCTCGCCGTTGCATGGCGTGCCGAATACGTTTGTGGCGCTCTCCGGGCTGTGCGCGCTGCTCCTCGTGCGGGTGATCGACTGGGACGACCTGCTGGCGGAGCACCGGGCATGGGACGCGCTCATCTGGTTCGCGCCGCTGGTGATGATGTCGGACGCCATGAACGAGAACGGCAGCATCAAGGTGTTGAGCGGCGGACTGTTTGCGGCGGTCCACGGCTGGGCGTGGCCGCTCGGGATGCTGGCGCTGGTGACGGCGTACTGCTACGTGCATTACGGGTTCGCCAGCATGACGGGCCAGGTTACGGCGCTGTATCCGGCGTTTCTGGCCGCTACTTTGGCCGTGGGGGTGCCGCCGATGCTGGCGGCGCTGGCGCTGGCGTATTTTTCCAACTTAAATGCGGCCATGACCCATTACGGTACGGGGTCGGCGCCGGTGTTCTTTGGGGCGGGCTACGTGCGGCAGGGGGAGTGGTGGCGGCTCGGGTTCCTGATTTCGCTGGTCAATCTGGCGATCTGGCTGGGGATCGGGCCGGTGTGGTGGAAAGTGGTGGGGATCTGGTAGCAGCGCGATGAAAACAGGGAAACGTTCCGTCTGTCCCCTGGTTTTGCTGGCGGGAGTCTGCACGGCGCAGGCGGCGGGGTTGAAGTATTGGGTGGAGCCGTGCGCGAAGCCGGCGCAGGTGGGGTGCAAGAGCGGGGATCCCGACCTGGCACAGTGGGCGATGGAGGCGTGGCAGGCGGCATCGGATGGCAAACTCCGGGTGGAGCGGACCGCGGAGAAGGATCGGGCGATCGTCAAGATCTACTGGGTGTCGAGCCGCGCCGGGCTGTATGGGGAAACGCGCGGCGGGGACGTCTTCGTCCATGCCGAACCCGGCGATGGGCTGTTGCGGGAGGCGACGGTGTACCTGACCTGCCTGCACGAGACGGGGCACGCCTTGGGTTTGGGGCACACGGCGAACTTCGACGACATCATGTACAACTTTCAATATGGCGGGGATGTTACTGAATATTTTGCACGTTACGTGCGGAAGCTAGGACGGCGGGAGGACATCCGCAAGCACTCCGGCATATCCCCGAACGATCGCCAACGTTTAGCTGCCGGACTGTAAGCCGGTTCCTGTACCCTTTGCGGGCGGCAGTCATTCATCTCGACCGGCCATTACTGGCCGGCTCTAGCGACCTACCCGGAAGTCTAACGGGACGGGCCGTCCCTCCTCCCCTATTTGGTCTTGCTCCGCGTGGGGTTTTCCCTGCCGGCAGAATTACTCCTGCCGCGGTGCGCTCTTACCGCACCATTTCACCCTTACCCCACCCTGCGGCGAGGCGGTATATTTTCTGTGGCACTTTCCGTCGAGCCCTTGCGAACCCGCCCGGCCGTTAGCCGGCACGCTGCCCTGTGGAGACCGGACTTTCCTCTTCCGCGGCCGGAGGGCGGACCCCAAGGGTACCGCGGAAGCGACTGCCCGTCCGGCAGCCTCACTCGATTATTGTCGCATTCTTGCCGGCTCCATGTACGGACGAACACCCAGTACCAAGCCATAAAACCCTAGATTCGTGGTAGATGGAGAGAATTCCGTGTATTCTGTTTTTAGTGGAGATTCAGGCACGAGTCTCCGGTCCAGGGCGATACAGGCGTGTCGCACCAGCCGGAGGCATAGCAGTCAAGGTATTCTCGCACATTTGGATAACGCTGAGGAGAGCTACAAGACAATGAGAAAACTAGCAGCGGTAGGCGCGATCGGCTTATTGGCATCTAGTCTGTTCGCCCAAGGAATGAACACGGGCGGTCAAACCAAAGAGGATTGGGAAGAGATCAATTTCGAGTTTAATTCCTCCATCCTTTCGGACGGGTACCCGAGCCTTCTGCGGTTGGCCGATCTGTTGGGCCAGCATCGCGATTATCGCGTGAAAGTTACCGGCAACACGGATTACGTGGGTTCGGGCGCCTATAACGATAAGCTGGCGCTGAAGCGGGCCGATGCCGTGAAAGCATTCCTGGTGAAGTACGGCGTGGCGGATAACCAGATCACCACCGCGGGTGACGGCAAACGCGACCCGGAAGTGGACAACAAGACCAAGGAAGGGCGGTTCATGAACCGCCGCGTCATGCTGGCGGTCACCGACGGCACGGGGCGCCTGATCAAGGAAGGCGGCATCGCCGATATTATCAAGGCCATTAGCGACAAGCTCGACGCCATGGCCAAGAAGCAGCAGGACTGCTGCGACCAGATTCTCAAGCGGCTCGACAAGCTGGACGAGATTCTGGCCCAGTTGAAGAACCTGCAGGGCGAGAACGACAAACTGCGCGGCGAGCTCGGCGATCTGCGCAACCAGCAGAATGCGCTGAAGGATCAGGTGAACGGCCTGCCCAAGCCGCTGAGCGCATCGCAGACGCAGGATATCGCGCACACCGAAGCCCTCGGCGCGGTGGACGAAAGCCAGAAACGCAACAAGAAGTTCGCCATCTTAGGCGCGAACATCGGACCCACCTACGGCCCCGGACGCACCGGCAGCTTCAATTTCAACGGACGCGCCCAGTACTTCTC
Source organism: Candidatus Solibacter sp. (assembly GCA_050014175.1). GTDB lineage: Bacteria > Acidobacteriota > Terriglobia > Bryobacterales > Bryobacteraceae > Solibacter. The sequence continues at coordinate 10,831 of JBEKDV010000110.1, read as the reverse complement.
GCCGTTCGGCGGCGACGGCACGCGCGCCGTGCAGGCGCAGGGCGAGTACAGTTACTACTCGGGCCGCCAGGAAGGCCAGTTCGATATCGGTCTGATTAACCGCTGGGGCAACCTGCAGGCGGGCGCCTTCGGGAGTTTCAAGTACATCAACCTGAAGGACCTTCAATCCGCCGGCGGATTGGGCCAGGCGGCGTTCCTGATGGATTACATTTTCGGCCGCGGGCGCATCGGCCTGTTTGTCACCAAGGGCTTCAAGAACTACGCGGTCCTCAATCAGGTGCAACTGGGGCCGGAATCGTTCACCCAGACTTACGCGCGCATCGTCGATCAGGTCGGTATCAACGGCATGATCGGCGTTTGGGGCAACGCCTATCTGGAAGGCAACGTTGGATACCTGCGGCGCCATGCCGACGGCCTCAGGGACGTTCCCGGTGGGAGTTTCAAACTGGTTCAGCCCTTGAACGAGCACGTGGCGTTCACGGCCGAAGCGGGTTTGAACGAGAGCATGATCGCCGCGAAGAACAGCGGACGCGTGCTCTTCGGTTTCCAGGTGGGCAACTATATCCACCCCAAGGATTACGGCACGATCAAGAGCCCGGTCCCGATGGACATTCCGCGGATACGTTATGAAGTGCTGACGCGGCGCGTCGGCAACTCGCCCCCGGTGGCGAACGCCGGACCGGACCAGACTGTCGGCTCCGGAACCGTGACGCTGGACGGCTCGGCTTCGTACGATCCTGACGGCGACCCGATCACCTACCAATGGTCGCAGATGAGCGGCCCGACGGTTGTGCTGGCCACCCCGACGGCGGCCAAGACGACGTTTACCGCCGTGAGCGCCCAGTCGTACGTCTTCAAGTTGACGGTAACCGATAGCGGCGGCTTGTCCGCTTCGGCGACCACGCGGGTGACGAGCAATTCGGCGGCTTCGGCGCTGATCGTTCGCTTCGACGCCACCCCGAGCAGCATCACCGCGGGCCAGAGTTCGCAGTTGACCTGGGTGGTGCAGGGCGCGAGCAGCGTTTCCATCAACAACGGCGTGGGTAGCGTCGCGGCCACTGGTTCCACCACCGTGACCCCGGCAACCACCACGACTTACACCTTGACGGCAGTCGGGCCTAACGGCAATGTGACGGCCACGGCGACGGTCTCGGTTGGTCCGGTTGTGGTTGTCCCGGGCACTCCGCAGATCATCCGCTTCGAAGCCAGCCCGCTGACCATTGCGCCCGGCCAGCAATCGACGCTCAGTTGGACCACTTCCGGCGCGGCGACGGCAGCCATCAGCGGCGTAGGCGCGGTAACTCTGAACGGCAGCACCACGGTGTCGCCGGCGCAGACCACCACCTATACGCTATCCGCTACCTCCAGCGACGGCAAGACGGTAACCGCCCCGGTCACCGTTACGGTGTCCACCGGCAGCATTCCGCAAATCGTAGTGTTCGTGGTAACCCCATCCACCATCGATCCGGGCAGCTCTGCCAAGCTGTGCTGGCAGGTGACGGGCGCCACCAGCATTGCCATTCAGCCGGGCATCGGCAGCAATCTGAACGCCAACGATTGCGCCACCGTCAGCCCGAGCGCTACGACCACCTATACCCTCACGGCGACCAACGCGACCGGCCAGATCCAGGCCAACGCGACGCTCAACGTAGGCGCGGTGAGGATCACGTCGTTCACCGCCGTCCCGGTGACCTCGACGGCGGCGGGTAACCCCGTGGTCCTCTCCTGGACGACGCAGAACGCCAGCTCGGTGGTTCTCATCGGCAGCGAGATTGGGGCGCAGACCCTGCCCGTCAACGGCAGCCTGACGATCGCGCCAATCACCAACTCGACGTACACCTTGACCGCCTACGGACCTGGAGGCCAGACCGTAAGCAGCACCATCTCGGTGTTCGTAAGGTAACCTGACCCAGTAAAGCAGAAGGAGCCGGACGGCCATCAGCCGTCCGGCTTTTTTTGTCAGCCTGCCAAGGTGGGGCAGGCGCTTTCGCCTGCCATGCCCGCTTTCCAGCGGGCATTCTTCCATCGTCAGTCCCATGGAGCGGAGCGTCCCCCCACCTACAGCAAATCATCGGCGGGAAGAGGGGCAACGTCCCCCTCTTTGTAGATGAACTTGCCGCGTTTCATGGTGAAGTGCACGAGGTTGGTCCCGAGGCTGTGTTCCAGATCCCGATAGTGGCCGGCGTTCAGAATCACCAGGTCGGCGGCCTTGCCGGGCTCCAGGGATCCCACCTTTTCGGCGCAGCCCAGGGCGTGAGCGCCGTTGATGGTAGCCGCGGAAATGGCCTCCTCGATGGACATTCCCAGGCGCCCGCAGGCCAGCGCCACCACCGCTTGCATATTGAGGGCGGGAGTATGGTGCGGATTGAAGTTACTGCCCAGCGCGACCGCCACGCCGGCGTCGATCAGGGCGCGGGCCGGCGCTTCCCTGGCATCGCCGCTGAAGGAAGCGCTGGGCAGTAGCGTGGCCATGATACCGGCTTCGGCAATCTGCCGGGCCTCGCCTGCCGTAGCATGCTCCAAATGATCGATACTGGCCACGCGGTGCAGCGCGGCGAGCGCAATGGCGGCGGCCGGGCTGGCGCCGTCGGCATGGATCTTGCGGCCGAACCCCAGTTGCCGCGCCGCCGCCAGATAGTGATCGAAACAGGGCAGCAGGGCGGAGTCGCTATCCCACGCGATATCGGCGAAGCGGGCCACGCCGCGGCGGCGGATCTTGGGGAGCAGCTCGCTCACCACCCATTCGGTAGCGTGCCACGATCCTCCGTTGAGACCGCCGGGCAGGCGGAAAAGAAAGCTGGGGATCAGGTCGATCGGCTCGCGGCGTAGCGCGCAAAGGACCCGCAACAGCTTGCATTCGGCGCCCTCGTCGAGCCCGCATCCGGTCTTCACTTCCACGGTGGTGGTGCCGTGGCGCGCCATGGCTTCGAGCAAAGCGCGCGCCCGAACTTCCAGGCGTTGACCGGTGACGGTGTGCAGCGCGCGCGCGGCCGCGGCCATATCCGGGGCGTCGATGCCGGCCGGCGGGAATGCCAGGTGCGTGTGGGCGTCCACGAAGCCGGGCATCACCACCCGTCCGGCGGCGTTGATCTCGATAGCGCTGCGCGCCTCGGCCAGATTCTCCACCCGGCGGCTGGGTCCGACTTCCACCAGGATGCCATCCCGAATGAGTATGGCGCCGTCCTGAATCACATTCAGTTCGTTAAGAGAAGGCCCGCTGCGAGGACCCTTGGCGCCGCGCACGGTGAGCAGGTGGCGTGCACCACGGATCAGAATCGACTCCAGTTTATACCCCCCCTTACTGTAACATCAGTACTGGGACTGTTCGACTTACCCTTACCATGGCCAAACAAACACCTCCTCCCGGCAACAAACAGATAAAGACCTTGGAACGAGTGTTTTCCAAGGCCGGCGCCGGCTCTCGAACGGACGCGCGGAGCTGGATTGGCGCGGGGCGTGTTCGCGTGAACGGAAAAGTGGTGCAGAATCCCGACCACTGGGTTGACCTGGAGAACGATCGCGTCACCCTGGACGGCAAGCCTTTGCGCGCAGCCAGCAAGACATACGTGCTGCTTTACAAGCCCAAGGGCTACCTGACCACCTACCGCGATCCCGAGGGCCGTCCCACGGTTTACGACCTGGTGCCGGAGGTAGGCGCGTGGATTTCACCGGTGGGACGGCTGGACCTGGACACCAGCGGTCTGTTGATCATGACCAACGACACCGATTTCACGGAGCGCCTGACCAATCCCGACCACAAAGTGCCGAAGACCTATCAGATCAAGGCGTCGACGCTGGTGAGCGACGCGCAGATCGAGCGCTTGCGGCAGGGGGTGGAACTGGCCGACGGAATGACGCGCCCGGCGGTGGTCACGCGGCTGCGCGACAGCGAGAAATACAGCGTTCTGGAGATGACCATCACCGAGGGGCGCAACCGTCAGGTGCGGCGCATGCTGGAGGCGGTGGAAAGCAAGGTCTTGAAGCTGGTGCGGGTGGCCATCGGGCCGATCCGGATCGGCGAGCTGCCGATCGGCAAGTGGCGCAATCTCACGCCGGAAGAGGTGCACGCGCTCCGCCGCCGCGCCCGACCGCTGTAGAGTAGCCTTTCAGGCTGCCATGACGCCATTCGTGGCGGCATTCTTCCGGCTTCGCCGGGTTAGGGAGTGGCCCCTAATCCGAGTACCAGCGCACGCCCAACATCACGCCGCCCACCGTCCCGCGATAGAAATAGTCGCTCTTGGGCGAGGTGCGGAAGATGAATCCCTTGGCGCCTAAGCGCAGTTCGATTTTCCCGGCGCGATACGCGATGGTGGCATCGCTATCGAGCAGTTGAAAGCGATGGGGCAGCATGAACCCGGAAACGTTGGCCTCCAGGTGGAAATTGCGGGTAGCGTACTCGTGGACCCCCAGTCCGAGGGCCGGACTGAAGTAGCCTTTCGAGCCTACCGTGGCGTACGAGGTAAAATTCCCGGCGCTGTCCGGCGTGGCCGAGAGCACCGGCTCATCGAAAGTGGTTTTCACTTGGATGTACTGCACCTGGTACAGCGTCTTCAGGCGGAAATGGCGGGCTTCCACCGGGTAGGGCCAGGTCAGGAATTCGTACGACAGCTTGTAGTCGGTCAGCTTGCCGTTGGTGGTAATTTCATTGCCCGGCTCGTAGACCTGGCTGAAGACCACGATTTCGGTGGGCGTGGAGGTGGAGCCGCTCCGCTTGGTCGAAAAGTAGGAGAGGTGGATACTGCTGTGCAGGCCGGCCGCGATGCCGATTTCCAACGCGGGCGAGGCCGTCGGGTTGCCGGCGAGCTGCAGCTTGGAAGGGTCGGTGAAGCTGGCGGCGTGGCCCTTGTCGCTCACGATTTGGCCGATGGGCAGCCAACCGGTGATGCCGACGTAGTAGCCCGCCTCGCCCGGCATGCGCACGTCCACCACTTTCGGCGGCGGCGGCGGCAGCTTCAAGCGCTGCGGCTGGGGCTCGGTCTGAGGGGGAGTCTCGGCGGGCGGCTGCTGGGGCTGCTGGGGAGGCGCCGGCTGCTGTTGGGCAGGGGCCTGCGGGGCAGGTTGCTGGTCCGCGGGCGCCGGGGCGGCGTCCTGCGCCAATGCCGCGGGGGCGGCATCCTGCGCCGCCTGCGCGCGGACGAGTGCCGGCGTCCACAGTAAAGCTAGACAAAGTAAGCCAGTTCGAGAAATCTTCACGTACGCCTCAACCATTGAGATTAGCCGCCACAATCCGGCGCAAGGCCACGGTTGCACCGCTGGGTCCAAACCGTTCAACTGTTGGCTGCTCTTCTATTTTGCCTCAAACCAATGGCATGCCGCAGGAAATCCGAGGCGCGCCGGTTGTGGCCGAAACGGCACAGGTGTAGAATTCGCGTAACCTTTTTCGATTTCGAAGGTATTGCATAACGAAACCGCGCGCGTCATCAAGGAGCCAGGTGCAAGACGAATTGGTCATGCGGGAAGTTCAGGAAGGCGACGTGGGACGGCTGGAAGTGCTTTTCGACCGCCACCACGTGGCCATCCTGCGTTACTTCCAGTATCTGACCGCGAACCGCACGCTGAGCGAAGATCTGGCCCAGGAGGTGTTCTTCCGGATTTTGAAGTACCGTCACACCTACCAGCCGGATGGCAATTTCCGCGCCTGGCTCTACCAGATCGCGCGCCATGTGTACGCCAGCCAGTTGGGCCGGCAGAAACCCGAGGTGGCGATGCCGGAAGAGGCCAGGGAGATGCGCGGCACGGCAATGCCGCCCGATCGCGAGTTTCAGAAGAAGCAGGAGGCGACGATCCTGCGCCGCGCGCTGGCCGCCATGCCGGGCGAGAAACGCGAAGTGCTCATCCTGAGCCGCTTCCTCGATCTGAAGCACGAGGAGATCGCCAAGGTGCTGAAGTGCGAGGTGGGGACGGTGAAGGTGCGGGTATACCGGGCGATGCGCGATTTGAGCGACCGGTTCTTCGCGCTGAGTGGAGAACGAGCATCATGAACTGCGAACGAATGCGAGAGCAGATTCCGGAGGCGCTGGCCGGACGGCTGGATAAGGCCGCCCGCGAGGCGCTGGTGGAGCACCTGGAAAGCTGCGCCGGATGCCGCACCGAGGTGGCCGAACTGAACGCAGTGTGGAGAGGGTTGGAAACCGTGAAGGCAGGAATGGACACGGCGCCGGATTCCCGGGCGAAGGTGAGATTCCAGGAAATGCTGGCGGCATACCAGGCGGGAATGGCTTCGGTGCAGCCGGCCGCGACCGACAAGCGCGTGGCCTGGTTCCCGGCGCAACCGGTGTGGCGGTTAGCGGCCGCGGCCGGCCTGCTGCTGGGCGGCATCCTGTTCGGACGCTACCTGCCGCGGGCGGGCGGCGGCAATCCCGAGATGGCACAACTGCGCGCCCAGGTGGAGAACCTGCACCAGATGGTGGCGCTCTCCATGTTGCAGCAGCAATCGCCCAGCGCGCGCCTGCGCGGGGTCGCCTATAGCGAGAAGTTCGCGCAAGCGGACCCGCAGGTGCTCGACGCCCTGCTGCTGGCGGTGAATCGCGACAGCAACATCAACGTGCGGCTCTCCGCGGTGGACGCGCTGGAGAAGTTCGCCGCCGACCCGGAAGTGGCGCGCGCCATGGTGGATTCCATCCCGGGGCAGGAATCGCCGCTGGTGCAGATCGCGCTCATCGACATGCTGGTGCAATGGAACGCCCGCGGCGTGGTTCCCGACCTGGCGCGGATGTCCAAGAACGTGCAAATGGATGAAATGGTGCGGCAGCGCGCGGCCTGGGCGCTGCACAAGATGGAGGCGGAACGATGAAAGGCGCGCTGATTTTGACAATCGCGGCGCTGCCGCTGGCGGCGGCCGGCTGGCAGGACGACCATCGCTGGAAGCTCGACGAGAAGGAGACGATCCGGCGCAACTTCGACACCGCCGGTGGATCCGGCGGAAGAAAGCTGCTGGTGGACAACGTCAACGGCTTCATTCACGTCACCGGGACTGGCGGCTCCGAGGTGCAGGTGACCGTGGAAAAGCACATTTACGCGGCTTCGAATGAAGCCATGGCAGAGGCCAAACGCGACGTCAAGATGGACATGTCGCAGCAGGGCAACTTCGTGCGGCTCTACGCAGACGGCCCGTTCCGGACCGCCGGCGGCACGCATTATCGCGGCGAAAACTATTACGGGTATCGCGTAGTGTTCGATTGCGAAGTGCAGGTGCCGTATGACACCGAACTCGTGCTGAAAGCCCTCAATAACGGCATTCAGGTGAAGAAGACCACCGGCGACTACGACATCCACGGGCTGAATGGCGCCATCGAGATGGAGGACGTGGCGGGCTCGGGGCTGGTCAGCACGCTCAACGGCAAGGTGAAAGTCACATTCAGCAAGAATCCGTCCAAGGACACGCAGTTCAAGACGCTCAACGGTTCGGTGGACGTTTACTTTCAGAACGGGCTGAACGCCGACCTGAAATTCAAGAAACTCAATGGCGGGATTTATTCGGATTTCGAAGTGGCCGCCCTGCCGCGGACGGTCGCCGGGAATGGCAGTAGCGGAAAGTTTGTGTACCGCTCGGACCGCACCATGGCCGGGCGCGCGGGCAAGGGCGGACCGGAGCTGACGTTCGACACGCTGAACGGCAACATCCGCCTGCACTCCAGGACTATCTGAAAAAGGACAATACGATGCAACGAAATACCGCCCTCTTCGGGCTTACTCTGCTGGTCTGCTCACCCGGCCTGGCCCAGGATACCAACAGCGAACGGGTCGTGGTACCCGCGCGCGATAGCACGCACCCTCGCAAGGTGGACGTGAGCCTGATGGGCGGATCGATCACCGTGAAGAGCTACGCCGGCAAGGAAGTCATCGTGGAGACGCGCGCCGGCGTTGGCTCCAAAGAGAAGCCCGGCAAAGAGAAGCCCGGCAAAGCGGTCCCCGACAAGGCGGCCGAAGGCATGCACCGGCTCGATTTTCCGGCGCGCGGCCTTTCGGTGGAAGAAGAAAACAACGTGGTGACCGTGCGCATGCAGCACGCCCAGCACGGCGAGCTGGTGATCTCGGTGCCGGGCGACACCTCGCTCAAGCTGCGCACCATGAACGGCGAGATCGCCGTGGAAGCCGTCAAGGGCGAATTGGACGTCAACAGCAACAACGGCAAGATCGCCTTGAACAATGTATCCGGCTCGGTGCTGGCCAACAGCATGAACGGCACGATCAAGGTGACCATGGACTCCGTGGACGCCAACAAGCCGCTCTCCTTCAGCAGCATGAACGGCACCATCGACGTCACCCTGCCGGCGGATTTCAAGGCCAACGTGAAACTGCGCACCGATCACGGAGATATCTACAGCGACTTCGATTTCAAACTGGGCCCCGGTGTCATCACCGAGAAGAACGATACGGTCGACGGCAAATTCAAGGTGAAGATGGACCGCACCATCACCGGCACCATCAACGGCGGCGGCACCGAAGCCACCTTCAAAACCTACAACGGCACGATATACCTGAGAAAGAAGAAATAGGCTCGCTCCTTGAGCCTGAGCTGGGTCTGAGAAGACCAGCGGCAAGCCGTTTGCCTGCAAAGGTGGGGCAGGCGCTTTCGCCTGCCAACTCCGGTCGACGGCGATTTCTTCTCGCCTTCCGGCGGCCGCGGCCCCTTACCAACCACACGCCCCCAAATCGAGCGCCGGCCGTCCCACACCAACCTGCGCACCTTTGTCGTCAGATGCCCGCTGTCTTGTGCATGAACTTCGCCTTTTTCTCTATTGCGGCCGCCGGGCTCCAGTTGAATGACTGGGTGAAGCTGTGGCTTGCACTCGACGACAGCGGGCCGTAGACACTGTTGGCGCGTTCCACCGTGCCGTAGTCCCAGTCCACGCATGAGGGCTCGGTGCTCAGCACCGTCATCAGGTTCGATGCCGAGTAGTAAATGGTGCCGGCGCCCGAGGAAAGCTTGGTGATGCCTCCGTTGAGGTAGTCGACGAAGTCGAGCTGGAAGGCCACGATGGGGGCGAGGTCGGCCTGGGTTACACCGCTGATGGAGAGCAGGGTGATGGTCGTGGAGCCGATCGAGTTGCCTTTGTTGTCCCAGGCCTGGTAGACGGCGCCGGTGATGTTGCCGCTCGCATCGTTGGTCAGGCTGATTTTGAGCTTGTAGCCGGCGGGGAGCGTATGGCTTGCGAGGCTGGCCAGCTTGGGCTGTTGGTTGATGAGCTGACTGCTGGTGGTGTGCCAGTTATCGACCATGGCGGTGAGCTGCGGGCTGCCGCTGGGGCTGAGGTAGATGAGGTATTGCTGGGCGCCATCGTAGTCGGCGCTGGCGGAGTAGGCGTTGATTTGGAAGCCGAAGCCGTCACTACCGGTGATGTCCTCGGTGACATTGATGGTGACGGAAAGGCCGGTGAGGTGCTGGCAGTTGCTGTCGAAGAAGTAATTGGAATTGCTGCCCAGTCCGGCGGACGGCGCGGCCACCGGATTGCCGCGCACCAGCGGCCCCTGCCACGCGCCCGCGTTATCCACCCAGAAGATATTCAGTTGGCCGTTCCTGTCCATGAAAAACACGTCGGTCTGATTGAGGCCGAACTGCTGCGAGGCGGCGAGATTGCATCCCGAGTTGGCGATGCTGGCCGGGCCGATCTTTCCCGGTCCCTCCCATGCGCCGGCATTGTCGACCCAGAAGACATTCAATTGCCCGTTCTTATCGGCCACGAAGACATCGGTCTGGCTCAGACCGAATTGCCGCGAGGCGGCGAGATGGCTGCCGGGGTTGGCCATGCCGGCCGGACCGATCTTTTCCGGCCCCTGCCACGCCCCGGCGTTGTCGACCCAGAAGACGTTCAACTGGCCGTTGTTATCGATCAGGAAAACGTCGGTCTGATTGAGGCCGATTTGCTGGGATGCGGCGACAAAGCATCCGGCAGGCGCCAGATTGGCTGGTCCGATCTTGCCGGGACCCTGCCATGCGCCCGCGTTGTCCACCCAGTAGACATTCAACTGGCCGTTCTTGTCAACCAGGAAAACGTCCGTCTGATTGAGGCCGAACTGGCGCGATGCGGCCAGGAAGCCGCCGGGGTTGGCGATGTTGGCCGGACCGATTTTCCCGGGTCCGTTCCACGCGCCGGCGTTGTCCACCCAGAAGACATTCAACTGCCCGTTCTTATCGACTAGGAAGACATCGGTTTGATTGAGGACGAATTGCTGGGATGCGGCGACGCAGGCTCCCGCGGGGGCATTGCCCACAGGACCAATGCCGCCGGGTCCGTTCCATCCGCCGCCGCCGTCGACCCAGTAGACCGCTAACTGACCGCTGTTGTTGACCAGGAATACGTCCGTCTGCGTCAGCCCGAATTGCTGGCATGCGGCCACAAGACAGCCCGCCGGGGCGTAGCCGGTGGGACCGATCTCGAGCGGTCCCTGCCATTCACCGGCGCCGCCGACCCAGTTGACGGTGAGTTGTCCGTTCTCATTGACCGAGAAGACATCGGTCTGAGTGAGACCAAATTGCTGTGACGCGGCGACCCCGCCGCCTGCTGCGAAATATGCCATGCGTAGTTCCCTCCGACGGCATTATACGAGTCTTATGCCGGATTGGTGACAAACATATTGCCGGCGTAGCCCGGTGCCTGTACGATTTCGTGCTTGTTCACCAACAAATAATCTTTATTCTCCTTCCCCTCAACCACTTACAAAATTCTTCCCCAATTTCCCTTGCCCTCGCATGATAAGTTCGAATCGTAGAGAGGCCGCGCGCACCGGGGTGCCCCCTGGGCCGCGCGGCCGCAACAAGTTTCTATCCTGGCCAGGATACGTTGCATGTGCGGTGGTACTGACTTCCTGTAGGCCTTTACAAGCCTCA
>JBEKDV010000109.1:0-24760 GCA_050014175.1 Candidatus Solibacter sp. | reverse complement strand
TTGTCAGGAATTTTGGAATACGATTCCGGAGCTGGGCGATGTGGCAGGGAGCCGCCATTTGGCGGAGTGCCCGAATTGCGCCGCCCGGATGAGCCGCCATCGGCAGTTGGAAGCGGGTTTCCGCGCGGTGGCCGCCGGTTTCCGGCGGGTGGAAGCGCCGCCCCGCGTGGAGGCCCGATTGCTCTCCGCCTTCCGCCGCCAGACGGGCAGCAAGCACCGCGCGCCGTTGCGCCGCTGGATACCGGCGATCACCTGGGCCACGGCGTTCGCCGCCATGTTCGCCCTGGCCGCACTGCTGGTGCGCGAGCGGCAGCCCGAGGTGGCGCGTCCGGCGGTGCAACGCACGATCGAGCTGGCCATACTGCAACCGCAAGCCGATTCCGACGGTTTTATTCCGCTGCCCAATGCGGTCGCGGTGGCCGCCGATGAAGACGATGTGAACCTGGTGCGGGTGGAATTGCCGCGCAGCGCCATGATCGCGCTCGGCCTCGATGTCAGCGCCGACCGCGCGGAGGAACTGGTGGAGGCCGATGTCATGCTCGGCTCCAACGGCATGGCGCGCGCCGTGCGCTTCTTGGATTAGCAGGTTGGCAGGAAAAAGAGGAAATCCGATGCGAATGAAAATTGTTGCCCTGATCGCGCTGGCCGCCGCCGCCGCTTTGGCGCAGGGCCCGCCGCCGGGACGCGGCGGGCGAGGGCGCATGGGCTTCGACGGAGCTTCCGGCCCTGGCGGGCCGGGGGCGGAATCCGGCGCCGGGATCCTGCGGGCCGGAGTGAAAAACGCACCGTTTTCGGCGGATGTAATCACCGAAAGCTCGCACACCCTGGCCGATGGCAATCACATCCGGCAGACCGTCAACTCCAAGATCTACCGGGATAGCGAAGGCCGCACGCGGCGCGAGCAAGCGGTCAACCTGAACGGACTGGCGCCCGACTCCAACATGCAGCAGATGGTCTTCATCAACGACCCCGTTGCCGGCGTCGGCTATTCCCTGAACGCCAAGGAGCACACCGGCACGAAGAGTGTGCGCAACGGCGAGGCACGCGCGTCTCAGCGCCTGTCGCCGGACGCCAGCGGCCGCAGTCCCGGTCCGCGCGCCGGCGGCCCGGACGGGCGGCAGGCGCGGATGGGCGGCGTGGCGGCGAAAACCGAATCGCTGGGCCGGCAGACCATCGAAGGGGTGCAGGCGGAAGGCCGGCGCACCACCTTGACGATTCCCGCCGGACAGGTGGGCAACGAACTTCCCATCCACATCGTTACCGAAAGCTGGTTCGCGAGCGACTTGCAGACTACGGTGCTCTCCAAGCACTCGGATCCGCGCAACGGGGAGACCGTGACCCGATTGACGAACGTCAGCCGCAGCGAACCGGCGCACGCGCTGTTCGAATCGCCCCCCGATTATAAGATCGGCGAAGCGGCGGCCGGCATGCCTCGCCCCAGGGGCCAGACGAAGCAGTAAGCGTGGGGCAGGCGGGGCACCCTCTGGGTCCGCCTGCCAACCCGGGGGCTCGATCAAGAGTTGGCAGGCGGACCCAGAGGGTGCCCCGCCTGCCCCACCTTGCCTGGTCCACCATTTTTCATGATGTTTCGCGGGCCGAAGGCCAGGAGGCCTGTCCCACTCAAGGCGCGCCGCGGCCACCTTTTTCCAGGCGATCGATTGCCTTGGCGACCTCGCCAGGGGTGTGGATCTGCATCGTCTTTCCACCCAGCCGCGACATGGCGCTCTTGATGGTGTCCGCCGGGGTTGCCGTCTGGCGGAGGAAGGGGACGATCTGAAAGTAGTAGAACTGTGGCGCGCGGCCCGCGGGCTTCTCCAGGCTCTCCGGCGGCACGCGGTCGAAATAGCGCGCTTCCGGTCCCAGGAACAGCACCACATCGCTGGGCGGCTGCGCCGAGATTTCGCGGTTCAGCAGATCGGTCAGCAGGTCCACATGCCCGCGCTTGTTTTGCAGCACCTGATAATCCACCAGCCCCAGTTCGATACTGGTCATCGCCTGTGAGACCTGGGCCATGTCCCGAAGCAGGAAATCTTCCTTGCGATACAGTTCCTTCTGCTGATCGAGGTTAAACAGCACCAGGCGCACCGAGCGCGCCGGCACCCGCTCCAACAGGGACGATACCGTGCTCATCAGGGTCACCATATCGTTGGGGCGGAGGTGCGTGCGCCGGGGGGACAACGGGGCGGCATGCAGGAAAATCGTCAGGCGCAGCGCCGCCGCGTCGTCGGTTTCCCGCGGGAGGGTGCGCGACCCGCGCAGCCCGATTTCCCACACAGTATCGGGCGGCATCGCGACCTTTACCTGGCGGTCCGCGCGGCTCGGATGGACGTCCACGCGCCAACTCTTGCGGCACACGCGGCCGGAATCGTCGAGCATCATCCAGCGCACGTTGTAGACGCCTACGCCGAGCAGGTAGCCGCCGCCCACACTCGATTCGGCGTTGGTTTTGGGCACCGGCGGGAGCGGGATGCGCGCGCCCAGGTACACTGGCTTGCGGTCGCCGCCCTCGGGCGTGATGCGCGTCAGCATGCGCCACTGGTGCCCGCTGCCGAAATACTGATTCATGGGCACCGCGACCACGTACCCCGCCTGATAGCGGAAACTGAAATTGAGCAAGGGCTTGATCGGCGATACCTCGCAGCGCAGCGCCTGCTCGCCCGCCTGCGCGCCCTCCAGTTGCGCGATTACGGAGCGCAGCCGGTTGGGATTGACGATGCTCTGCGCCCGCGTCTCCGTACAAGCGGCGAGAGCGAGGATCAGGGCGTACCGCATTCCTCTCTATCTTAGCCAGTGACTACCGCCCAGTTGACATCCGGACACCATCTTCCCGACAATTGTTCATCTCTGTTGCGAAAACTCAACGCCAGGAAATCCGTCCCATGAGAATCCGACGCCTCATCGCCACTCTCTTCTTCATTGCATTCACCGCGGCCGCCGCCGTGCAGACTCCGGAACAGTATTTCGGCTTCCGCATCGGCAGCGATAAGAAACTGGTTCGCTGGGACAAGATCGTCGAGTACCTGCAGGCTGTCGCCAATGGCACGGACCGGGTCAAGTTCCGCAACCTCGGCCCCACCACCAACGGCAATCCCTTCATCCTGCTGGAAATCAGCTCCGCCGAAAACCTGCGCAATCTGGACAAGCTGAAAAGCCTGGAACGCAAGCTCTACTTCCAGGGCGGCGCCCCCACCGACGCCGAGCGCGACGAAATCTTCCGCTCCGGCAAGGCCGTCGTCTTCATCACCAACAACATCCACTCCACCGAAATCGGCGCATCGCAGATGGTGCTGGAACTGGTGCACGACCTGGCCACCGGCGATTCCCCCGCCATCAAAAAGGTGCTCGACAACGTCATCCTCCTGCTGGTCCCCTCGCTCAACCCCGATGGCCAGATTATGGTCACCGATTGGTACAACAAAACCCTCGGCACGCCCAGCGAAGCCAGCCCGTTGCCGTACCTCTATCACAACTACGCCGGCCACGATAACAACCGCGACATGTTCCTCTTCAGCCAAAAGGAAAGCCAGATGGCGGCCCAGGTTCTGTGGCACGAGTGGTTCCCCTCCATCTGGCTGGACGAGCACCAGCAGGGCGCCAGCGGTCCGCGCATCTTCACCATGCCGGCCACCGACCCCATCAACCCCAACGTGGACCCGCTGATCTATCGTCTGAACGGCGTCTTCGGGCAGTCGCAGGCCGCCGCGCTGGAAGCCGAAGGCAAGACCGGGATCATTTTCAACTCTACTTACACCAACTTCTGGCAGGGCGCCATGGCGTGGGCCGGATGGTGGCACAACCAGGTGGGTCTGCTCACCGAGGTGGCCAGCGCCCGTATCGCCACCCCCGTGGTGCAACTGAAGGCCGACGCCGGACGCGGCGGGTCGGCTTCCGCGCCGGCCACTGGCGGACGCGGCGCCGCCAGCGGGCCTGCCGCCGGTGCGCCCAACGATTTCGAATCCGAACGCCGCCGCTCCTTGGAGCACCCCGACGATCCGCTCCCGGCGCCGCGCGATATCACGCCGCGCACCGAATATCCCCGCCCCTGGCTGGGCGGGCGGTGGACGCTGCGCGACATCGTCGACTACGAATTCATCGCCACCAACGCGCTGCTGGAAGCCGCGGCCGACAGCCGCGAGACCCTGCTCCACCAGATTTACAGCATCAACCGCAACACCATCGAGGCCGGCAAGAAGGGCGAAATCGGACAGGATAAAGACAAGACCTTCGCCATCCTCATCCCGGCCGACGACCAGCACGATGCCAACGAGGCCATCGAACTGGTGGACAAGCTGCTGATCGCCGGCGTCGATGTCTTCCGCGCCCAGCAGGGCTTCAAGCAGGACGATAAGACGTATGCGGCGGGGACGTTCGTCATCCCGTTCAACCAGGTGTTCGCGCGCTACGCCAAGGACCTCCTGGAAAAGCAGACCTATCCGGAGGTCCGGCGCTCTCCGGGGGCGCCCGCCGAAGCTCCCTACGATGTGTCGGCGTGGTCGCTCGGCATGCAATTCGGCGTGAAGACGGAGTTCGCCAAAACGGCGCTGGTCACCTTCCCGATGGAAAAGGTGGCCGCCACGCCCAAGTTTGTTCTCTCCGCCGGCAACGGCGGCGGCGCCTGGCGATTCCCTTACAACGGCGCGATCTCCGCCATGGTGGTCAACCGTCTGCTGAAAGGCGGCGCCAAGGTGAGCCTGAGCAAGCCCGAGGCCGGCGGCGTGCCCTACGTCATCGCCACCGCGAAGACAGACGTGTGGAACAAGGCGGTGGAAGGCATCGAGGTGCGGCCCGACGCCAAGCCTCCCGCCAGGATGCTGCTGGCCACCACGCTCAACCCGCCGCGCGTCGGCATTTACCAATCCTACGACCCTTCGATGGACGAGGGATGGACGCGCTGGGTGCTGGATCGCTACCAGTTCGAATACACCAGGCTGCACAACGAGGACATCAAGCCGGGCAAACTGCGGCTGCGTTTCGACGCCATCATCCTGCCCGACCAGCGCTCTGCCGCCATGCTCGACGGTCTCGACTACAAGACCATTGTGGAAGCGTATCGCGGCGGGCTGGGGGATGCCGGATGGGACGCGCTGCGCCAGTTTGTGGCCGATGGCGGCACGCTGATCTCGCTGGGCGAAGCCTCCAACCTGCTGGTGGACAAGCTCCCGCTGGGGGTGAAGGATCTCAAGCGCTCGACCACGCGCGAGGTGCACTTCGCTCCCGGCGCCATCGTCAACCTCCAGGTGGATACGGCGCACCCCATCGGCCGCGGCGTGGCGCCGGAGACGATGGGCTACTACATCAACTCGCCGTTCTTCCAGTTGATGGAAGGCTTCTCTTCGCAGAAGGTGAGCGTGGTGGCGCGCTATCCCAATACCAAGGTGAACGCCAGCGGTTGGATCCGCGGCGAAGACCTGATGTACGGGCGCGCCGCCGTGGTGGCCATCGAGATGAATCCGGGCAAGGTAGTGCTGTTCGGCATCCGCCCGCAGCATCGGGCGCAGACGCACGCGACTTTCCCGCTGCTGTTCAACGCGCTGTACTGGAGTGCCGAAGGCGATCTGAGCAACGCCGCGGCGCCGGGGCGCACGAATCAGTGACGGTATCACCGGATGGCCCCAATCTCCATCGACTTTATGTAGATTTTGCTTGACAGGCTGACTCGCTTGGCGTATTCTCAGGATTCATGATGATCGCGACACACTTGCCACCTGCTCCGCGTCCCAGGCTGCCGCGCTCGACACCCTCGTTCCGTCTGCCCATCCATTGCTGTTGTCGATAGCCGTCCGCGCGGCCTGATCCGACTTCCACCAGCCGCCGAAGGTACGGCACAAATCCCACACAAGGTCCTGGCTTTCCACGCCTGAATGCCACCAAAACGGTCACCCAGGCCGGGGTGTCTCTGTTGTCACGAATTTGCGGCATTGAGAGGAAACCATGACGAAACTGTTCGTATACGCACTGCTGATTTCGGGTTTGGCATCTGGCCAGTCTTTCCAGGGCTCGTTGCGGGGCCGCGTCAAAGACCCGGACGGGGCTGCCGCCAGCAGGGCCAAAATCACCATTGCCGACGAAGCCACGTCGGTGACGCGCACCACTCTGACGAACGATCAAGGCGAGTACGTGTTCCCGGCGGTGACGCCTGCCACCTACACGGTGAGCGCCGAGGCCCCCGGGTTCAAGCGCCTGGAGCGCAAGGGCGTGCTGATTTCGACGCAGGCCGCCATCACGGTGGACCTGGCACTGGAATTGGGCGAAGTCACCGAAAAGATCGACGTTACCGCCGAGGCGCCGGTCTTGCAAACGTCCGATGCATCCACGGGACAACTGATCGAGAGCCAGAAGATCACGGACCTGCCGATCCTGGGGCGGAACCCATTCTTCATGGCCAAGCTGGCGCAAGCGGTAGTGTTCGTCGCCAATCCGAAAATGGGCCGCATGCAGGACCAGAACGCGAATTCGCAGGTTTCCATTGCCGGCGGTCCGGTGCGCACCAACAACGTTCTGGTGGACGGCATCTCGATCACGGATTCGAACAATCGCGCAGTGTTTGTGCCCTCGCCCGAATCGGTCCAGGAGGTGAAGCTGCAGGCGAGCACGTACGACGCCGAAGTATCGCGCACCGGCGGCGGCACGTTCAACTCGCTGCTGCGTTCGGGCACGAACGAATTGCATGGCAGCGCCGTGGGTCACATTCGGCAGACCGGCTGGCTGGCCAACAACTTCTTTTCGAATCGCGCCGGTTTGCCAATTGCGGACCAGCCGTTTCGGGATTGGGGCGGTTCGCTGGGCGGCCCGCTAGTCGTCCCGAAGGTCTACGACGGGCACAACCGGAGCTTTTTCTTTGTAGCCACCGAAGCGTACCGCCAGCAGGATGGCTCCAACACCGCGCTCGCCGTACCGACGGCGGCAGAGCGCCTGGGAGACTTCTCCCAAAGCGTCACTAAGAGCGGAACGCGGCAGGTGATCTACGACCCGCTCAGCACCACCTCCGCCGGAACCCGAACCCCGTTTGCGGGAAACATCATCCCGTCAGACCAGTTGAATCCGGTGGGCTTGAAGCTGGCAAGTTACTACCCGCTCCCCAACGCGCCGACGACCTATTACGGCGCCAACAACTTCAACTTCACGGGCGGGTATCCGAACCGCGGCGACCAATATACGTTCAAAGGCGACCAGGAGTTCAGCAACTGGCTGCGCGCTTCGGCATCCTATATTCATCAAAAGACCGGAGAGACCGACGCCCCGTCGACATTCGGCAACCTGGCATCGCCCGGCCAAACCCTGCTCTTCCGCAGGATCGATGCCACGCAAGCCAATGCCACGGCGACGCTCAATCCCACGACGGTGCTTTCGGTGCGGTGGGGATTCAACCGTTTCTTCACGACCAGCTTTCCCACGTCCAGCGCGGGATTCAATCTGGCAACGCTGGGACTGCCGCAATCTCTGGCGGCCGCCACGCCCGACACGGCGTTTCCCGCGGTGACGATGGGCGACGTGGCGAGCTTCGGAGGCGGCACAACCACCCGCGATGTCTATTACTCGCGCTCTTTCAACGCAACGCTTTCCAAGTTCCTGGGCCGCCACAGCGTGAAAGCCGGCTTCGATTTCCGCACGCTGCACGATGCCGGCACGCCCGCGGCAGGCCCCACCAGTCTGGGTTTCAGCGACGTTTTCACGCGTGCCACACCGCAGACATCCACCGCCGGAACCGGGTCAAGCCTGGCCACGCTGCTGCTGGGCTACCCCACCAGCGGAAGCATGAACGTGGTGACGAACTTCAACGACTTCGTGCGGTACTACGGCGGGTTCGTGCAGGACGATTTCCGCGTGACACGCAAACTGACGCTGAACTTCGGTCTCCGGTTCGAGCACGAGTCGGGTATACGCGAGACGAACAACAAGCTGATTGTCGGGTTCAACTCCACGGCGCCCAGCCCGCTGCAACAGAATGTTCCGGGTTTACAGATTCCGGGCGAGGTGCAATATGCCGGAGTGAACGGCAACCCGGTGGAAACGGGTAACGCTCTGGCCGTGAAGCCCGCGCCGCGCGTGGGTTTCGCCTACGCGGCCGACGGCAAGACGGTGGTGCGCGGAGGATACGGAATCTACTGGGCGCCGAGCTTCTTCAGTTTCCAGAACGCCATCGGATACTCGCAGACCACGTCCATCATCACTTCCACCGATGGAAACTTTCACCCGGCCGCCTCGCTCTCCAACCCCTATCCGAACGGCCTGCTGCAACCCACCGGGAATACGCTGGGAGGGCTCTCGGGGATCGGCCAGGCGATCACGGTGTTTTCCCCCACCTCGCAATCCGCGGGATATGTTCAGGAGTACTCGTTCGAAGTGCAGAGGCAGGCGCCGGCGGGTTTGGTGTTCACGCTAGGCGGCCTGGGCTCCCATTCGCTGCATCTGAACGAAAGCGGGCTGAATATCGATCAGCTCAATCCGTCGTATCTGGGGCTGGGTTCGGCGCTGACGCAGAGCGTGGCGAATCCGCTGTATAACAATGGCGGCACGGGAACCTTGGGCACGGCGAACGTAAGCCGCGCGCAGTTACTGCTGCCCTTCCCGCAGTACACGTCGGTGACCCTGGCCAATTCCGATACGGGATCCGCCTATTACTATTCCTGGTACCTGCGGGCGGAGCGCCGCCTGGGCAACGGGTTGACCGTGCTGGCGTCGTACACGTGGTCGCGCGGCGCGACCGACGTCCTGGGTGTGAGCACCGCCGGCGCCTCCCAGATCTCTTCCATAACCGGCGCCCAGAATGCGTACAACAAACACGCCGAGTGGAGCCTGGCGACGCAGGACGTGCCGAACCGGTTCACGACGGCGGTGACTTACGATTTGCCGTTCGGCAAGGGGAAGCCGTTGCTGAACAGCGGCCGCATCCTGGACCTGATTGCGGGCGGATGGAGCGCCAACGCGGTGGGCATTTTGCAAACCGGATTCCCGCTCTCGGTGACGCAGCCGAATAACAACAGCGTGATCGGCGCCAGCTACCAACTGCCGAACGCCACGGGAGTATCTCCCGTGACCTCGGGATCGCCGGACAGCCGCATCAACGAATGGCTCAACCCCGCGGCGTTCTCTCAGGCTCCCCAGTTCACGTTCGGCAATATCACGCGCTTCCTCAATGCGCGCGGTCCGGCCTTGTTCAACTGGGACGTATCGGTGTTCAGGGCGTTCGCGTTCAAGGAGCGGATCAAGGCGCAGTTCCGGGCCGAGGCGCTCAATGCCACCAACACGGTGTATTTCGGCAACCCGAACACGACGCTGACGAATAATCAGTTTGGCGTGATCGGCAGCCAGATCAACAATCCCCGGCTGGTCCAGCTAGGGGCGCGAGTTACTTTCTGAAATTAACTACCCACTTACAAAGGAGAAATTACGATGTTATCGACGATCCTGAATCGCCGGAGGCACTGGCTGCTGGCAGCCGGCCTCCTGGCACTTACCGCGGGCAGCCGGCAGGCTTATCCGCAATCCGCCCCGCAAACGCAGGCGAACGCCACCCGGGCGGACGCGCCCTATATCGTGGAATGGGTCTACGCAACGAAGTGGGGCTACTTCGACGAGTGGTACGCGATTTTCAAGAAGTACCAGATCGCGATTCTGGACAAAGAGAAAGAACAGGGGCTTGTCACTAAGTATATCGTGCAGCGGGGCGGCTCGCACTCGCTCGGCGAGGAGAGCCGCTGGGACCTGCGCGTTCTGATCTATTACAAGAGCCGGGAGGCGCAGGCCGCGGGGCGCGGTATCGGGCCTAAGTTGTTCCCCGACCAGGCGACGTTCCGCAAGGAGGAGCAGGAGCGCTGGCGACTCACGTCGCGGCACTGGGACCTGCCGATTACCGAGGTGGACCCGCACACGGCACCCGCGGGAAGTAATTGAGGAGTAAATACATGAAAAAGACGTTGTTACTTGCTACCGTGATCGCGTTCGCGCCCGCGCTTAGGGCGGAGTCCCTGGCGGGACTGTGGAACGCAACTGTCAACCTGAATGGAACCCAAATCCCCTTTAAAATCGAATTCGCCGGCGACGGGGCCAACATCAAAGGCTGGTTCTTCAATGGGGAGAGCCATGAAAACTCAACCGGCGGCACCTTCGAAAACGGCTCCCTGGTGCTCAACTTCGAGACTTACGTTTCGGTGCTCAAGGCGACCGCGAAGAACGGCGTCCTCGACGGCGAGTATACCTCGCGGCGAGGCAGTCCGCTGCCCATCCACGCGGTGCGCGCCGTGGCTGAACCGCCATCCAAGGTGAAAGCTCCCCAGATCTCCGGTCTTTGGTATCTGGAGGGCGTGACCAGCCGGAAACACGACGAAAAGGCGTGGCAATTGACCATCCGGCAGAAAGGCGCGGAGGTTTCCGGCGCGATTCTGCGCGTGGACGGCGATACCGGAACCCTCACGGGCCGCTATCAGGACGGCAAATTCGTGCTCAGCCACTTCTCCGGCGCGCGGCCGGCGCTGGTGGAGATCACTCCGCAAGCCGACGGGACATTGACCGTCGATCTGAAGGGCCAGCACCACGAGGGTGTGATCACCGCCGTGCGGCCGGAGCAGGCGCGCTCCAAAGGCCTCGCCGAGCCGGTGGACGCCAACCTGCACACGGGGGTCACGGACTCCACGAAGCCATTCACCTTCAGTTTTCCGGATTTGAACGGCAGGATTGTTTCCAATACGGACGAGCGCTTCCGCGGCAAGGTCCTGTTGATCAATATCACGGGCAGTTGGTGCCCGAACTGCCATGACGAAGACGAGTTTCTGCCCGCGCTCTACAACAAGTATCACGCCCAGGGGCTGGAGATCGTGGCGCTGAATTTCGAAGAGGCGGAGCAACTGGCCGACCCGACGCGGCTGAAGTCGCTGATCCGGGAGTACGGGATCAAGTACGACGTTCTGCTGGGCGGAGAGACGGGTTCCGTCAAAGAGAAACTGGCGCAAGCCCGCGACTGGGACTCCTGGCCCACGACGTTCTTCGTAGGCCGCGACGGGCTGGTGAAGAGCGTGCACGCCGGGTTCCCGAGCCCGGGCAGCGGCGAATTATACAAGAAAGAAAAGGAGGAATTTGTGGCGAAAGTAGAGCAACTGCTGGCCGCAGACCTCCGGTCGTCGGCGCGGTAGCCGGCCGCGGGTAGGACGCTAGCCCGCATTTCTCATGCAGGGGGTAGCAAAGAGCCGCTTTTTCTGGCATAAACATATCTGCGAGAACATGTTCCAGCCAAGAAGAAAGCGGCCTTTGCTATGACAGAGTGTATCCAATCTACGTTCGAGTTTGCATCCCATTTTTCGCGCCAGGTGGTGGCCCGATTTGATGGGGGAACCATTACCACCGATGGTGGTGGTTTGCTGCTGCGGGAAGTCGACCAGCGCTTGAATCTGCTGCCCCGCTTGGCCGAGTGTTTCCTGGACGCGCGTAGTCCGCTGTTTGTGGAGCATTCCGTGCAGGAGTTGGTGTCGCAGCGGGTCTACGGCTTGGCATTGGGCTACGAGGATTTGAACGATCACGAGCAACTGCGGCAAGACCCTCTGTTGCGAGTGCTGGCGGGCAAATCGGATGTGGAGGACAGTCCGCTGGCGGGCAAGAGCACACTGAACCGGCTGGAACTCAGCGACGGCACACCGAGCCGGTACAAAAAGATCACGTTCTGGAAAGCCGGCATCGATGAGTTGCTGGTCAAGGTTTTCGTGGAATCGTACGCCTCCGCCCCGGAGGAGATTATCTTGGATGTGGACGCCACCGACTTTCCCCTGCACGGAGAGCAGGAAGGGCGCTTCTTCCACGGCTACTATGACAGCTACTGCTACCTGCCGCTGTACATCTTCTGTGGAGATCAGATTCTGTGTGCGCGCTTGCGACAATCCAACAGCGACGCCGCGGCCGGCAGTCTGGCGGAGGTCCAACCCATCGTGGCGCAGATCCGCGCGGCCTGGCCGCAGGTGAAGATCATTTTGCGGGGAGACTCCGGCTTCTGCCGGAATGAGTTGATGAGTTGGTGTGAAGCCAACCGAGTCGATTACGTGTTCGGGTTGGCGCGCAACCAGCGACTGCGGCGGATCATCGGACCGCAGATGTGGGAGGCGACCGAGCAGTGGGGTAAGACAGGCAAACCGGCGCGAGTGTTTAGCGAGTTCTCCTACAAGACCAAGAAGCGGAAGAAAAGCGGCTGGGACCGGGAGCGGCGCGTAGTGGCGAAGGCCGAACACATCGACGGCAAAGAGAATCCGCGCTTTGTGGTGACCTCACTGAAGGCGGAGGAATGGGCGGCGCAAGCGCTGTACGAAGAACTCTACTGCGCGCGCGGGGAGATGGAGAACCGGATCAAGGAGCAGTTCAGCCTGTTCGCCGACCGCGTCAGCAGCGAGACGATGCGGGCCAATCAACTGCGACTGTACCTTTCGTCCATGGCCTACGTGCTGGTGTGCGGCTTACGTCGGCTGGGGTTAAAGGGCACGGAGTTGGAAAAGGCGCAAGCAGCCACCATTCGCACGCGGTTGCTGAAGATCGGCGCCCAGGTGCGGGTGAGTGTGCGGCGCGTCTACCTGGCGATGGCAGCAAGTTACCCGTGGGCGAGTTTGTTCGCGCAGGTTCACGCGAATCTGCGGGCCGCCGCGCCGGCCTGAGGAAGCGGCCCGAAGCCGCGCCGATCTCAAGTAGAGGTTGAAATGTTTTTCTCAAGGAAAGGCCCTGCGGAGCCGCGCCTTGGGCGGCATGAGATTTGGCCCAAAACGCCTCTCCGCGCGTCGCCGCAGTCACTGTCGGCCTCCGGCTCCCTATACACCTCTCTGTGGTGTACGTATACCAAACTAAAGCGGGTCAAAAACTGCTCGCGATTCGCGGTTCAACCGAGCCCACGCTCCGGGTGTGAGAAATGCAGGCTAGTGCCATGGGAGCGGCGGCGCACCGGCCCGCCGCTCGCTCTGTCTCAGGTTCGATGCCACCCGCCGGGACGGCGTCAGGTCTTGAGGAACTGGCCGATGGCGCGGGTGGCCTGGCGGATGCGGTGTTCGTTTTCCACCAGGGCGAAGCGCACGTGGCCTTCGCCGAGGGGGCCGAAACCAATCCCCGGGGAAACGGCGACCGCCGCTTTCTCCAGGACGAGCTTCGAGAACTCTAGCGAGCCGATGGCCCGGTATTTTTCGGGGATCGGCGCCCACAGGAACATGGTGCCGCGCGGACTTTCCACCGGCCAGCCGGCGCGTTCCAGGCCGCTCACCAGGACGTCGCGGCGCTTCTGGTAGACGGCGCAGATCTTTTTGGTGTCCTCTTCGCATTCGCGTAGGGCGATGATGCTGGCGATCTGCACGGGCTGGAAAACGCCGTAATCCAGATAGCTTTTGATGCGCGCCAAGGCGGCAATCATCTTGGGATTGCCCAGGCAGAAACCCACCCGCCAGCCGGCCATGTTGTAGCTCTTCGACAGCGAGAAGATTTCCACGGCTACATCCTTGGCGCCCTCCACCTGGAGAATGCTGGGCGGCTTGTAGCCGTCGAAGCCGAGGTCGGCGTAAGCGAAATCGTGCACGATGAGGGTGCCGTGGTGGCGCGCCAGGCGGACGATCTCGCGGAGGTAATCGAGATCGACGCAAGTGGTGGTGGGGTTGTGCGGGAAGGAGATGAGGAGCATCTTCGGTTTCGCCGTGAACCGGCGATAGACGTCTTCCAGCCCATTGAGAAAGGTGGCGGCATCGGGCATGGGGAGCATGCACGCCTGGCCTTCGGCCATGAGCACGCCGTATTGATGAATGGGATAGGCGGGGTTGGGTGAAACCACGAGGTCGCCGGGGCCGACCGTGGCGAAGAGGAGGTGCGCGAGGGCATCCTTGGCGCCGATGGTGACGATGGCTTCCTTGTCGGAGTCGAGCGTCACGCCGTAATTGGCCTGGTAGCGGTGAGTGATCTCTTCGCGCAGTCTGGGGATGCCGCGAGACTGCGAGTAGCGATGATTGCGCGCATTGCGCGCGGCTTCGATCAGCTTGTTGACGATGGGGCGCGGGGTGGCGCCGTCGGGGTTCCCCATGCCGAGATCGATGACATCGATCTGCGCGGCGCGCGCCTTGGCGCGCATCTCATTGATCACGGCGAAGACGTAGGGGGGGAGCTTCTGTATGCGGTAAAACTCGTCTGAGCTATCGGGCATTCCTTATTTTACGCCGAGGCGGGGGAAATGCGGAGCGGGATAGGGTTGCGCCTCGATGGCACGATCGAGGCCGGAGATGGCGTCCCCAAGGGGATTCGAACCCCTGTTATCGCCGTGAAAGGGCGGTGTCCTAGGCCAGGCTAGACGATGGGGACATACTGGCTGGATGCAGGCAGACTCTTCTACTGTAGCGTCCGGGGCACGGCAACGTCAACTTTGGTTTACCGCCAGGGTGGGGCATGGGCTGGAACGCACGCACTTGCTCCCGGGGCAGCGCGTTTTCAAATCTCCAGCGCGCAGGCGGGATTTCCCCCGTGATGGACAGCGTGGGTTTTTTCGTTGGGCGCCAGGCACATCTTGATGAGCAGCGGATCTCCGTCCCAAAGGAAACGGACGTGAATCCACTCGGCGGTGCCGGCGCTCCGGGTCTTGAAATTGCGCCCGAACACCACCGTGGGAATGCTCAGTCCGAGCGGGCCCAGTTCGGCTTCGAGATCGGTTTTGACGCTGCCGACGATCATGTTGGTGAGTTCGGCGACGGCATCGAGCACATCCTCATTGACGGCCGTGGCCTCGGTCATGAGCATGGCCGCGCAGACGCGGCAGGCGACCGCGGCCGAGCAGGTCAGGCTTCCGGTGCCGGCCCAGCTTCCAGCGATGCCAATGAACGAAACTACGCCGTCGTTGAGATCGGGATCGGTCCCATCGGGGGTGCCTACGATGCTCACTTCACCGCCGGACAACTCGCTGGCGAGCATGGTCGAGAAGACCTCGCCAGCCGACCGGATGAGGGATTCGACAATCGTGCTGTGGACGTTCATAACGTTAGCGCCGGCTCCAGAATTCCCACCAGCTTCTCCTTGATTTGATCGGCCGTGAACGGCTTGCGGACGTATCCGGCGGCTCCCAGCCTGACCGCTTCGGCGACCTTGGTTTCGCCGCCCTCGGTAGTGATCATCACGACCGGTATGCGTTGCCACTGAGCGGATGTTTTGAGCGAGGCCAACAACTGCAGACCGTCCATCTTGGGCATGTTGATGTCGCTGAGGACCAGGTCGATGCGATGCTGCGCCATCAGCGCCAGCGCCTCCTGGCCGTCGCCCGCCTCATGGATGGTCTGAATGGCCATGCCGGTCTGGCGGAGCACCCGCGTCAGAATTTTGCGGATCGCAGCGGAATCGTCTACAACCAAAACGTCGGAATCCATGTGCCTCCTTACATAGCTATTCATCGGATGGGAACCGGTTTTTCATTAGAACGGCGAGCCGAAAAAACGTAGATGCCTGGAGAAATACGGCCGGAAGGGCGGCGGCGGGGCGGGGCTAAAGATTTTTCCGGGTGCGGCCGATTAGTATTCCAGGAGCCTGGAGTGTGAGCCGACAGCTATCGCAGCAGGAAATCGACGCGGCGTTTCAGAACCTGCAGGGCCGCAAGCGCGAAGCGCCGGCGGTGAAATTCGATTTCCGCCGCCCGGACCGCATCCCGAAATCCCAGGTGCGCGCCATCCACCTGTTGCACGACACCTTCGTGCGCAATCTGGTTTCGAGCCTCTCCGCCTATCTGCGTTCCTATCTGACGGTGAATCTGGTGAGCGTGGAGCAGTTGTCGTACGCGGAGTTCCTGGACGGCTTGCCCTCGCCCACCTGTATCGTTTCTCTCGGACTGAGCCCGTACGATGGCAATGGCGTGCTGGAACTGAACCCCAGCCTGGTGTTTCCCATCCTGGAGATGTTGCTGGGCGGCACCGGGAAGAGCTCGACGACCATCCAGCGCGACATCACGGAAATCGAGCAGCGTCTGCTGGACGGATTGTTCCGCATTATCCTCCAGGATCTCAGGGAGGCCTGGAAAGCGGTCACCAACGTGGATTTCACCATCGAAAGCATGGAGACCGAGCCGCAGTTGCTGCATCTGCTGGCGCCCAACGAAGCCGTGGTATCGATTGGCATCGAGGTGCGCATCGGGGAGGCGGTGGGGATGATGAACATCGCCATGCCCTCGATCGTCATCAAGATGATGCGCCAGAAGTTCGACCAGCAGTGGTCGGTGCGCAAGACGCACGCCAGCGAGGCCGAACAGCGCCGCGTGCTGCGCGTGCTGCGGCAGGCCAAGTTGCGGCTGGAGGCGCGCATGGAGGGGCCGACGCTGGCCGTGCGCGATCTGCTGGAATTGCGCGAAGGCAACCTGTTAACCTTCGATTATCCCGTGGAAAGGCCTATCGAGCTGACCGTCAACGGCGCCCACAAGTTCACCGGGGGGGTGGTGAGCACCGGCAAGAAGCGCGCCTGTCTGGTGGAACTGGTGCGGCCGGCCCTGAGTCAGCGCAGGATCACGGAGGACGGCGAAGATCCGGATGGTTCCGGCGCGGGCGGATAGTTCTCGCGCAGCGCGCTCAGAAAGGCGCGGCCGCGGCGCCGCCCGTTGTCGGTCTGCAGGCCAAAGTGCTGCAGGAAGACCAGCAGGCCCAGCACGTCGGCATCGCGCGTCTTCGTCATGCCGAATTCCTGCTGCTCTCCGCCGCGATATTCGGCGAGCGCATCCTGGACCGTCCGGTAGATCGAGTCGGCCAGGGGGTTGGTAGGCCGGCTTTCGTAATAGACGCCGCTTTGCAGCGTACGGTAGGTGCGGATGAGACCGTCCAGCGCCTCCAGGACGTCGCTATCGACCACACCCGGCACATATGTGGCGAAGTGGAAGATGGTCAGGGAGAGAAATTTGAGCAGATGCTCGTTGGCAAACAGCAGTTGCTCGGAGACCTGGATATCGCGGTTGGGAAATTCGGCGGAGTTGCGCGCCCGCGCTTTTTCGTGCCTGCGCCCCTCGCGCAGAAATTCGCAATCCAGCGGGCAGGCCACCGTCACCTCGCGCTCTTCGCCGCAACACGGGGAGCAAATCTCCCCGCGCACACCGGGACAAAAACGGCGCGGACGGCGAGAGAGACAAATGGAGCACTCCATTTCCTTAGTATAGAAGGAGGATGATCCGGACCAACCTTTTCTTCAAAGTCGAAGTCGAGCACGACCGCGACGAGCCGCCCGATCGGCTGGGGCGCGAAATCTGCCGGCAGATCATGAAATTCTACGGGGTACGGGAGGCGGAGCTGACCAACTTCACGAAAGCGGACGATTAGCCGCGGGACACAGCATCAGTTCATAGGTGCGATGGAAGAACGCGTCGGTCATGCCGGCGATGTAATCGCAAACCACGCGGTGCGGCGGAGCGTCAAGCGCCTGCTGGGCATAAGGCTGGGGCAGGCGCTCGGGGCTGGCCAGAAAGAAACGGAACAGTTCGGCGATGCGCGCCATGGAAAGCCGGCGGTCGCTGCCCAAAGCGTCGGAGGCGTAAACCCGGGTGTACAGGAAGCGCTTGAGGGCGCGGCTGGTTTCGCCGGCGTCGGGGGTGAATCGGGCCAGCCGCTCCGGGTGGGCGCGCACGTCCTCGAAACCGGCGGCGCCGCTGGCTTCGGCCGCATTCACGGTGCCTGCGATCAGGCCGGAAACCAACAGGTCGATCAACTGGCGCAGGGCTTCGTGGAAGCGCTCGCGCTCGCTGGCGCCAGGGAACTGAGTTTCCACCGCTTCGTGGATTTCCCGGTACTGGGGCACGGCTTCGGCCACGTCCGGGGCGGCGATCAGGCCGGCGGACCAGGCGTCGTCGAGGTCGGCCGTATTGTACGCCACCTCGTCGGCCGGGTCGATCAGTTGGGCTTCCAGCGGCGGGCGCACCCCGGGCAGGTAGGCATCCAACAGGGCGTTCTCGCCGGCGCGGAAATCGTGGGAGTGTTTGACGATCCCTTCGCGGACTTCGAAGCTCAGGTTCAAGCCAGGGAAGCGGGCGTAGCGCTGCTCGAAGGCTTCGACGATCCGGAGGGCGTGCAGATTGTGGTCGAAGCACTCGCCGAAGCGCGCCATTTCGCCGTTCAGCGCCTCTTCTCCGGCGTGCGCGAACGGGGGGTGGCCGATATCGTGGGCCAGCGCCAGGGCTTCGGTGAGATCCTCGTCCAGTTCGAGCACGTTGGCCAGGGTGCGGGCGATCTGCGCGACCTCGATGCTGTGGGTGAGGCGGTTGCGGAAATGGTCGCTGAGGCCGGGAGTGAAGACCTGGGTCTTGGCCTCCAGACGGCGGAACGCGCGCGAATGGATCACGCGGTCGCGGTCGCGCTGGAAAGCGTTACGGTAGGGGTGCTGGGGTTCGGGGTATCGCCGCCCCCGGCTTCGTGCCACCGGAAATCGCAGCCGCGCTAGCATGAAAAAGCGGCGGCTATTGCGCCGGCATTTCGGCCAGCAGCGAGAGCGCCACCTGTCCCACGGTGCCTTGCCGGATGCGCAGCGGATCCAGCAATTTGCGCGCCTCGGCCGGCTTCCGGACAGCCAGGAAGCGCGCCAGCGAGATGGTGGCCTGGTCGGTGGAGACGAAGATCGTCGGTTTGGCGATCAGGTCGCGCATCACTTTTTCGCCTTGGTCGGCGCGGCCGTCGGCAAAATAGATTTGCGCCAGGGAAAGCTTGGAGAGCGACGCATATTTTTCATCGCCTTTCTGCGCCACTTCCTGAAACAGCTTCTCGGCTTCGGCCAGTTTCCCCTGGTCGGCCTTGATCGAACCCAAGTAATACTGCGCGATCAGACCCTCCGCGCTGCCCGAGTACCGGGCTTCGATATCGGTAAAGACGCGCACCGATTCCTGGTCCTTGGCTTCCTGCGTGGGGAACGCCAGGCCGCCGTTGCCGGACTGGCCGACCGGCGCTTCCTGGACCCGGATGGCACCGGTCAGCAACTGCTGCCGGGTGCCGTGCTGCGACCGCTGGTAGATGGTGTAGCCGACGATCAGCACGGCCACGCCGATGGCAATGGCGCCGTATTTGACAGCCTCATCCTTGTGATGCTCGAAGAACGAGATGCCATGTTCGACTTCCAGGGCGAACTTGTCGGTTTTTAATTCCTTGCGCGTAATTCTGGACACGAAAACCTCAGGATGTAATGGAAGTTCCATCTTAGCACGCGCCGCCGCGGGGGGCGACATGGGCTCGACACAACGGCTGGCAGCGGGCGGAAGCGTGGTATGGTCTCTTAAGAGTGACATCGTCGTTTATACAACGTCCGAGCTGCGCTCGGAGGCACCAGGCGGAGCCTTATGCCACTGCGATAGGGCTGGCGCTGGCGCTCTTCTGTGCGGCTTGCGCGCCATCTCCGCGGCGGCAAAAAATCGCTGTCGCGGCCGCCGCGGACCTGAACTTCGCCATGCCGGAAATCGCCCGCCAGTTTCGCGCCGCCCGCCCGGCGGTGGAACTGGAGATCGCCTACGGTTCGAGCGGCAACTTCTTGGCGCAGATTTCCAATGGCGCGCCCTTCGACGTGTTCCTTTCGGCCGACGTGGAGTACCCGCGGAAGCTGGCGTCGGCCGGCGTAGCGGTAGCGGCGGGGAATGCGGTATTCACCTACGCGGTGGGTCGCTTGGTGGTGTGGGTGCCGGCCCGCTCGCCGCTCGACCCGGCGGCGGCGCTGCGCGACCCCTCGCTGAAGCACCTGGCCATCGCCAACCCGCAACATGCGCCCTATGGCCGCGCCGCGCAGGCCGCATTGCGCAGCCTGGGGCTATACGCGGGCGTGCAGCCGAAACTCGTGCTGGGCGAGAATGTCGCCCAGACGCTGCAGTTTGTGGAAAGCGGTGCGGCCGACGCCGGCATCGTCGCCATGTCTCTGGCGCTGGCCCCTCCCGTGCGCGCCCGCGGCCGCTACTGGGAGATCCCGCCGGAGGCATACCCGCGCATGGAGCAGGGCGGCATTATCCTGAAGGATTCCGGGGCGGCGCGCGATTTCCGCGCCTTCCTGCTTTCCGCCGGTGGGCGGCGCATCCTGCGGCAATACGGTTTCTTCGTGCCGGGAGAGTGATATGGACTGGCAGGCAATCTGGCTGAGCGCGCGGCTGGCGGCTTCGACCACGGCGATTCTGTTGGCACTCGGTCTGCCCATCGCCTATTGGCTGGCGTTTTCCCCGCGGCGTTGGAAGTTCCTGGTGGAAGCGCTGGTAGCGCTTCCGCTGGTGCTGCCGCCGACCGTGCTCGGCTTCTACGTGCTGCTGGCCATAGGCCCGCGCAGCCCGCTGGGCGCGCTCTATGCCAAACTCACCGGCGGCATGCTGCCGTTTTCCTTCCAGGGCCTTCTCGTGGCCAGCGTGCTCTACAGCTTTCCGTTCACCGTGCAGCCGGTGGCCGCCGCTTTCGCCGCGGTAGACCGCAAACTCCTGGAGGCCTCCTGGTGCCTGGGCGTGTCACGGGCCGCCACCTTCCGGCGGGTGATCGTGCCGCTCTCGTTGCGCGGCATCGCCACCGGCGCCATCCTCAGCTTCGCCCACACGCTGGGCGAGTTTGGCGTGGTGCTGATGGTGGGCGGCAACATCGCCGGCGTCACGCGGACGGTTTCGATTTCCATCTACGATCAGGTGGAGGCGCTGAACTACGGTGCGGCGTGGGAGACGTCGCTCTTCCTTCTGTGCATTTCTTTCACCGTGCTGGCGCTCACCTACGCGCTCCAGCGGCGCGCCTGGACGGTATGGCCGATCAACTGATTTGCCAGTGCCGCAAGCGCCTGTCGAAGGCGTTCGAAGTGGAGGCGGACCTGATCATTCCGCTCGAAGGGGCGCCGGTCACGGTGCTCTTCGGCCCGTCGGGAGCGGGGAAGACGACGCTGCTGCGCATGCTCGCCGGTTTGGAGCGTCCCGATGCCGGATCCATCGCCTTCCGGGAGAACGCCTGGTTCGACGCCGCGCGCGCCATTCATCTGCCGCCGCAGGAGCGGCGCGCCGGGTTCCTGTTTCAGGACTACGCGCTGTTCCCGCATCTCACCGTGGCGGAGAACGTCGCCTACGCCGCGCCCCGCGAGACCGCCCGCGAGCTGCTGGCGCGCTTCGGACTGGCCGAGCTTGCCGCCAGCAAGCCGCGCGCCATCTCCGGCGGGCAGCAGCAGCGCGTTGCCCTGGCGCGCGCCCTAGGCGCCGCGCCGGCCCTGTTGTTGCTGGACGAGCCGCTGTCCGCGCTGGATGCCGCCACGCGCTCCCGCATGCGCTACGAGCTGCGCCGCATGCTGCTCGCTGGCGGCGTTCCCGCCATCGTGGTAACCCACGACCGCATGGAGGCCGTGGCGCTGGGCGATTGGATGGCGGTGATGGTGGATGGCCGCATACGGCAGACCGGGCCCGTAGAGGAGGTCTTCCGCCGGCCGGCCGATCTTCAGGTGGCCGAATCGGTGGGCGTGGAGAACGTGCTGGCCGCGGAGATCGCGGGCCGCGAATCCGGGCTGCTCGTCTTACGCGTGAACGGCCAGGTGGGCGAAGCGCGCATTCAGTGCGTGGATTCCGGCGAGACCGGGCCCGTCTTCGCCTGCATCCGCGCCGAGGACGTCGCCATCGCGCGCCAGATGGATCAGGTATCGAGTGCGCGCAACCGGCTGCCGGGACGCGTGCGCTCGGTGATGGCGGAGGGCGCGCTGGCGCGCGTGGATCTGGATTGCGGTTTTCCGCTGGTGGCTCTGGTGACGGCGCAATCGGCCGGCGAGCTGGCGTTGCGCGAGGGCGAGATCGTGTCCGCCGTGGTCAAGGCTACCTCGGTCCACCTGGTGGCACACAGCGCCGTCCCGCCATCGGGATGCACGCCATAGAAGCCGAGAGAAAATCGCGACACGCAGGCGGACCCAGAGGGTACCCCGCCTGCGCCACCACGGCAAGTCGTCTACCTGCAATGGTGGGGCAGGCGGGGTACCCTCTGGGTCCGCCTGCCGCGCCCGCTTGCGGGCGCATTTTCCTCACCTTGCCATCGGATCGCCGGGCCATACAATAAAGCCGATGGCCAGAAAGGAATCGTCCGTCAAGACCAACGCCGCGCGCATGCTGGATGCCGCCGGCATTGTCTACCAATTGCGCGAATACACGGTGGATGAGGACGATTTGAGCGCACCCGCCGTGGCGGCAAAAATCGGCATGCCGCCCGAGCAGGTGTTTAAGACCCTGGTGGCGCGCGGCGATCGTTCCGGCGTGCTGATGGCTTGCATTCCGGCTAATACGGAGCTCGACCTGAAAGCGCTGGCGGCGGCCAGTGGAAACAAGAAGGTGGAACTCGTCGCGGTAAAGGAGGTCCTCGGTCTTACGGGCTACATTCGCGGCGGAGTGTCCCCTGTCGGCGCCAGGAAACCGTACCCGTTCTATCTGGATGAGACGGCTGTCCTGTGGGACGTCATTTCGGTTAGCGCCGGTGTGCGCGGCTGCCAGATGGTGCTGGCGCCGGACGACCTGGCACGCATTCTGGACGCGCAGTATTGCGCGATTGCCAAGAGTTGAAATCCCCGCGGCGTGGTTGCCGCCGATTGAGCTGAATACTTCTTGTTACACTCGGAGTTCCCATGACCCGCACTAAGATGTTCTGCTTCGCCGCGGTGCTGTTCCCGGCATCCCTCCTCTTTTCCCAGCCCGCCCGGCGCGCGCTGAAGATCGACGATATGCACCGCTTCCACGAGGTGCGCGATGCCCAAATCTCCCCCGACGGAAAGTGGGTAGCCTACACGGTCAACACCGTCGACACCGTCGCCGATAAGGGCGACACCGATGTCTGGATCGCCAGTTGGGACGGCACCGAGCACCTGCGCATGACCACCAGCCCGGAGAGTGAGACCGCGCCGCGCTGGAGTCCCGATGGGCGCTGGCTCGCGTTCCTGTCCAGCCGTC
The DNA here is from genome assembly GCA_050014175.1 of Candidatus Solibacter sp. Lineage (GTDB taxonomy): Bacteria > Acidobacteriota > Terriglobia > Bryobacterales > Bryobacteraceae > Solibacter. The sequence continues at coordinate 1,902 of JBEKDV010000109.1, read as the reverse complement.
CGGGAAAGGCCAAGGGCAACCAGGTGTGGCTGCTCGACCGCAACGGCGGCGAGGCGCAGCAGTTCACCGACGTGAAGGGCCGGCTCAGCTCCTACGATTGGTCGCCGGACGGCAAGAAGCTGCTGCTGGTGATGGCGGACCGCGATCCCAACGATCCCGCCGATGACGAGCGGCCCGCTGCGGGCGCTGCCGGCGCGAATGCCAAAGCGCCCAAGCCGATCGTGATCGACCGCTACAAGTTCAAACAGGACATACAGGGCTACCTGACGCAGCCGGGAGCCAGGCTTTATCTCTTCGATGTGGAGAGCAAGAAAGCCGAGGCGCTGACCGATGCGGCGCTGGAAGCGGCATCGCCCTCCTGGTCTCCCGATGGCAAATCGATCGCGTTCCTGGGCCGCTCGGGCAAGGACGCGGAGCGCTACAACACCTCGAACGTCTTCGTCATGGAAGCGCGCGCCGGTGCCACGCCGCGCGAGATCACGCACTACGACGGTGTCCACGGTTCCGCCTCGCGCGGGCGCCCCGAGTGGAGTCCCGATGGCACGAAGCTCGCGTACTTGCAGAGTTCCGGCGCCAAACTCGGGGCTTACAACATGAACCGTCTGGCCGTCGTCGCCGTGTCCGGCGGCGAGCCCGTAATTCTCGCCGATAAACTCGACCGTGGAGTTTCCGCGCCGCGTTTCACCCCCGATGGCGCCGCGATACTGTTTCTGGTGGCGGACGATGCGAGCGAATATCCGGCGCGGATTCTGTCCATCGGCGGCGATGTGCAGCGGCTGATCCAGGGACCGGTGGCGATCTCGTCGATCGACCAGGGCAAGGATGGACGCCTTGCCGTGCTGGCCGCCAACGACACCAAGCCGGCCGAGGTGAACGCGCTGGAGAGCAACGAACTCCGCGTCCTGACGCACCACAACGACGCCCTCATGGCCGAATTCAATCTGGGCGCCACGGAAGAGTTCCACTGCCAGGCGAAAGACGGCAACGAAGTCCACGGACTGATTGTCAAGCCGCCCGATTATGTGGCCGGCAAGAAGTACCCCACGCTGCTGCGCATTCATGGCGGGCCCAACGGCCAGGACGCGCATTCCTTCAACTTCGAGCGCCAGCTTTTCGCCGCCAACGGATATGTGGTGGTGGCGGTGAACTATCGCGGCAGCTCGGGCCGGGGCGAGAAATACCAGACCGCCATTTCCGCCGATTGGGGCAACAAGGAAGTGCTCGATCTGGAGGCCGCGGTGGATCACGTGCTCTCCATCGGCCTCGCCGACCCCGACCGGTTGGGTGTCGGCGGATGGAGTTACGGCGGCATTCTGACCGATGCCATGATCGCCAAGGATCGGCGCTTCAAGGCGGCCACCAGCGGCGCGGGCACGGCGTTTCCGCTGGGGCTGTACGGCGTCGACCAGTATATCATGCAGTACGACGAAGAGATCGGACCGCCGTGGAAGGTGGGGCTCGATCCGTGGATTCGCATTTCCTATCCGTTCCTGCACGCCGACCAGATCAAGACGCCCACGCTGTTTTTGGGCGGCGAGAAGGATTTCAACGTCCCGCTGGTGGGCGGCGAACAGATGTACCAGGCGCTGCGCAGTCTCGGCATCCCCACGCAGTTAGTGGTCTATCCCGGCCAGTTCCACGGGATCGCGCGCCCCAGTTACCAGAAAGATCGCATGGAGCGCTATCTGGCCTGGTATGCGAAGTATCTGAAGTAGTGGTACAGGCCTCCTGGCTTGTTGGGATGGGCCTTCGGCCCGCGAACTTACATGAAAAATGGTGAGGCAGGCAAGGTGGGGCAGGCGCTTTCTAGGAACTTGCAAAATAAACTGTCCGGAGATCTTGGCAGGCCCCGGACGGGTTCGGGGCGCGGGTTTCCGCCCCGAACCTGTTACTTAATCTACG
>JBEKDV010000108.1:0-26207 GCA_050014175.1 Candidatus Solibacter sp. | reverse complement strand
GCCACCTCGGCCCGCGGAGGGCGGGCGCGCAGGAACAGCTCCTGGTTGCGGTCCACCACTTTGGCGATGGCGCCCGCCGCCCGGGCGCGCTCCGTCACCGTGCCATCCAGTTGAATCATGCCGAAGCCGCCGCTCTCGTACCCCGAACTCATGGGATACCAGGCGTAGTAATTGATGCCTTTGGCGCCGCGCGCCAGGGCGCTCCACGTCCAGACGCGCAGATCCTCGGGTGTCACGGTGGGGCTGACGTTCAGGGCGACGGTGCCGAACCCGGCCTGCAATTCGCCGACGTAGAAGCCGTCGCGGCCGCTCGCATAGCCGAAGCTGCGGGCGAAATCGAGCAGCGCGCCGCGCCACGGCACGTTGCGATCCACAAACGAGGAATGCTTGGGATAGAACGACGTGCCGTAGTAATCCACCTGGCGCGCCATAATCCAATCGTCGGATTGGCCTTCCCAATGATTGGGCGAGGCGAACAGTCCCACGCCCGCCGCATGGCTGGTGACGAGGGCGCCGGGCGCCGCGCCCTTCACGGCGAGCGCGCGGTCGCGCAAGTCTTTCGGCGATGAAGGTTTTCCAATCGATGTAATCGGTGTAAGAGAGGATGGTGCTCATGCGGCCCGGCTCGACCTGGCTCCACTCGTCATACTGGCGGTACCAGGCGGTGTTCAGCTTGTCGAGGGTGCCGTATTTTTGGCGCAGCCAGGCGCGGAATTTGGCGAGGGTGTTTTTGCAGAAGCAGAACTCGGGGTTGGGAATGTAGCTCGGCGTGGCCCAGTTGATGACGTGCGGTTCGCTCCACAGGTCCCAGCCGGCGAAGGCGGCGTTGCCGCGCACGTGTGCCGCCAGCGCGGCGTAGAACGCCAGATCCGCCTGGCGGACCCCGGGATGATCCAGGCAGTAACCGGGCGAAGCCTCCGGAATCACCACGGCGCCGTTGGAGGATACGAACAGCGAATCCGGATAGCGCACGCCCACCCAGCGCGGCGCGGAATCCATGTAGACCTGAAGAAAGACTTTGAGGCCTTCCTCGCGCGCCAGTTCCAGGATCACGTCGAGGTTCTCGAAGTGGTACTCGCCCTGTTTCGGCTCGCCGGTGGCCCAATCGATCCAGGTGCGGACGGTGTTGAAGCCCAGCGCCTTGATCTGGCGCACGTCCTGGCGCCAGGTTTCCTTCTTGGCGCGCGCGCCGGGTTCCAGCATGGGGGCGCGCGCTTTGCCGCCGCCGTACCAGACCGCCATAGGAAAGAAATCGGCGCAGGCGGCCGGGAGGGCGCAGGCAACGAGGACGATCGCGAGGGGTCGCATAGGGGAACTTTAGCGCAAGTTCCGCTGGTGCGCGCAGCCGCTATTCCCAGCGGAGCGCGCGGATGGGATCGAGGTTGGCGGCCCGTCTGGCGGGCAGGTAGCACGCCGCTACGCTCACCGCGAAGAGTGCGATCGGGACGATGAGAAAGGTCGCGGCGCTCACTGCCCAAATCAACTCCATGCCCGGCGCACGCGCCGGGACGAGCACGGCTGTGAGGATGCCCCCGATGGCTATGCCCGCGGCGGCGAGCGTCAGACCCTGGCGCAGCACGAAGCGCAGCACGCTGGCGCGGCTGGCGCCGATGGCCATGCGCACGCCGATCTCGCGGGTGCGGCAACTGACGGAATAGGAGACGAGCCCGTATAGACCGACGATGGCCAAGGTGAGCCCCACCAAGCCCATGATGGCGACCATTTCGAGGAGGATGAGGAAGTTGCTGACGACGCGATGCTCGTAGAACGAGGTCACGGTGCGGAGGTTCTGGATGGGCTGGTCCACGTCGAGGCTGCGAACCACCTCGCGCAATGGCGCTGCCAAGGCTGCTGGATCGCCCCGAGACTCGGCAATCAGCGTCATACGGGCATTTTGGTTCTGCTCGTACGGCAGGTAGACATAGGGCGTTGGCGACTCGGTCGGGAAGTAGTAGCGCCCCGTCTTGGTGATGCCGACGACCTCGGCGATTGGGCCGTCCGCGCGGTCGAGGCGGAGACGTTTGCCGATTGGATCCTGGTTCGGCCAGTAGGTCTTGGCGAACTCCTCGTTGACGATGGCGACGCGGCGCGACCCCATGCGATCGTCGCGGCTGAAGCCTCTTCCCCGCGCCATCGGAATCTTCATGGTGGCGAAATAATTCTCGTCGAAGGCTCCGCCGAGGACGGTGACTATTTCCCTTCCCTTGGGGAAGGCGTAGCCCTCCGGGATGACGCTCAACGAGGACTGACTTAACGAAAAGGGCAGCGACGCGGCAAGCGAGACGGACACGACGCCGGGCAGGGCGCGGGCGCGATCGACAAGCTGGCGATAGAAATCGTGCGTCTGGGCGGGCGGATAGCGGCGCACGGAAGGATCGAGGTCCATGCTGATGCGGTGGTCCCGCTGAAAGCCCGGGTCCGCCGTCACCAGCTTGCGGAAGCCGCCCAGAAAACCACTCGTGGCGATGAGCAGCACCATGGCGAAGGCAACCTGGCCCACCACCAGGACGTTGCGACCTAGGAGGCGCCGGCGCGGGTGGGTGGCTTCGCCACCAGCCTTGAGAGCGGGTACGAGTTGCACACGTCCGGCTTGCAGAGCCGGAGCCAGGCCGAACAGCAGGCAACTCGCCAACGCCGCGAACAAGGTGTATACCAGCACGCGGGTATCGATCTGCACGCCGAAGGTTACGGGGATATCGCCAGGTATCTGCATGGTGCCGAGAAAGCGGATGCCGCCGTACCCGACGGCTAAACCAGCGGCGCCGCCGAGCAGCGCCACGACGAGACTTTCGGTCATCAATTGGCGTACCAGGCGGGAGCGTCCGGCGCCGATGGCGAGACGGATGGCGATCTCGCGGCTGCGGGCACGGCCGCGCGCGAGACTGAGGTTGGCCACGTTGGCACAGGCGATGGTCAGGACCAGGCCCACCAGGATCATCAACATCGTGACCATCACGAGGTGCTGGGGCACCTGCTGGACGTGGGCCTGGATCTCGGTGCGCACGGCAATCTGGCGATTGCGATTGGTTCGAGGATAGGCGCGCGCCAGGTTTAGGCCGATGGCGGACAACTCGGCTTGGGCGGACTGTCGCGACGCGGCGGCGGCGAGGCGGCCCTTGACGCTGAGTTCGTGGCGGGCGCGATCTTCGAGGGGCTCCTGGCTCTCACCCGCCAGCGCGCCCCACATCGAAAGGGGGACGAAGAGAGAAGGCCTAACCCAGCGGTCGATGCCCGGGAACGATTCGGGAGCTACACCAACGATGGTGAAGTCGATTCCGTTGAGACGCAGGGTCCGTCCGACGACCGAGCGGTCGCGCCCGTACTGGCTGTCCCAAAAGTCGTAGCCGAGGATGGCGATGCGATCGCGGCCGGGTGTTATCGCTTCGTCAGGCAGGAAGGATCGGCCGACAGGCGACACGATTCCGAGGACGCCGAAAAAGTTATCGCTAGCCATCAGGGCGAGGCGCATCTGCGGCGGCGCCGAGGGGACGGCGGCGACGCCCAAGGGCGCCATGCGGTAGGCGATGAGGCCGGAAAACGAACGGCATTGTTGGCGGATGTCGCGGTAATCGGGGTACGACATGCCCTCGAAAGGGTTGTCGGGCGTAGTGTTGCTGAGGGTCAACACCTCGGCGGGGCGAAGCACCGGGAGGGGGCGCAGCAAGAGAGCGTCGGCCAGGCTGAAAATGGCGCTATTGGCGCCTATGCCGAGCGCCAGCGATACCACCGCTACGGCCAGGAAGCCCGGCTGCCGGCGTAGGGCGCGAACGGCGTAGCGGAGATCGGCCACGATGCTCTCGAGCCAGGTCCAGCCCCAGGTTTCGCGGGCGTTCTCCGCCGCCAGGGTGAGGTTGCCAAGTTCCCGTGGAGGGGCGAATTGCGCCAGGGAATTCAGCTCCTCCCGCATGTCGAGCTCTTCGCGGCGGCGGCGCGACGGCCACAGCAGCGACCACTTTTTCCAGTTCATCGCTTCACCTCGCCGGGGGCCGAGCCCATGACGCGCGCCACGGCGCTCACGAACTCCGCCCACTCGGAATGTTCGTGCCTGAGTTGCTTCCGGCCCGCGGGCGTGAGCCGGTAATTCTTGGCGCGGCGGTTGTGCTCCGAGGTTTCCCATTTGGAGGCGATCCAGCCCTTCAACTCCAGCCGTTTGAGCGCCGGATACAGCGACCCGAACTCGATATCGAGCGCCTCGTTGGAGGTGGTGCGAATCGCCTTGGCGATCCCATAGCCGTGCAGCGGGCCAAAGAGAAGGGTGCGGAGCACCAGCATGTCGAGCGTACCTTGGATCACGTCCATATAGAGTCATTCTATATGAAGTCACGCTATATTACAAGAGGCGGCTTCAGGGGCGTTATACTGTGCTTCCCGGGAGGGTTCCTTGAAAGCTTTCGCTCTGCTATTGGCATCGTTCACTCTCTGCGCCGCGGAGAAGATCGAAATTCTGCGCGACGAGTTCGGCGTTCCGCACATCTACGCCGCCACCGCCGCCGGCGCGGCATACGCCTCCGGGTACGCGCAGGCCGAAGACCGGCTGGAAGAGCTGTTGCGCAATTACCGCAAGGCCGAAGGCACCATGTCGGAAGCGTTCGGGCCGGAATTCGTCATGCAGGATTACCGGGCGCGCCTGTGGCGGCACCGCGATGTGGCGCGGCAGCACTATGCGGAACTGGCGCCCCACCTGCGCGCCATCTGCGAAGCCTACCAGGCCGGCATCAAGAAGTTTATGGCGGAGCATCCCGAGCAGGTGCCGGCGTGGGCGCCCAAGCTGGAACCGTGGCAGATCATTGCGCTGGGCCGCTACATTATCTGGAGCTGGCCGGAAGGGGAAGCGGCCGGGGATTTACTGCGCGGCGGCGTGCAGCCGGACCCGGTGGCTTACCACGGCTCCAACGAAATGGCGCTGGCCCCCTCGCGCACGGCGCTGCACGTGCCCATCGCGGTGATCGATCCGCACCTGACGTGGTACGGCGAAGTGCGCTTCTACGAAATGCGCATCTACGGCGGCGACCTGGCGTTTTCCGGCGCCGCGATCCTCGGCCAGCCGTTCCCCTCGCTGGGCCACAGCCGCTACCTTTCCATCGCCATGACCACGGGAGGTCCCGACACCTCCGACGTCTACGAGGAAGAAGTGCGCGACGGCAAGTACCGGTTCAAAGACGAGTGGCGCCCGCTAGAGGTGCGCACGGAGCGTATCGGCGTCAAGACCGGCGGCGAGGTGAGATACCAGGACGTGCGCATCGAATCCACCCACCACGGTCCGATTGTGGCCCACAAGAATGGGAAAGCCTACGCCGCCGCGATTCCGTACGCCAACGAATTCCGGCTGCTGGAGACGGCGTGGAAGATCGCCACGGCGCGGAATCTCGGCGAGGCCAAGGTGGCGCTCGGCGGACTGCAATACATGGCGCAGAATATCATGATCGCCACGGTGGATGGCGATATCTACTATGTAAGAAATGGCCGCGTGCCGGTGCGTCCCAACGGCTGCGATTCGTCGCGCCCCATGTCGGGTCCGGCCGGCGCCTGCGAGTGGCAGGGGCTGCATCCGTTCGAAGACCTGGTGCAGATCGCCAACCCGCCGCAAGGCTACATGCAGAACTGCAATACGTCGCCGTTCAACATGATGAAGGACTCAACGCTGGTCCCGGAGAAGTGGGCGGCGCATCCTTATCTCTACAACGAATCGCGGCGTCCGCCCAGCCAGCGCGCGGCCATGGTGCTGGAGTTGCTCGACGGCGCGCATAACGTCACGGCGGAACAGGCCATCGGCATCGCTTTCTCCCCGCAGGTGTGGCACGCGGAACTGTGGCAGGAGCGCATCCGGCAGGCGGCACCGGAGCACGAGATGGCGAAGTTGATTGCCGGCTGGAACCGGCGGAGCGACGCGGATTCGCGCGACGCGCTGGCCTACTATGTGTTCAAGACGTCTCTGGGCGGCACCGCGGCGCGCGCCACGGAACCGCCCGCCGAGCTGAGCGACGACGCCATCCGGCGGGCGCTCGACCAGACGGCACAGCGCCTGAAAACCGAATTCCCGGCGGATGCCGTGTTCGGCACGGTGTTTCGCGTGGGGCGTAAGGATGCGACGCGCACGTTCCCGGTGGGCGGCGGCACGCTGACCGACGCCGGGATGGCCACGCCGCGCGCCATCAGCTTCAGCCCGCGCGGCAAGGAAATGGTGGGGCACACCGGGCAGACCGCGACGCAGATCGTGATTTTGAGCAAGCCGCCGCAATCCTACATGGTGCTTCCGTTGGGGGAAAGCGACCACCCCGATTCGCCGCACTATGACGATCAGGCCGAGAAGCTATTCAGCAGGAGCCGCGCTAAATCGACTTACTTTCTGAATCGGAAAGAGCTGGAGAAGCACGTCACGGCGAAGAGGGAGCTTGCTTATTGAGGGTGGGCTCTTGGCAGGCTGAATGTCTGCCCCACCCCATTAGCAGCCGGGGCGTGCTGCTGCCAAATCGGCCCCATAAATTCTTTTTAATCGCCTGACGGTATTTGACGTGCTACAAATTGGAACAGAAATATTCCTGTTAGACGTCGATATGTATAGGTAAGGTGGCCATTCAAGACCCACGAGCTTCCTCCGCTGTTGTTGCACGGTGCCACGGATTCCTCCCCCGACCTGACGTCCGTGATGCTGGAAGCCGAGGACATGCTGGGTGCCACCGATGCCAACCTGGAAATCATCGAGCAACGTAAGATGGACCTTGCCCTGCAACTCACCGAACAGTACAAGGGGTTGGTTTCGCACTGGAACTGGGGGGATAGCGTGATCGAATGGATCCGCCAGTGTGAGATCACCTTCGAAAACGAAGGCGTGCTGCGCAAACTGCTCCACCCCGATGTCTGGCCGCATGCCAGCCGCGCCAGCTTCGTCGAACTGCTAAGGGAAAAGGCGGTCCCCACGGGCGGCGTCGCTCTCGACAGGGCGGTGGGACTGCGCCTGACGTTCCGCCAGCCGCCGCCGATCGATTGCTTTTCGAGCGAGTTCCTGTTCTATTTGAACGCGACGGTGGCAGGCACGGCTTACCACACGTGGTCGCAGTCGCCGGCGCTGTTTCCGCCGGACCGCTTCCACTTCGACGTGCTGGATGTTAGCTGAGGCCGCAAGTTACGCCAGCTTCCAGCCTTTGCGGAAGTTGGGCTTCAGATAGCGGTTGGCTTCACTGTTGTTACTGAACTGCATCTTGGCGGCGTCCCATTCCAACTTACCTTCCACCTTCATGGAGATGACGCCCAATTGCATCCACTGGACGAAGGGAGCCGCCACGCTGAAGTTGGAGCAGGAAGGTTCGCCGCCTTTGCAGGCGCGAATCCAATCGGCGTAGTGGCCGGGCGAGCGCGTGAGCATGGGGGGCGGCAGCTTGTAATCCTTCATTCTGGCATCGGGCATGAGGCGTGTGCGTTCGCCGTAGCAGCCTGTGGTGACCATGCCCTTGTCGCCGATGAAGAGGCTGCCGTTGTTGTCGTCGTCGCCGATCAATTCGCCGGCCGGAATGCCATCGAATGTGAGGAACTCTTTGAGGCTGTCGTGCCAGAAGATCTTGACGGGCGGCATGCTGCCGCGGGCCGGAAAATCGAAGCGCAGCACGGTCTGTTGCGGGAAAACGTATTTGCTCGGGCCCACCTTCTTGATGCACTCCACGCTGGTGGGCGCGCCTAGGCGCATGGCCATGTTGGGCGTTCCCAGGATGTGGCACGCCATGTCGCCGACGGCGCCGCAGCCATAGTCGGGGAAGGCCCGCCAGGAACGCGGAATGTATGCCGGGCTGTAAGGGCGCGGGATAGTTCCGCCCTGCCAGACCTCCCAATCGAGGGTCGCGGGAACCGGGGCCTCCTTGGGCACGACGTCGGGACTCTGCGGCCAGTACTTGCCCGGCCGGTCGGTCCAGGCATGGATTTCGGTGACGTTGCCGATCTCGCCGCTCCAGATGATTTCGCAGCACTCGCGGGCGCCGGGATTGGAGTAGCCCTGGTTGCCCATCTGGGTGGCCACACCGTATCGGGCGGCCGCTTTTTCCAATTCCAGCGCCTCCCAAAACGTCCGGGTGAGGGGCTTTTGACAATAGACGTGCTTGCCGCGGGCCATGGCCCAGAGAGCCGCCGTGGCATGCATATGGTCGGGGCAGGAAACCAGCACGGCGTCGATATGGGGGGTTTCCTTATCGAACATGCGCCGCATGTCTTTGTACTTCGGAACGTTGGGGTAGAGCTTGTAGGTGGAAGCCGCGGCGGCATCGTCGGGGTCGGCGAAGGCCACGATGTTCTCGGCTTTGCAGCCGGCGATATCGGTCCTGCCTTTCCCGCCCGCGCCGATAGCGGCGATGTTGAGCTTTTCGTTGGGCGACTTATAGCCCAGGTGTTTCAAGGATGGCGCGCTGCCGAAGCCCGCGGCGGGCAAGGCTCCCGCCAGCAGGGTACCGAAGAAAAACCGCCGTCTCGAAGTTCCGTCGTTAGCCATATCGATAGCATAACCCCCGGCGTCGCCAACCGGTATAATCTGGGCATGTACTCGCCTACCCGACGCGATCTTCTGGGCGCTTCGGCGCTGTTCTTCGCGCGCCGCCTGCGCGCCCTGCCGCTGGCAGGCATCAAACTCGGCATCACCACCGACGAAATCGACGACGACGTGCTCACCGCCGCCAAATTCCTGCAACAATACAACCTCCACTGGGCCGAGATCCGCAATATCTGGGGCCCCTACAATACCGCGCAGCCGATGGAGAAGATCCGCGACGCCGGCAAGATCCTGGACGAGCACGGCATCCGCGTCTCCATCGAAGGCACGGGGTTTTTCAAGGTCCCGCTGCCGCCCGACACCGCGGAGGGGCTGAAGAAACTGGACGAGCAATGGGCGCTATTGACGAGCGCCATGGAGCGCGCCAAAGCTTTCGGCACCGACAAGATCCGCGTCTTCACCTTCATGCTGGGCAAGGGCGAGAGCAAGAACGAGAAGGCGTACGCGCGCATATGGGAACTGACGCGCGAAGCGGCGCGGCGCGCCAAAGGCTTCCGCCTGGCGGTGGAAAACATCGGCGGCGGGTACGTCTCCACGGGCGCCGAAGCCGCGCTGCTTTTTAAGAACGTCAAGGAAGACAACGTCGGCCTCACCTGGGATCCCAACAACGCCGGCGAGAGCGGCGAGCAGAGCTTTCCCGAGGGCTACCGCAAACTCGACCCGGCGCGCGTCTTCCACGTCCATTTGCGCGACTACAAACACCAGGACGGCAAAGTGGTGTGGGCCAAAGTCGGCGACGGCGAGTTCGACAATCTGGGGCAGATCCGCGCGTTGCTGAAGGACGGGTACAAAGGCACGTTCACGCTGGAAACCCACTGGCGCGATCCCAAGGGCAAGATGTATTCCAGCGAGCAGAGCTTGAAAGGGCTGCTGGAAGTCATAGCGAAAGTGTAATCACCATGCCAAACAGCAGCCGCCGAATTTTTCTGGCCTCGCTGGCCGCGGTACCGCTGACCGCGCAGTACGTTCCGAAACAGTCCGACCGCCCCGAACCGATTACCGGCGACGAAGCCGGTTTTCGTCCCATCTTCGACGGCAAGACTCTCGCCGGATGGGAGGGCGATCCCAAATACTGGCGGGTCGAAGACGGCGCGCTGGTGGGCGAAATCACCCCCGAGACGGTCATCAAGAGCAACACGTTCATCATCTGGAAGGGCGGCGCTCCGGCCGATTTCGAATTGAAGGCGGACTACCGCATCACCAGCGCCGGCAACAGCGGCATCAGCTATCGCAGCGTGGTGGTGCCGGACATGGTGACGCCGGCCAACAAGTTCGCCATGCGCGGATACCAGTTCGATATCGACGGAGCGAACCGCTACACCGGGCAGAATTACGAGGAGAAGGGCCGCTTGTTCCTGACTTTGCGCGGCCAGGTGACCCACGTGGTGGGCGGCCGGAAGCCGATCATTCTCTCCACCATCGGCGACGCGGCCGCGCTGGCGGAGTTCATCAGCAAGGATTGGAACGCCATCCATATGATTATCCGCGGCAACACGCTGATTCACATGCTGAACGGACATCTGATGAGCATGGTGATCGATGACGATGCCGCGGGCCGCATGATGAAGGGCGAGCTCGGCGTGCAGGTACACGTGGGGCCGCCGATGAAAATCGAGTACCGCAATTTCCGGTTGAAGGAGCTGTAGGGGCGCCGCGGGTGGGGCAGGCGCTTCCGCCTGCCAATCCGGGGGCTCGATTGGAAGTTGGCAGGCGAAAGCGCCTGCCCCACCTTGCCTGGACCACCATTTTTCATGGAATTTCGCGGGCCGAAGGCCTATTCAAACAGGCCAGGAGGCCAGGCCTACATCAGGGTCAGCGGATCGACGTCGATGACCAGCGCGGTGGCGCCCCATTTGTTTTCCAGGGCGAAATTGCGGACCTTCCGGAGTAGCTCGTTGAGCGCTTTGCGGCTGGCTGCCTTGATGAGGAATTGATAGCGGTATTCGTTCTTCAGACGCGGCACGGGCGCTTCAGCCGGACCCATGACGCGCAGTTTCTCCGGCGGCGGATTGAGCAGAAAGCCCAGTTCCGTGCTCATGCGCATGGCCATCTCCTTCTTCTCGCTGCGCACCAGCACGTTGGCCATGGCGGAGAAGGGCGGGTAGTGCATCATGCTGCGGAAATGCAGCTCCTTCTCGTAAAAGCCCTGGTCGTCCTGCGCCGCCGCCAGGCGCACCGCGTAGTGGTCGGGATTGATGGTCTGCACCAGCACGATGCCGGGCAGATTGCCGCGTCCGGCGCGGCCCGCCACCTGGGTCAGCAGTTGGAAGGTGCGCTCCGCGGCGCGGAAATCGGGGATGCCGAGCCCCATGTCGGCGGCCACCACGCCCACCAGCGTGACGTTGGGAATATCGTGGCCCTTGGCGATCATCTGGGTGCCCACGAGCATGTCGTAGTTGCCCTCGCGGAAATCCTGGAGGATGACTTCGTACTGGCGCTTGCCGGTGACCGTGTCGCGGTCGAGGCGGGCGATGCGCGCGGCCGGGAAGGCGCGATGCAACTCCTCTTCCACGCGCTCGCTGCCGATGCCCAGGAAGTAGATGTGCTCGCTGGAGCACTTGGGGCACTGGCTGGGCACCTTCTCGGCGTAGCCGCAGTAGTGGCACAACAGGCGCCGGTCGCGCTTGTGATAGGTCAGGGTGAGCGAGCAGTTGATGCACTGCACTCTCTCGCCGCAGGCGCGGCAGGCCACGAAGCTGGAAAACCCGCGCCGATTGAGCAGCACGATGGTCTGCTCGCCGCTCTCCACGCGCTGCCCGAGGGCCTCGATCAGTTTGCGCGAGAAGGTATCCTGCTTGCGGGTTTCCAGGAACTCCTGCCGCATGTCGATCAGCTCCACGACGGGCATGGGCCGCGCCTCGATACGGCCGGGCAATTCCAGCAGCGTGTACTTTCCCTTCTCGGCGTTGTAGCGGCTCTCCAGGCTGGGCGTGGCCGAGCCCAGCACCACGCAGGCGCCCACCCCCTGCGCGCGCACGATGGCCACGTCGCGGCCGTTGTAGCGCGGATTCTCCTCCTGCTTGTAACTGCCGTCGTGCTCCTCATCCACTACGATCAGACCCAGATTCTGGACCGGCGCGAACACTCCGGAGCGCGTGCCCACCACCACGCTGGCCGCGCCGGAGCGAATGCGCCGCCATTGCTCGGTGCGTTCCACGTCGGTGAAGGCCGAGTGCAGGATGGCCACGCGGTCGCCGAAGCGGGAGAAAAACTGCCCCGCCATTTGCGGCGTGAGGGCGATCTCCGGCACCATGAGCAGCGCGCTGCGGCCCTCCGCCAGCGCCGTCTCGATGGCCGTCAAATACACTTCGGTCTTGCCGGAGCCGGTGACGCCATGCAGCAGAAACGTCTGGAAGCGTTTGGCCTGGATGCACGCGTGGATCTGCTGGAATGCCGCCTGCTGCGCGGGATTGAGATCGTGGCGCGCGCGGATGGCGGCCTTCATCGCCACGGTCTCCGGCTTGAGCGAAACCAACCCCTTGCGCGCCAGCGAGCGCGCCGCCGCGCTCGCGTGTTTCACCATATCTTCCAGTTCCTTCAGATTGTGCGAGCCGGGGTGCAATTCCAGAAAGGCGCGCATTTCGCGCTCCGGCTTGTTGAGCTTGGGCTCGGGCGCGTTGCCGCCGCTCGTGAGTTCCACGCGCAGGCGCTCGGAGGGGGCGCGCAGCGGATCGCGTTCCACCTGCACCTGTTCGGCGACGATGAAGCGCTTGCGTTCCAGCGCGCGGATGGTCTTATCGGCCAGCGGCATGGCCTTGGCAAGATACGACGCCGAGAGCGGGCGCTTTTCGAGCATGCGCAGAATCTGCAACACGGGATCGTCCGGGGAGGAATCGAGCAGCAGTTGGCGCGCCGCGTCGCGGCCGGAATCGGTCAGCGTCCAGACTTTCCCGCGGCGGATCTCCGACGACAGGGGCAGCATGCCGCGCAGCACATCGCCCAGCGGGGAGCAGTAATAGCCCGCGATCCACCGTCCGAGCGCCATCAGTTCCGCGCTCAGCACCGGCTCGCTATCGATCAGGCGGAGGGCGTCGCGGGTGGCCACGCCGGGCGGATTGTCGTGGCAGCGCAGAATCACACCGGTGAGCTTGCGCGTGCCGAAGGGCACAATCAGGCGGCTGCCCACGCGTACGCGATGGCGCAGGGTATCGGGCAGCGAATAGGTGAACGGCTGATCGAGCGGCACCGGCAGGCTGACGTCGCAATAGAGGTAGGTTCCCTCGGGCATGGGAGACTTCCAGGATAGCGTGCAGCGGGCGCGGTACCGGCATTCTTCGAAGAACGCCGCCAAGAATGCCGGCGTTGCAGCCTGAAAGGCCGCTCTACACCACGATTTTCGGTTTGATCACGGCGACACCGATGGCCTTGCCGGCCGCGGTGAGGCTGGCGAACATGGCTTCGTCGTCATAGGTGCCCACGATGGCGCCGCCCGACCCGGCGAAATTCGCGGTGGCGCCCGCCGCCCGCGCCATGCGCACCATCTCCAGATTGCCCGGATCGATTTGATAGATCTTCGCCCGCTGATCGAAGTTGGCGTCCACCAGTTGGTTCAGCCTGGCGTAGTTTCGCTGCAAGAGGCAGGCGCGTCCTTCGGCGGCGTAACCGGCCCACGTTTGCATGGCGCCGACCACTTCGGGATCGCCACGCAGCCAGCGCTCCCGCAGGTTGCTGTGAAACACTTCCGTGCCTTCGCTCAACGACGTACGGTAAGCTACGTACACATTGGGCAGCAGGCCCACGTCCATGCGCTCGTACTCGCCGTAACCGCGCGCTTCCATCAAGGCGCGCGAGAAATCCATATACACCAACCCCTGATAGGCCTGCACCACGCGATCCTGAAGTCCGGCGGGAACGTCTAATTCCCGCGTTTCGGTTTCGAGTGCCAGGTTGGCCTGCACCGGGAGCGGGATCTCCAGCTCGTAATAGTGGCAGAGGGCGCGCAAGGACGCCGTGATGATGGCGCTCGATCCGCCCAGCCCCAAGCGTTGCGGCACGTTGGATTCGTACTCCAGGGTGAAGTTGCGGTCCGGCAACCCGGTGCCCTGCTCGCGGCAGTAATCCACCAGGCGGACCACCAGCGCCTGGATGATGCGAATACCTCCGTAGTAGCCGCGCCACCGGGTAATGCGATATAGGTCATCGAGGTTCTCAAAGACGGGAAGATCCACCTTGGATGGCTTGATTTCCAGGCGCGCGCTGGGATATAAGAGGACGCGCGCCCGAAAGTTCGACATGGCAAAGGACAACGTCTTGCCAAAGTATCCGTCGCTGGGGTTTCCCAGAAAACCGGCTCGCGCATAACCGTAGGTTTCGATCATTTTCTATTCCAATCCTTCGTGTCCATGAGAATAGTTACGGGACCTTGGTTCACTAAATGCACTTCCATCATCGCCTGAAACACGCCGGTCTCCACCGGCACCGGCCCGCGCCGCAACTTCTCCACGAGATAATTATAGAGAGCCTGAGCCTGTTCGGGCGCGGCCGCCTGGTCGAAGCTCGGACGCCGGCCCTTGCGGCAATCGCCATACAGGGTGAACTGGGAGACGACCAGCAGCGATCCGCCGGCATCGACGACATTGCGGTTCATTTTCCCCTCGCTGTCGGGGAAAACCCGCAATCCCAGAACCTTATCCGAAAGGCAGTCCACCTCCGATTCGGTATCGTTTCTTGCCATTCCGGCTAGTATCACTAATCCGGTACGTATAGATCCGACGGTGTTTCCGCCGACAGTTACGCTGGCTTCGCTTACTCGTTGCAGGAGCAATCGCATAGGTAGTCCTATCGTCGCGGGCGCCGGCGCGCTTCAGTTTCTTGACGGCGCGTTGACACCCTATGATATATTGACCGTGGGTGAAACATGGCACGAGGAAAGACCACGGAAGATCTTAGCACTCTGCAAATGGCGTTAGTCGGCTATCAAGTCGAGAAAGACCGGATCGAAGAAAAGATCCGGGAGATTCAGGCCAGGCTGAAAGGCAAAGCCGTTCCCGCGGCGGCGTCCGCGGCGCCGAAGGCTGGCGGCGTGAAGCGCGTCCTGAGCGCGGCCGCGCGCAAGCGCATCTCGGCGGCGCAGAAGAAGCGCTGGGCGGAACACCGCAAGAGTGCCAAGGAAGCGTAGACCCACGCGCCGCTGCCAACCGGCTTAGGTGGTGCGAGGCGCCTGGAAGTCCCATTCATAGCGCTGCGCCATCTGTTCTACCGAGCCTTCCGCCGCAATCGATCCGTTGCTGAAGAATGCCGCACGGGAGCATAGCGCCCGCGCCAAGTGCATATCGTGTGTAATCAGGATTTTGGCCTGCGGCAAGGCGGATAGCAATTGGGCCAATGCGCGCTGCCCGGGCGGATCGAGAAAAGTCGTCGGCTCATCGAGGACGAGGATATCGGGCTCCACTGCCAGTATGCCGGCGATGGCCACGCGTTTCTTCTCGCCGGCGCTCAGGTGATACGGCGCCTTGCCCGCGGCCGCCGCCATACCCACCTGCGCGAGCGCGGCCATGGCGCGCTCCGCCGCCTTCTGGGGACTTAGCCCGTGATTCAAGGGTCCGAAGGCTACGTCTTCCAAGACGGTGGGCATAAACAACTGGCTTTCGGAATCCTGAAACACGAGGCCGATCTTGCGGCGGATCGCCACGATGTTCCGCGGATTCACGGGCAGGCCGCATACTTCCACCGAGCCCTGGCCCGAGAGCAACCCGTTCAGGTGCAGCGCGAAGGTGGTTTTTCCGCTGCCGTTGGCTCCGAGAAGGGCCACCGTCTCGCCTGCTTCCAGGCGAAAGTCGACGCCGTTGAGCGCAACAGTACCATCGTCGTATTGGTATCTTAGTCCCCGTACGAGAATCAGGGGAGACATTACGCCGCCCTCTCGATCAGAATCCGCAGCGCCACGGGGGTTACTATGGCAATCGCCAGGAAGATCATGTCGCTCCCGTGAAAGTGTAACTCGGAGAGAGGGCGGAAATATCCTGGAAAGCCGCGGGCCAGCATGGCGCGGTGAATCTCCCCGGCGCGCGCGTAGGAGCGTGCGAACAGCACCGCCAAAGCTCCAGCCGCCGCGCGGAATCGCGCGGCGTTGCCGGCGAGAGAGCCCACGGTAGCGCCGCGCGCCAGGGCCGCCTTCCGCATATGCTGCGCCTCTTCGGAGATCACGAACAGGTAACGGTAGAGAAACTGCGCGACCATCAACAGGAAGCGGGGAGCGCCGGTCATTTCGAAGCCGCGCAGTAACAGGGGTAACGGTGTAGTGGACACCAGCAAGAGTACGGCCAGCGCCGAGAGGTAACTCTTCATGACGAGGGCGGCGCCGCGCGCCGGGTCGCCAGCCAGCCAGCTTACTCCGGCGAACACCGCCGTGAATGGCAACACCACGCCGGCGCGTGCCAAAGCGCCAGAGAGCGGCAGGCGCGCCAGACGGACGGCCCCGCACAAGACGGCAAACAGCGCCGCGCCCAGCCAGGCCAACTCGCGATGCGCCGTGGCGAGCACCAGCAGAAACACCAGTGCGGCGGCGATCTTGACGCGCGGATCGCGGCGGTGGAGCGGGCTCGCGCCGCGGCTCCAGCGATCCAAGGTGACGTGGTGCACGGCGGCCTACCGCTTCCGCCCGATCAGCACGCAAACGCCGCCGACGAGCGCCAGGCCGACCAGTCCCGCGGCCGCCTGCGCGGGCCAGCCGGCGCCGAGCCAGGAAGCCTGGTAATCCTTGAACGGGGTGGAAAGCAGAGTGTGCGCGCGCGCGGAGATGCCGGTTTGACGCGCCAGTTGCTCGATTGGATCGGGCGCCGTGGAGGCAACCACCACTCCGCCCGCCGCCAGCAGCACCGCGGCCAGGCCCACCGCCACCAGGGCGTATCGCCCGCCGGCGGCCGGTTGGCGCACGAAGTTGGGCTGGATGGCTTCGAGCGCTCCGATTACCGCCATGGTGATGGCGCCCTCAATCAGCGCCGAGACCAGAAACAGCACCAGCGAAACACCCAGTACCGAGGCCGGCATGCGCACTCCGGAAATCAACAGCTCGGCCAGCGCCAGGAGCGCGCTGACCGCCACGGAGAGCGCGCCGCCGGCGAATATGGCGGCGCGGCGCCCGCGAGAGCGTCCCCACACGCGATACGGCAGGTACCCCGCGAGGACGCCCACAATGGCCATGTTGATGACGTTGGCGCCCAGCGCCAGGATGCCGCCATCCTGAAAGACCAGCGCCTGGATGGCCAGGATGGCGCTCATCACCACACAAGCCGCGGCGGGGCCGAGGGTGCAGGCCAGGAGCGCTCCGCCCACCAGGTGTCCGCTGGTGCCGATGCCGACCGGAAAGTTGATCATCTGGGCGGCGAAGACAAACGCACCCATCACGCCCAGGAGGGGCACTTTGGCGTCGTCAAACCCGCGCTGCGCCACGCGCACGACGTAGGCTACGGTGGGCGCCGCGGCGGCGTCCAGCGTGGCCCACACCGGCGTGGAGAGAAATCCGTCGGGGATATGCACGGTTGCCTTCAAAGTAGCACGAACCAATTATTCGTGCCACCGGGGAGGGGGCGGGAGACGGGTAGTATTGAATTCAACGCAGAGACGCGGAGAACGCAGAGGGAAGCGCAGAGAAGACCTGGAAGGTCAAAAGCCCAGAGCGCGGAGGAAGCGGAGTCCGAGCTGCGAAGCGGATTGGCAGGCGGACCCAACGGGTACCCCGCCTGCCCCACCGAAGAATGCCCCCAGGAAAGGGGTCATGGCAGCCCTGGAGGGCTACGCTACGGGCGGTTTGCGGATGATACTATGTTGTACGCATGAGTGTGCTGAGCCGGATTGGCGTGGCCATCGATAGCGGACTGCTGAAGAAGTTCGACAAGCTGATCGGGCGGCGCGGGTACACCAACCGCTCTGAAGCCTTTCGCGACCTGATCCGCGAGGAACTGGTCGAGGAGGCGTGGGAATCGCCGGACGCCCAGGTGGTGGGCACGGTCACCCTGGTCTACGATCACCACGTGCGCCTGCTCAGCGAGAAACTCACCGGCATCCAGCACGATTTCCACCACTCCATTCTCTCCACGCTGCACGTTCACCTGGATCACGATCACTGCCTGGAAGTTCTGGTGGTGCGCGGCAAAAGCGCCGTGGTGCGGAAGGTAGCGGACGTGTTGATCAGCACGAAGGGCGTCAAGCATGGACGCCTGACCATCACTACCACGGGCCGGGAGTTGAAATGATTGTCGGCACCGGCGTGGATCTGGCGGAAGTCCCGCGAATTAGGGCGTCCATCGAGCGCTACGGTGAGAAATTCATCCGCCGCATCTACACGCCGGCGGAGATCGCGTATGTGGAGCGTAAGGCGAATAAGTTCGAACGTTACGCGGCGCGCTTCGCGGCCAAGGAAGCGGGCATGAAGGCCATCGGCACGGGCTGGCGGCACGGGGTCAGGTGGCAGGATTTCGAAGTGGCGAATCTGCCCAGCGGAAAACCTACGCTGCGGCTGCATGGCGTGGCCGCCAGGGTCGCCGGGATGTTAGGGGTGAAGAATATTTCGCTCTCGATTACGCACACCGCCGAGCTGGGCATGGCGCACGTCATTTTGGAGGACTGATCGCCGGCGAGTCCGAGCTTCGCTCGGATTGGCAGGCGGACCCAACGGGTACCCCGCCTGCCCCACCACGCAATTGGGCGGCTTCCAGCAGTTTGGCCTGCCTGAAGGTGTAGATCATGCGGTGGATTACGGTCACATTGGAGAGCACCGCGATCACCCATAACACGGCCGCCATGCGATCGAAAAGCGCGCCAATGATGATCAGCACCACCCGCTCGGGACGCTCCAGGAATCCCACTTTGCACTTGGGGATGGCGTTCTCCGCCCGCGACCGCGTATAACTGATCATCACCGAACCCATCATGACGATGGCGGTGAGCACGATGTAGAAGAAGCGATTGATGCTGGCGTAGTAAACCAGCAGGCCGATCAACAGCGCCAGGTCCGAGTAACGGTCCAGCACGGAATCGAAGAAACCGCCGAAGCGCGTCACCTGGCTGGTGGCGCGCGCCACGCGTCCGTCCACCATATCGAAGATGGCGGCTCCGGTCACGACCACACCGGCCCAGCGGAAACTGCCCGCGGCGAAGAGCCACGCCGCCCAGATATTAATCAGCAGCCCCAGAAACGTGAGCACGTTGGGGTGAATCTTCGAGAGCGCGAGCCAGCGGACGATGGCGTCGATAATGGCGCCAAAGAACCAGCCGATCGCGCGGGTAGCTGTCATGTCTCTAGACTATTTCGTGAATGGTGGTGAGCTTGCGGATTTCCAGTGCTTTGGTTCCGCCGGGGCTCACGACCTTGACCTCGTCGCCCACTTCCTTGTTGAGCAGGGCGCGGCCGATGGGCGACGTGGTGGAGACCCTGCCGTTGGCGGCATCGGCCTCTTCACTGGTCACCAGATAGTAAGTGACCTCTTCGTCGCGTTTAACGTCAAGCACAACCACGGTGGAACCGAGCCCCACCTTGTTATGCGGAATCTTGGAGAAATCGACCATCGACATCTCCGCCAGCCGCTTCTTCAACTGGCCGATGCGGGCGTTGAGGAAGCCCTGCCGGTCCTTGCACGCGTGATATTCGGCGTTCTCGCTCAGGTCCCCATGGGCCCGGGCCTTCAGGATTTCCTTAGGCAGCTCGACCAGATACTCGTACTCGAGCACAGTGATCTCATCCTGGAGTTTTTTCTTAATGTCGGTCATCGAAGGGGAACAGCTCCCAAGGTCACATTATAGCGAAGTAACCAAAGCGGGGACAGACAGCGGCGAAAACCGGGGGCGAAAACCGGCGACAGACAGCGAATTTCCGGCAAAGTGCGCCGGAAATTCATGTCTGTCCCCCTTATTGCACCACCACGTTTACGGTGGCGCTCTGGCCGCCGATGGAGAGCGTCAGGGGTTGCGTGCCGGTGGGCGCGCCGGAGGGTACCGCCACGTTGACTTGGTACAGCGCCACGCTGCCCGGCGTCAAGCCGTTGAAGAGCACGGTCGCGGGGCTGCCGCCAATGGTCACCGTGGGTGCGGTGTTGGTAGAGACCAACTGCGTGGACGAGGCCAGATTGCCCGAAGATTGCGCCGCATTGACGGGTCCCAACCCGTTGGCATAGATCACGACACTTCCGCCCCGTATGGCCGGATTGGCCGAGGAAATCACGGCATTATTGACGCCGTCCGTGACGGCGAAGATGCCCGGTGAAAAGGTGGACAGCGGCACGGTGTAGAGATTGCCCCAGAGGTAGCCGTAAAGCGTCACCTTCATCCGCACCGACGATTGACCCTGGAACTCCCAGGGAATTTGCACGTTGATCTGTCCGGGGCTGATGAAGTGAATGTGGCCCGGGACGCTCAGCCCGCCGCCGTCGAAGCTGATCGAAACCTGCCCCAGCGAGAGCGGCAGATACTGGGTGCTCTCCACCAAGGTGGTATCGGAAAGATCGCTGCCGAAAATCGAGATGTACGATCCGGGGGCCAATCCCTGCCCCACCTGGTAGGGAGGCGCGGCGTTGACCACGCCGCCCGTCTGGATGGCGGGCAGGCGCCGCACATAGCCATCGAACTCCTGCGTCAGGCCGGCCACGGTGCCGGTGAATACCTCGTCGCCTTGCAGCGGTCCCAGGTCCACGAAGACGCCCGCGTTGCCCAGCGCATCGGTGGTCTTGTCGCCGCCCGCCGCGTCGAACTTGCCGCCGCCCGACACGATCTGGAACGATACGGGCGTGTTGGCCACCGGCACGCCGTAGGGGTCCACGACGCGGAAGGCGAGCCGCCATCCGGTATCGTTGGGGATGCCGGTGAACCCACCGTTCTGCATAGGGAAGATGTCGTACGGCACTCCGATGCCCACCACGTAAAAGTAGGGAAGGTGCAGGGCGGGACCCGCCGGACTGGTGACGTCGAGGAAGCCTTCATACGCCCCGATGGTGGGACGGCTGCCGGTGAGCGAAACGGTGATCTGCTGGTTCTGCCCGGCGGGCAAATTGAAGGTGCTCTGGCTGAGCGTCACCTGCGCATTGGAATCGGCGGTCAATTGCCGCACGGCGATGGTAAACGTGGCGCCCGCGCTGGTCACGTTAGTCAAGGTCAGGGTGCGATTGACGGGCAGCGCAGCGATGGGGCCGAAGGAGATGGCCGCGGGTTCGAGCGTGGCGGCCACGTTGACCGCGTCGGCGGCATTGAGTTTGCCGGCGCCCACATCGGTCACGTGTACGCCGCCCAGCACGTCCGCGGTCGCCGTATTTACCACGGCGGATTTCAAACGGCCGGGCGTGTTCAGGTTGGGGTTTTTGGCTTTCGCCATGGCCGCCACGCCGGCCACGAAGGGCACGGCATAGCTGGTGCCGTTGACAGTGGTGTATCCGGTGGCGTTGTAAGTATCCGCATTGGGGTCGAACTTCTGCGTGGCGGTGTAGATGTTGGTGCCGGGGGCCACCAGTTCGGGCTTCAGCCCGAAATCGCGAGTTGCCGCGAAATTCCCGATGCTGGGGCCGCGCCCGGAGTAGGCCGCTATGGTGTTTACCTGCGGGTTGTCCGCCGCGGAGTAAGCGGGGTCGAGGGTGATGGTGCCGTTGGGATTAATCCCGAGATAGGTCTTCAACGCGTAGCCGTCGGTATTGCCGATCAGCACCGCCGGGATGCCGGTATCCTGCACGTACATGCGGGTAGTGATATCGTCGATGCCGTTGGTCTGATAGATAATTACGGCGCTAGCGCCCGCCGCCTGGGCAAAGTTGACCTTATCGCTGAAGAAACACGTGCCGCGCTGGATCAGGGCGAAGGCGCCGGTGAGCGACCCCGCGGGCAGCGCGGCGCAGGCCTGTCCGTTATCGCCTAACGTGGTCACGTCCTTGACCTGCGCGGTGAGAGGCGAAGCGATCTTGGGGCCGTCGCCAAACAACCCGCGGAGATTCCCCAGGCTGTTGCCGTTGACGCGCACGGTCTGATATAAGAGGTGACTGTTCTCGGTGGCGCCCACGGCGATCGCGCTGGGCGCGTCGGCAGGGGAATCGAGCGAAGCGCGGGTCACGGTCTGCACTCCGATATTGCCCCCGTTGCCGGCCGCCGCCACTACCAGCATCCCGAGACTGCTGGCGCTTTCCACGGCCTGCGCGCCCACGTCGCAGACCGGGTCGCCGCACACGGCGACGCCTTTATCCAAGGGACCGAAGAAGGCCGGGTCGCCCTCGCCGAGGGAGAGCGTGACGATATCCATCGAATCGTTGACGGCGTCGGTCAGCGCCTGGATCCAGGCCGAACGGTAGGTATACTCGTTGACTCCGGGGGAGCCGAATACCTTGTAGTTACCGAGAAACGCCTTGGGCGCCACGCCGGTGATGGTGGCCAGCGGGCCGGCATTCTGCACTCCCGCGGCGATCATGGCGATGGCGGTGCCATGCCCCTGCCGGTCGCGCGGCGATAAGTCGTCGGGCGTGGAGTAAACCGGGTCGGAATCGGTCAGCATGGAAACGTAACTGCGCGCCACAATCACCTTATTGTTGGTGTACCCGCTATCGCCCACGGGAAAACCGGCGGGCGGCGTAAAACCGGTGTCCTTAAATCCGGGATGGGTCTGGTCGATGCCGGTATCGATGATGCCGATGCGCACGCCGGCGCCGGCATTGGCGCTGCCGCCCACGGTGCTCCAGGCCGTCGGGACGCCCACCAGGTTGACGGCCGCGTTGAGCAAGGGCTTCGACCGCGGCTGGAACTGAATCCGCTTCACGCCGGGGATATTTTGGAGCGTGGGGGCATCCTCAGGCGCGATGCGCACAAATATGGCGTTGACCAGGATCTGCGAGGCGGCACTGACGCGCACCTTGCGTTTGGCGAGCTCCGCCAGCACCAGGCGCTGCGCGCCGCGGACCTTCTGTAAGTGCGCCTGCGCTTCGGCGCTCTTTAGGGCTGCCCGCGACTGGACCTTTTGAGCCACCGGGGGGTCTTCGAGGACCAGGGCATATTCAGCCGGACGGCTGCGGGTTTGGGCGAAAGCTGCGGCAGCCAGCAGTAAAAGAACAGAAGCTTGCTTCATAGTGACTCCTTGGGTTGACAGACGAAAGCGTCTGTCCCACGTTGGTGCGCAGAGCTTGTGCTTTGGTGGGGCAGGCGGGGTACCCTCTGGGTCCGCCTGCCAACTAGCCTCTTCCCGGCTTCTTAGGGAGTTTCCTCCCGATACTTAAGATACAAGGTGGCGAGGTCTGGTTCCAGTATCGAACGGCTACTCGGGGCGGCAACGTAGGATTTCGTCCGCTACGTCGGTTGCGGCGCGCATTTCGCGCACGTCATGGACGCGCACAATATGGGCGCCGCCGAGCACGGCGGCGGTGACCGCGCCCGCCGAGGCGAATTTGGTTTCCTCGGGGTCCGGGTGCGCCAGAAAGCTCTTGCGCGAGGGGCCGACCATAATGGGCAGTTCGAGTCCGTTCAACTGGCCCAGGCGCGCCAGAATCGTGCTGTTGTCTTCCTTACGCTTGCCGAATCCGAGCCCGGGATCGATCACCATGCGGACCTTCTCGACGCCGAGGTGCCGGGCACGGCTGATGGTGGCTTCCAGATCGCGCGCGATGGTGCCGATGGGGTCCGCGATGGGCCCCAGTTTGGCCCAGGTTTCGGGCGTGCCGCGCATGTGGTTGAGCACCAGGCCGGCGTTGAATTGCGCCACGGTGCGCGCCAGTTGCGGCTCGAAGGTAAGGCAGGAAGGGTCGTTAACGATCTCGGCGCCGAGATCCAAAGCGCGCTCGGCCACCTCGGCCTTGTACGTGTCCACCGAAATCGGGATGGTGAGTTTGTCCTTGAGGCGTTTGAGGATGGGGATCAGGCGGCGGATCTCTTCGGCCGCGGAGATGCGCGCCGAACCGGGGCGGGTGGATTCCCCGCCGATATCGATGATGTCGGCGCCCTGTTCTTCGAGTTCGATGGCGCGGGCGTAGGCGCGGTCGGGGTCGGAGTATTTGCCGCCGTCGGAGAACGAATCGGGCGTGACATTCAGGACGCCCATGATGACGGTGCGTTCGCCCAGACGGATCTCGCGCTGCTTCAGCTTCCAGAAAAAGAGTTTTCTCACCGTATTATCAGGTTCGCACTTTTCGACGACGGGCGGGGACAGACGAGACTGGCATGAATTTCCGGCGCCCTTTGCCGGAAATTCGCTGCCAGTCCCGTCTGTCCCCTACGCCCCTACGCGCTTCCAGTTTTTGCCAACCTGAATCAGCAGTTCCGCGGGCGGGTCTTTCAGCAACAGATCCTTCACCTTTTCGCCATTGATCTGCACGGCGCCGGCCTTGATCTTGCGTACCGCGTCGCTCACCGATTCGGTCAGCCCCACGCGCGCCAGGAGTTTGTCCACGCGAATGCCGCCTTCCACGCGCACACCGGCGGGTTCGGGCACGGTGTCGATATCGGCGGGGACTTCCTTGCGGCGCACCACGGCGTTGAAGACGGCGGCGGCGGCATCGGCATCGGCGGCCGAGTGGAAGTCGGTGACGACGATCTTGCCCAGCGCGGTCTTGGCGTCCATGGGGTGCATCGAAGTCTTCATCTCCGCGATCTCGGCCAGGCTGCGGTCGGTGAGCAGCTCGTAGTAGCGCCACATGAGATCGTCGGAGACCTGCATCACTTTGCGGAACATGACGTCCGGCGGCTCGGTGATGCCGATGTAGTTGCCCAGCGATTTGGACATCTTGTTGACGCCGTCGAGGCCTTCGAGGAGGGGCGTCATGGCGACAATCTGCGGCGGCTGGCCGTAATCGCGCTGCAATTCGCGGCCCACCAGGAGATTGAATTTCTGGTCCGTGCCGCCCATTTCCACGTCGCATTCCAGGGCCACGGAATCGTAGCCCTGGGCCAGCGGGTACATCAGCTCGTGCAGCGAGATGGGCGCGTTGGCGGCCATGCGCTTGGCGAAATCGTCGCGTTCCAGCAGGCGCGCCACGGTGTACTTGCTGGTCAGGCGGATGACTGCCTCCCACTGGAGCGGCGCCAGCCAGTGGCTGTTGAAGCGGACCTCGGTTTTGGCGGGATCGAGGATTTTGAAGACCTGCTGCTTGTAGGTCTCGGCGTTGCGCTCGATGGCCTCGGTGGTCATAGGCGGGCGGGTGGCGTTGCGGCCGGTGGGGTCGCCGATCATACCGGTCATGTCGCCGATCAGGAAGATGACGGTGTGGCCGAGGTCCTGGAAGTGTTTCATCTTGCGCAGGAGCACGGCGTGGCCCAGGTGCAGGTCCGGCGCGGTGGGGTCGAAGCCGACTTTGACGCGCAGTTTGCGGCCGGTTTTGGCGGCCTCGATGAGGCGCTCGCGCAGGTCTTCTTCGCGGATGATCTCCGCCATGCCTTTGCGCAGGTAGGTGAGTTGTTCGTCGATGGTCATGTGCTCAGCGCAGTATTGAGATCTTGGGAGAATTTACGGATGGTTTCCACCTGTTCCGGGGTGGCCGGGGTTTCGCCGCCCTTGGCCGCGAGATAGGGCTGGCTGTCGCGCCACACCAGGTAGGCCAGGCCCTGTTCGGTCATCATCCCGGTGCTGCCCTGATTGGCGCCCTGGTCGATACCCTGTGCTCCGCCGACGGCCGCGATGCAGTTATCGCGCACATAAATGGAAACCGCGGGGCCTGCCAGCATGAGGCGGATGTGCAAATCTTCGAGCCGGCTCACATTTTGTAGCGGCCGAGATCCTCGTCGTTGAGGCCTTCCAGCCAGCGCCGCAGTTCTTCGTTATTCACCTTGTCGGAAACGGTGGCTGCCAGTTTCGACGATTTGAGCACGGTCTCTTCCACGTAGATGGGGCAATCCAGGCGGAGCGCCAGGGCGAGCGCGTCGCTGGGGCGCGAATCCACGCTGATCAGCTCGCCGTCGCGGTCGAGCCAGATGACCGCGTAGAAGGTATCGTCCCTGAGTTCGGAGACCACCACTTTGCGCAGCCCGGTATTGAGGCCCAAGAGCAGGGTGCGGATCAGGTCGTGGGTCATGGGCCGCGGGGTGGAAACCTTTTCGATTTCGAGGGCGATGGCATTGGCCTCGTACACGCCGACCCAGATGGGGAGCACGGTGTTGCCATTGATATCCTTCAGGATGACAATGGGCATGTTGGTCACGGGATCCATCATGAGCCCGCGAATTTTCATTTCGACTTCCATCTTTGGCGGTCCTCCCCCATCCTGATTACACCACGAATCACACCAGCGCTGCGCTCTCGCCCACCAGCGAGTTGGGGCCGGCGCGGGTGACGCGCACGGAGAGGTACTTGCCGGTCAGATCGTTGCCATTGGTATCGGGGTGCGAAAAGTTGAGGGTGCGGTTGCAGGTGGTGCGGCCAATCCACTGGCCCAGCGCCTGGTTCCGGCCTTCCACCAGCACTTCCCGGATGCCGCCGATGAGCCCGGCGTTGCGCCGGATCTGAATGGCGCGCTGCTTCTCCTGGAGGATGAGCAGGCGGCGCTGCTTCTCCTCGTCGGGGACGCGGTCTTCCATCCGCAGCGCGGCGGTGTTGGGGCGCGGCGAGTATTTGAAGCTGAAGAGGGAATCGTACTGGACCTGGTCGAGCAGGTCGAGGGTCTGCTGGAAATCGTCATCGGTTTCGCCGGGGAAGCCGACGATGATGTCGGTGGTGAGCGAGTAGCGGCGCTTCGCGTTTTTGATCCACTCGATGCGGCGCATGTATTCCTCACGGGTGTAGAGGCGGTCC
>JBEKDV010000107.1:0-19728 GCA_050014175.1 Candidatus Solibacter sp. | reverse complement strand
CAGGACGAACGCCTCGATGTACGGGTTCTCCATCCGCACCACGTTCCAGGTCCGGTCCACGCCGGTGGAAGTGAGCTCGTCAAACAAGAAGTAGGGATAGATCCTCTGTTGGACTCCCTGCCCGCCGGGGCGGGTCGGCGACGGGTTCGGGCCGCTGAACGGGTAGGTCTTAATGACCTGCGGCTCCTCCCGGATGGTCGCCTGCTGCGCGATCAGACTTCCGGCGAAAACGAACTGAGCTAGAATCTTGGTAAAGTGGCTTGTCTTCATAACTCACTCCCAGGCCATTCCCTTTTCGAACCGGGCACAATTCTAGCACATACGATTCAGAAATCCGATTGTCCGCGCGTGGCAGTTAGAGGCCTGAATCTCTGGATACGCTTGAAAGGCGGGACCTGCTGCGGCTGGCGGCGATTGCCGCGAACGCCGCCAGCGGCAGATCCGCCATTTGAGCTTCACCTCCGAAAGGGTGTATTCTGCCCGCAATGGCCCTCAACCGTCAACTTGCCCTTTCGGCATTACTCCTGCTCAGCCCTTCGATGGCGTCCGCGCAACAGAAGACCGATCTCGATTTTCTGGCCAACATGGACGAATTCCACAATATCCGCAAAATGCTGCCTGCGCGACTGGCACTGGAGGCGAACGACCGCCTGCGGCAGCGCGCCGAAACGGTCGCCCGGATATCCACTCCGGATGCCGTTGCCGCCCGGCGAAAGCTGGTGCGCGCCACCATGCTGGACGCCATCGGCGGACTGCCCGAGCGCACGCCGCTCAACGCGCGCATCACGGGAACGCTCGACCGGGGGGACTACAAGATCGAGAAAATTGTTTTCGAAAGCCAGCCGCGTTTCTTTGTCACGGCAAATCTCTATTTGCCGAAGAAAGGCTCGCCGCCGTATCCCGCCATCCTGTTTCCGCTGGGGCATGAACCCGGCGGCAAATCCCATTCCGCCTGGCAACAAGTTCTCGGCTCGCTGGCGCGAAGGGGATACGTAGCTTTCGCCTGGGATCCGCTCGGCCAGGAAGAGCGCGTGCAATTCTTCGATCCGGACTGGAACGATTCCAAGTTCTTCTCCTCCACGGTGGAACACACCGAACTGGGCGCACAGTGCATGCTGGTGGGAGACGCTATGGCCCGCTACACCATTTGGGACGGCATTCGCGCTTTGGACTATCTGCTGTCGCGCCCTGAAGTGGACACGGCCCGCGTCGGCGCCACGGGCAACTCCGGCGGCGGCACGCACACGACATACCTTTCGGCCCTGGACGATCGCATCCAGGTGGCCGCGCCCTCCTGCTACATCAATTCGTGGCGGGTGCTTCTGGACGCGCTGGGGCCGCAGGACGCCGAGCAAGTGTTTCCGGGCTGGCTGAAGAACGGCATGGACTTTCCGGACTTCATATACAGCTTCGCGCCGAAGCCTTTCCTGGTGCTGTCGGCGATCCGCGACTTCTTTCCCATCGGGGGCGTCCGGGAGACGTTCGCCGAGGCTCATGGCGTCTACGAATTGCTGGGCATCGCCGACAAGCTGCAGAAGGTGGAAGCCGACGACGGCCATGGCTACTCGCAGCCGCGCCGCCAGGCTGCGTACCGCTGGTTCGGGCGCTGGCTTAAATCGGAGGACGACGACGGAGCGGAACAGGATGTGCCGGCTGCCAGTTCCGAAGAATTACGGGCCACGCCGACCGGACAAGTTTCCACTTCGTTTCACGGGGAAGACGTCTTCTCGCTCAACCTCAAGCGCTACCAGGCCGTGAAAAAGAATCGCCCGGCGCTTTCGCTGGCAAAAGTTCGGGACGTCGCGGCGTTCGCTCCCGGAGCGGGCGGACTGAACATCAAAACATACGGCGCGTTGTCGCGCGGCGGCTACCGCATCGAGAAACTCACGTACGAGAGCGAACCGGGCACGCTGATTCCCGCGGTGGTTTACGTGCCGGAAACGCACGCCGCCCGATTGCCGGCCATCATTTTCGCCGATGGCGAAGGTAAACAAGCGTCTCGGGAGGCGGCCGAACTGCTGGTGGGCAAGGGCAACATCGTGATGTCGATTGACGCGCGCGGCCTGGGCGAAACGCGGCCGGCGCTAGATACGCACAGCCAGTTCTTCACCTATTTTGCCGACCACGACGACGCGGAGACCGCCATCCTGCTGGGGAAGACGCTGGTGGGCATGCGCGCCGCGGATATCGCTCGCGGAGTCGATCTGCTCAGCGCGCGCAGCGACGTCGATGCTTCTAATATCTCCGGTATCGGGAGAGGCGCGGCGGCGGTGGCCATGCTGCACGCCGCCGCTCTCGACGCACGCATCAAGAAACTCGTGCTCGAAGGGATGCTGGTGAGCTATGACGCAATCGTCACGCATCGCATCCATCGGCAGATGTTCGAGCAGATCGTGCCCTCCGCCCTCAAGTATTACGACCTGCCGGATCTGGCAAATTCCCTGGCGCCGCGTCCGGTCTGGATGATCAATGCGGTGAACCCGTTGGGCCAGGTGCTGCCGCCGGCCGAGGTGCACGCGGTATATGAGCGCGCACAGATTCAGGTGACTCGCGGCGAAGGCTTCAGCCGGCCTGTCAACAACGTTCTCGATGAGATCTTCAAATGAGGTGACCATTCCATGGCAGCCGTCACTCGCATTGTAAATTTACTTATTGCCCGCCGGAAGATTGAAGCGCCAGAGACATCGGGGCCGACGTGCCTATCCCGTTAGTGGCAGTTGCCGTGATCCCCTGGATGGCGGTGATGTCGCCGGCCACGTTGAAAAGCACGGAAACGGTAAACTGTCCGCCAAAACTGCGGCTCGCCGCGCTGTTGAACCAACCGTTGAAAGCGGCCGAGACATCGGCCGTCAAGGTGGTGGTTACGAGCGTGCTGTTGCCGGTGGGGATGAGGGTAAAGGCAAACTGCGTAAGTGAGCGGGTGGTGGATACACCCGTGATCAGCAGTTCGAAGCTGGCGCTATCCATGGCGCCGATTTGGAACGCCAGGATCTCGGGGGCGGAGGCAGGGATGGTAATGTTCTGCGTCACCGGCGAGGAGCCGGTAACCACGTAGCCGCCCAGCGAAAACGAGGCGGACAGCGCGATGGCTCCGGCGGAAGATCCCGTTTGCATCACGACGCCCGTCGCGGTGGTGCCGAAAACAGCGTCCGTAGCGCCCCCCGGAACCGTGAAATCGACATAGCGCTGACCGTTCAGAAATTCGACGGCCGGATCGTCCACCAGTGAATCGGGTGTGAAGGCCAGCGTCAGCCTCCCCGACAGATCGCACGGATAGGCCGAGGCGAGGTGGATTCCGATCGAGGGCTGCCTCCAGTCGCATACCTCCGAGATTGGATGGGAACCGTCCGTCACACCCGCGCTGTGGCAACCGGTGAACCCCAAAGGCGTCGGTGCCTGCTCCACCGTGCCGGGCGTGCCAGGCGGGTTGAGTGCATCGGCCACAACCAGCACCAGCACGACGCTCGGTTGGAATGCGGCCGCGGTGGCGGCAAACTGTTCCGTAACCATTTATACCGTCTACGAAAATGGCGCCGCGATCGGGACGGCGACCGGAAAAGGCTTCACGGTTACCGGCCTGTCCCCCTCCACGACGTATCAGTTCACAGTGGCGGCCAGCGACGGCGCCGGCGCCTCGGGACAGAGTGCGCCGGTAAAGGTGACGACGGCCGCCGCGGGCAGCGGACCGGGTTGCGCCCCGGCGTGGGACGCAGGCGCGGTCTATACGGGCGGTATGACCGCCAGCCTGGGCGGCGTGAACTACGTCGCCAACTGGTGGACGCAAGGACAGAGCCCCACCGCCAATAGCGGCGGACCCGGCACCGGGCAACCCTGGACCGTAAAGGGAACCTGCGCGGTCTGCTCCGTGGCGCCGGGCGTTCCCGTCGGACTCTCCGCTTCCGGGACCACCGGCTACAGCACCGTACTTACCTGGCCGGCCGCCGGCGTGCCGGCCAATTGCACGGTCACACAGTACACCATCCTGAACAACGGCTCGGTAGCCGGTAACACCGCTGGCACCACGTTTACCGTACTGGGGCTGTCGCCGCAGACCTCTTATTCCTTTGCGGTGGAAGCGTCCGATGCGGCCGGGACCTCGGCGCCGGGCCCTTCCGTCACCATCGCCACCGGCAGCGCACCGGCGGGCGGCGGTGGAACCAGGACGTTCGCACCGTACATCGATATGAGCATTACCTCGGATGAGGACCTGGCTGGCGTCCAGCGGCAATCCGGAATCAATCTGTTCACGCTGGCTTTCATCCTCAGCAACGGCGGATGCGCGCCAGGTTGGGGCGGCATCGGCTCCATCGCGAACGACACCCTTCCCAACGGCGTCAGCATGCAAACGGTGGTTCAAAACGTGCGCGCGGCCGGCGCGGATGTCATTATTTCGTTCGGCGGTGCTTTCGGCACGGAGTTGGCGCAAAGTTGCACGGACGTGGCGAGTCTGCAGGCAGCTTACCAGGCGGTCATCAATCGCTACAACGCCAAGATGCTGGACTTCGATGTGGAAGGAGCATCGGTGACGGACCAGGCATCCATCACCCGGCGGAACCAGGCCCTGGTCAGGCTAAAGGTGGCCAATCCGGGACTCGTGGTCTCCTACACATTACCCGTGCTGCCAGCCGGGTTGGTGGATACCGGGGTCAATATTCTGCGTAGCGCCAAGGCCGACGGGCTGAACCTGGACCTGGTCAACGTGATGGCGATGGACTACGGACCGGCCGTCGACAACGGCGGCCAGATGGGCCTCGATGCCATACAGGCAGCCGGCAACACTCGCCAGCAGATTCTGGCGGCCGGTTTGGCGGCGGCGGTGGGCGTGATCCCCATGATCGGAGTGAACGATACGGCGAGAGAAGTTTTTCAATTGGCGGATGCGCAAGCCTTGGTGGCTTTCGCCAGTGCCAATAGCTACATCACCCGCCTGTCGATGTGGTCCGTGGCGCGCGACAACGGCAGTTGTGCGGGGACCGGTTGGGCGTCTCCCACCTGTAGCGGCACAGCGCAGAGCTTGTACCAGTTCTCTGCGATTTTCCAGACCTTCCGATAGCCGGGACTAGTGCGCCGGCACCGGCTTACCAGTCGGCGCGGATTCCCAACTGAATCAACCGGCCCTCGAGCACCGTCGAGGTCGGCGCCAAGGTCGGTGGCGTGGTGATCACGCCCAGCGGGTTGGTTACCGCGGTGCTGTTGATCGAGGTGACGTTTTTCCGGTTAAAGATATTGTTCGACTCGGCGATAATTTTCGCCCGAAGGCGCTCGTGAATCGCGAACAAAGTCCGCGTGTAACGCGCGTCGAACTGGTAGATATTGGGCGTGCGGGCCGTGTCGCGGCCGACAAATATGGGCCGCTGCGGCGCGCCCGCGGGATCTCCATTGAGGACCGTGCTGGTGGTGACGCTCTGCTGGTCGCCGTTGGAGACATTGCCGAGCAGGGTCAACTGATTCCCGTTGGCGAGCTGGCTCCAGAACGACTTCGACATTGTGAACACCGGCGCGAGCACCGCGCTCATGTTGAACGCCTGCGGCCGGTTGACGATCGCGTTGCCCGTATCGCGGTTGCGGTTCGTCGGGTCCTCGATCACGGCGCTCTGGTCATAGCCGTACACTTCCGGAGCGTTGCTGATGGTATGGGACCAGGTATAAGACGCGCTCATCTGAAAACCGGCCGTCCAGCGGTGCTGCAAGTTCACGATCATCGCATTGTAGTTTGCGTTGGCGCCGCTTTCCTGTAGTTTGATGCCGTTGAACTGCGGATACAGGCGCGTGGTGGCGTTCACGGCGGTCGAATAGATCGGGCGGCCGTCGGCCAGCGTGCCGATGGGATTGATGAGGTTCATATCGCGCATATAAGTCAGTTGGCGCGCGCCGGTATGTACGTAGCCAACCGTCAGCGCGTCGTTCTGCGTCAACTCGCGCGTGATCTGAATGCTGGTATTGAGGGTGTACGGCGTTTTGTAGGTCGGCGAAAGCGCGGTGATGGTCGGCGGCGCCGGCAGGGTCGCGCCCGGCAGGTAGCCGAAGACGTTGGGGAACGCCGGCGCATTCGCCGACGTCGGCGTGAACGTATCGGTGAAGGCGCGGGTCGAACCGTCATTGATCAAGGACTGATACCAGAGATTGGTGGACGGCACGTCGAAGAAAACCCCGGAACTGGCGCGCAGGACCGTCTTCGGCGACAGCGACCACGCCAGGCCCAGGCGCGGCGCCCAATCCTTGCCCGGGTTATGGAAGCTCTGCGTGTAAGCGAACGGCGCATTCGGCTCGCCCGGAGGCGCCTTATAGAAATCGTAGCGGAGTCCGTAGATCAGCAGCAGATTCGACCGAACCTGCCAGCTATCCTGCACGAAGAAATCGTAGAAATTCGACTTGTACGCCGCGCCGGGAACGCCCAGAACGGTCAAGAACTGGGAATAGGCCAGGGGATTGGTTCCGTTCTCGGCCAACAGATAGTTGGCGACGCTCGAGAAGGTGTACTGGCTATACACCGCGCTCAACTGATTGTCGTTGTTCTGCTGCCAGCCGAATCCCGCCTTCAACGTATGGGTACCCAGGATCTTGGTGAAATTGTCGTTGAGGCTGGGGATTTTTTCCGCGAAGCGCGTGCCCGCGGCCGACAACGGGGTGCCGTTGAACTGGGCGATTCCGGTGATCACAATGTACGGACCCGGGCCATCGATGGGATCGGGGACATGGTGCTCGTTGCGGTACGGTTCGGAGCCGCGCAGTTCATTGAGCGTGGTGGCGGAAAAGGTGGTCAGCAACTGGAATCCGCCGACGTGGGCGCGATCGTGAAAGTCCGAAGCCGCGTCCAGTGCGTTCAAACCGCCGTTATTCGAGTTGAACGGGTACTCGTTGCGGAAATAGTTATAGCGCACGAAGAACTGGTTTTTCGAGTTGATGTTCCAATCCACGCGGAAATCCAGGAACTGAACGTGCTGCACGGTCGACGCGGTCGCCAGTTGGGATGTCGGAAGACCGATCGCGGCGGCGTTGGCCGGAGTGATGGTCACCGGCGTCGGCGTTCCGCGCAACAGATGCTCGTAGGCGCCGAAAACGAACAGCTTCTGCTTTTTGATGGCACCGCCGGCGTTGGTCGAATAGTCGTGCAGATCGATGCTCGTGCTGGGCTGGCTGGAGGACAGCAGGATGGTACGCGCGCTGGAGTCAGGCGGCCGGCCGATGAAGTAAAACTCGCCGTGAAAATCGTTCGTGCCGGAGTTGGTGATCGCATTGTAAATATTCCCGGTGGTGCGCCCGAACTCAGGCGAGAAGCTATTGGAAACCGTCTGCACTTCGCGCACGTAGCTGTCCGACATGGCGAACAACCGGAGGCCGTACTGGTCGCTCTCAGTCGCCACCATTCCGTCCACCTGGTATTGCACGCGATTATCCAGACCGTTGGTGTTGACCACACGCGGAACGCCTAGTTCCGGATTGGGGTGGCCGCTCACGCCCGGCTGGAACAACACGAAATTGTAAGGATTCCGCGAAGTCAGCGGCAAATTATCGACCTCGGTAAAATCGATCGTGCGGCCGGTGGAAACGCGAGTCGGTTCGATGACCGGCGCGCCGCCGGTGACCTCAATGGTGGTCGAGACCGAGCCCACCTTCAACTGCGCGTCGATCATCGCCTCGACTCCGGCGTCGAGAATAATTCCCGGACGGCGCTGCGAATCGAAGCCCTCTTTTTTCACTGTCAGCGTGTACGAGCCAAGCGGCAGGTTCGGGATGACGAAATATCCCTCGTCGTTCGATTCCACAGCGCGGGAAAAACCGGTTGCTGTATTGACCACGGACACGGCGGCTTTGGCAAGCGTGGCGCCCGCCGGATCCGTCACCCGTCCGCGGATGCTGCCGTTGATCGCCTGGGTCTGCGCCAATGCCTGGATTGAAATTGTGAGAAACGAAACCAACAGTAAGACCTTGCGTGAGGGCGTCATGCAATCTCCTTTAAACACCTCTGATTAGCAACCTAACCCGGCTCTCTTACCAAGAGCCTGAAACAGATCCCGAATTGCCCGAGCCTGGAATTTCCTGAAGTTACGTGTCCGCAATTTTATCACAAGCGGCCCGCTCGCCCACAGAACTGACACATACTGAGGCAAATTCGTTGGGAAATGTAAAATATCGCGCCGCCGGTTTAGCTTTAGCGAGTCGCCGCTATCGTGTTCTTTTTTGTGGACTTTCCAGGAGCGGGCGCCTTCGGCAGGCTGATCAGGTTGGCCAGAAGCTGGTAGGCGCCGTCGGTTCCGGCCGGCAATTGCCGCCAGAGCCCGAGGCCGAGATAGATCCACCGGCCCTTGCCGAACGGGGCTTCCACCAACGCCCCGAGCTTCTCTCCGGGATTGTCCTTGAAGGAGTCGACCATCGACACCAGGTCGATGTATTTCGCATCTTTGTCGCCGAGGAAATAGAGGCCTCGCTCCTGCACCCATCCCGCCCAGGCGGACGGGCCGATTGGATTGGGAAAGTTGAATACCGGGTCGGAAGGCGCGAGCACTTTGACCGGAACAAGTTCGTCGGAGACGCGGTTCCCGCTGACCTTGGCAGGGTAGGGGCCGTATTCGCCCTGATTGAATTCCATCTTGTTGTACTGAACGATGACGGTTCCACCGCGTTCGACGTAATCGAGCAGGCGGCGATTGTAGGCGCGCAGGTCGGCCCGCCGTTCATAGGCGCGCACGCCGGTCATAATCACGTCGTGTTTCGAGAGATCGCCCCAGGCCAATTCGTCCTGCTCAATGAACGTCACCTTGGCGCCCAACTGCTCCAGCGCCGCCGGCACCTGATCGCCCACGCCGGCGATGTAGCCCACGTTGAGATTGGGCGTGGTCTTCACGTCGACCACCTTGAGCGAAATCTCGGCCGGTTGGATCACCTGCCGCCGCTGTATGTGCGGATACTCGATCTCATGGTAGCCGTTGGCGAATTTCTCCTCCCCGGTGAGAGGCGAAGTCACTACCGCGCGCAAGGTGAATTCACCCACCTTGATCCGCGCCGGAGCGGTGATTTGGAAGCGCGCCGACAGAGATTCGTCCTCGTGGCCGAAGCTCAGCGGGACGCTCGGGGGAGTGGCCTTCCATCCCGCCGGTAAATCGAGGACCACATTGGCTTGGGCCGCTCCCTTGGTGCCATTCGTAACCGTGACGTGGACCTCCCGCTCGATGGGTTTCGCGGCGGCTCCCGCGAGGGGCGCCGGAATCACGGCCAGCGAGGGCGTGATCTGCACTGAAAAAGCCGGAACGACGTTTAATTCCATCCGCTTGTCGCCGAAGTAAATGTCCTTCGCGTAGCGGAATTCCACCGGCAGCTCTTTGGTGACCTCGGCATCGCCAGCCTTAAGGTGGAAGGTGACGCGGAACGGAGTCGGGGCGAACGGAACGCCGAACGGCACATCCGGATCGAAGATCTGAATCGCCTGATTTTCCGGATGTTTCCAATAGTTGTCGCTGAAGTACGGTGTGGTCGGCTTGGCGTTCTTGGGGATGTGAGCGTCCGAGGCGCAAGTGTAGGTGTTATCCTTGGCCGCCACCCCCGGCGCGCACTTTGCCGGTGCGTCGAAGCCGGAAATCTCGACGCCGGTCACGGTAACATCCGAGGCGCCATGGTTGGTGGCAAGCAACGACAGCCGGATGGCCTGTCCGGAGATTACCAGGCCGTCGTCGGCTACGGCATCGAACGCCAGGTCATGAGCGGCAAGGACCGCATCCTCATAATCGCGCTCCTTGATTTTGAGGCGGAAATCGATCTCGTACCGGGCCGAATCGCCGAGCCCCATTGTGGGAAGCTGCGCGCGGAGTGCGCGCAGGGCCGCGAGACCGGCCTCGACGGGAGCCGCGGTGGCGGCGTCGTTTCCGGCGGCGAACAGGTTTTGGGCTAGCTTCGCTTCACCGAAGATCGCGGCCAGCCCGGCCGTCAGCGCCGCAGGCGGATTGGGCCCGGCATACTGCGCCAGTGCCGTCAAACGCATGTCGATGCCATCGAACATCGACGATTCTTCCTTCCCCATCTGTCCCGCAATCGTAGTGTCCATCAGCACGTAGCCTCGCCCGCCGCCAGGGCCGCCTCGTCCGCCGCCACCGCCGCCTCGCCCGCCGGGCAGTCCGGCAATGGACGGCAGACCACCCATTCCCTGGCACTTGTGATTGGTGCGCGCGTCGGCTCCTATATCGGCATAGGTGCGGCCTAGCAGCGGGTCGTACGCTGCGACGTTGGCCGGCGTGAGTTTGGCTCCGTCCGGCGGAGGCGCGGGTGGCGCCACGGCGGGCGTAGTGCCCCTTCCGCGGCCGCGCCCCGCGGCGGGGGCCGCGACAGGAGCGCCACCGGGAGCGCCCATGGCGCCTTGACCGCCCGCGAAATACAGCTTTTTCGGCTGCCAGGGCCTGAGTCCCTGCTGGATCTGCTCGGGGTACATCGAAGGATCGCCTGCTGCCCGGAAGGACTCCTTGAACAGCACGGTGGTCGCTTCGTGAGCGCGGTCGCCGCCGCGGCCCTGGATGTTCATCGTGAGCACAACGTCGGGACGGAGAGAACGGAGCAGCCGAACGTAGTCGCCCACAATATCCTTGCGGCCCCACTTGCCGATCACTTCCTCCGGGTCGAACGAATAGCCGTAGTCGATGGCGCGCGTGAAATACTGCTCGGCGCCGTCGATGCGGTGCGCCGAAAGCAACTCCGAGGTGCGCAGCACGGCGATGTTGCGGAACAACTCGGGGCCGATTTCGTTCTGCCCGCCATCGCCGCGGTTATTCTGCAAGTCAATCACACGCAGGCCCATGCCATACCCGAACATGGCGAACAGCGGATTGGTCTCGTCGTCGGGGTGCGCGGGCGCTTGCAGGAACGTACCGGAGACGCCCAACTTGCGAAGCGCCAGACCCAGCGCGACGTGGCCGCCATTCTGCGACACCCGCGAGAAACTCATGCGGTTCTGCGCCTGGACCCGGAGATATGCCGGTGCCACTGCCATGAACGCGATGCCGGCGATGCCCATACCCAACGCGAAAGTAAGCGGCAACTTGAGAAGCGAGACATTCTTGCCGCGGTCGCGCGGGATCGGGACGCCAGGCACCATCTTTTCGGAGCGCATTGAGGGGATCATACTCCTTTTCACTCGCCGGGAATCGTGATCTGGGACTCCCGAGTCCCGTTCAGTATACATCGAGCCCCCTTCGTTTGCTGTGTGCTCGGAAAAATGCCGCTGCTCAAGCTACCGCGCAGTCCAATTCCAGGCGAGCGACACCAGGCGAGCGACACATTGCCATAGGGGGACCCGTAACATACAATGCACTCGT
The DNA here is from genome assembly GCA_050014175.1 of Candidatus Solibacter sp. Lineage (GTDB taxonomy): Bacteria > Acidobacteriota > Terriglobia > Bryobacterales > Bryobacteraceae > Solibacter. The sequence continues at coordinate 8,428 of JBEKDV010000107.1, read as the reverse complement.
GACACGCTTGGCCGTTTCGAAAGATATTGGATCGGCGGTTCGGATGATATGGAGCTTGGGCCTCTTGTTGGGACTGCTGTATTCCCGGACGGCGGGTGGGCGCGCGCGTTCCACGGAATCCGTTCCCGCGGATGCAGACCGCGGAGCCGCGAGCCTCACGCGTTGGTTGCACGCGGGGGAATACCGGCCTTCGAAACACGGGGCGGCGGCGCGAGAACCGGCGAGCTTAGGGTGAATGCCTTTGCGCCGCGGAAAGCATGATCATTCGACGGGGCTGTGACCGTCCGCTCGCAGCGAGTCATCAATGAGGACCGCGTGTCAGGCGGACAAGGCTTCGGCCGCCACCCGCATCGCGACATGGAGATCATCTCGTACGTCGTCTCTGGAATTCTGCAGCGCCAGGACATCTTCTCAGGGTATCTTCAGAATCACTTAACCCTCAACCGGGCTGGCGGAAGTTGGTCCCGCACCGAATTCGGAAGGTGGTGAACGCGCAGGCGCCGGGGGTGCGAGCCGTGCACATCGGATGTCGATATAGCCGGGCAAGGACGATTCAACCGTGACGGATTTCGACCGGACCGTCTTCATTCAGGTGTCCTTCGACGCCGCTCTCTGGATTTCGACGGTGAGGTGTAGTATAGTGAATTTCGACGCTTATGCCTTTGAGGAGGGTGGTTTTCGACCAGTGTTCGGGGATTTCGACGGATGAGGCTTGATCTGGCACCCATGGCGATCTTTCAGGAGAAGACGGTTCCCGCCGGCACGCGGCCGGCCGGCTGGGCGGCGCTCGTGCAGACGCTCGGCGCTGCGGCGCCGGTGCGGCGTCCGGCCTGCGTCTCGGAACAGTATGTCAGCGGCAGCCGCCGGGAGGAGGGGGCCTGGCTCATCTTCGATAAGCGCTACTGGCCCGGCGAAACCTTTGCGGATCACCTGACCTTCGCGCTGCGCCACGAGGATATCGACCTTCTGGTCCTCAAGCGGATCTTCGACGCTGTGTCGCAAGGGGAGGTGGAGGCCTTCGCCCGCGCTGCACCCACAGGGATTCCGGTCCGCCGGACGTGGTTCCTGTATGAGACCCTGACTGGGCGCACCCTCGACCTTGAGGACGCCCCGCGCGCGGTGGCGGTCGATCTTCTCGACCCGAAAGCGTATTTCACGGGGCAGCCGCGGCTCTCGAAACGGCACCGCGTCCGCGACAATCTCCTGGGCACCGGCCGGTTCTGCCCGGTCATCCGGCGCACCAAAGCCCTTGAGGAATTTATCGGCCTCGATCTCTCGGCGAAAGCGCGCGAGACCGTGGGGCGAACCGGCGCGCATCTCGTCGCGCGCGCCGCCAGCTTCATGCTGCTGGCCGACAGCCGCGCCAGTTTCGAGATCGAGGGTGAGCGTCCGTCGCGCAACCGGCTGGAGCGGTGGGGCCGCGCGGTCCTGCAGGCCGGCAGGAACCGCCTGACCCTCGATGAAATCATCCGCCTTCAGCGCGTTCTCATCGAGGACACGCGCTTTGTCCACGCCGGGCTTCGCCCCGACGGCGTTTTCCTCGGCGAGCGGGGCCATAACGGCGACCCCCTGCCGGAATTCATCGGCGCGCGGCCCGGCGACCTCGACGATCTCATGGGCGGCCTGCTGGAAGCCAACGACCGCATGCGCGAGGATAGCCTCGACCCGGTGCTGAAGGCGACGGCGACGGCGTTCGGCTTCGTTTACGTCCATCCGTTCCAGGATGGCAACGGCCGCATGCACCGCTGCCTCATCCATCACGTTCTCACCGAGCGGCACTTCACGCCGCCGGGCATGGTCTTCCCGGTTTCATCCGTCATGCTGGACCGCATTGACGACTACCGCACGACGCTCCAGGCCCATTCCGGTCCGCTGATGCCCTTCATCGAGTGGCGCCCCACGCCCGAGCGCAATATCGAGGTCCTCAATGAGACACCCGATCTCTATCGTTATTTCGACTGCACGGCGCAGGCGGAATTCCTGTATGCGTGCGTCAGGCGCACGGTCGAAGAAGACCTGCCGCGCGAGATCGACTACCTACGCCATCACGACGAAGCCCTCCGCCGCATCATGGACGCCGTCGAGATGCCGGACCGTGTCGCCGAAAACCTCGTCATCTTCATCCGGCAGAACAACGGCACCCTATCCAAGAAGCGCCGGGAAAGGGAGTTCAGCAAGCTCAGCGACGACGAGGTGACCCTGATCGAAGGCATCGTCCACGAAGCCTTCGAGGGGTATTGAGTTAAACCTCAATCTTCCGGAATTTCAGCACTTCCCGGACATCGTCTCGCGGGAAGTACGTCAGCGCCTGATCGTCCGGCATCGCCCTTATCCGCTTGCCGGAATCGACTTCATCACCGCAGTCAAGAGCCGGTGCCCAACACCGCCGTGCATCATCGTCTGCCGCGCCGCAGGAGACCAGCGCCTGCGAGAGCTGTGCGACCAACTCGACGTGTTTGCGATCCTCCAGAAGCCGCTGCTTGATGACCAACTCCAATCGGTCATCGCGCGCGCACTTGCGACAAACCAGCAGGGCGCGAGGGCCAGATTCCGCCGGAACTTGCCCCGCCGCAGCCAATCTGGCCGCCGGGCTTCCAGGAAAGTCGCGCCGGTCAGGTTCCACTAGTTCCTCTTTTCTAAGCAACCCCACGCGCGAGTTTTTCATTCTGGGCGCGCAGCAAGGGGAATTGCCACGCCCGCTTGTTGGTAGCCGTGATGTTGCGATCCGCCTCTTGCGGCGGGTAGTCGAACACCCAGGCCGCGGCCAGGGGCACCGCCAGACGATCCATCTTATCCAGAAACTTCTCAAAAGCCTCGCGCGCTTCGGCGGAATCCGCCGCATAATCGTTGACCGGCGAAAACTCGCCCACGAACAGCGGTTTGCCGATATTTCGGGCCGCGGCGACAGCCCCGTCGAGGCGGTCCTGCTCGTCGCGCCAGAATCCCTTCTCCTTCGGCAGGTCCTGGTAACAATGGATGCTGATGAGGTTCACGGGATCGGGCGAGGTCAGATTGAGCATGTACTCGAATTGCTCCGGCGAGTCATTCGAAAAGCTCTGCTCCTTGTAGTAATGCCAGGCTCTTTTGCCGGTGATGCTGCATCCGTTGTCGATGAGCCGGTACGGGTCGTCGCGCCGCACCGCCTTGGCGAATTCCCTGAAAGCCACGATGTTGTACTTTGTCTTGGGGAAATCGCGGGGCGTGCGTTTCGCCGGAGTGCCCTGTTTCGGGTCCGTCTTGGGCAGGTTATGGGCGGGCAGGAACGTCGCCGCGTTAGGCATATCGGTATAGGAGTCGAATTCGTTGCCGAACTCCCACGCCCAGAGCGCCGCCGATTCCCGGTAACGGCCGACCACTTCGTGAACATACTGGCGGATGAAGGCCTGCGTCTTGCTGTCCGGATTGCCCCATTGATCGCCCGGTTCGCCCACCAGATCGGGTACGCAGACCTTGGACCAGAACATTGAGGGGATGAGGCCGATGCGGTGCTTCTCGGCGGTGCGGACGACGCCATCCAGCAGGCTGAAGTACTTCCCGGAGTCCTCCCGGTAGAGCCGCATCTCGATCGGCCAGCTCGCGGTGCACGCAAAGCGCACGAAAGGAACGCCATGGTCGGCAAGTACCTGGAATCCCTCCTGATAGGAAGTATCCGCATGGTTCTTCAATGTGCGGCAGAAGCAGTCATAGTAATTGATGCCGACGCCCCGGTAGGGCTTGCCTTCCTTGAGGACGGTGGCGTCGGGGCCGAAGGTCAGGCCGGACGGGTTTGCGGCGCGGAGCGACGCCGAGGTCAGCGGAATCGCCGCTGTTGCCGCCATGAAGTTTCTTCGTGTGATGCCCATATCGGTGGATGGTGTTTCATTTTATGTCACGCAACTCAGGTACGCCAACTGTCCCGCGGCGAGAGATCCTAATGCGGTCGATTCGATCATGCGGGCGTGTAACGTCTTGAGAGCCTTCCTCATGGAAAATGAGGAATCGCCAGCTCGGGTTTTCCGCTGCTGCCAAAGGGTGATAAAAAATGTCAGCTTGACCGGCTGGCATTCAACACAGCAGGTCCCGTGGAATCAACGCGTTTGGGGGGCTTCCATTCCGTCTCACTCCGATAAGAGGCCCTGAGCGAACCGCTGAGTTGTGCTAACGTATTGAAAACATGGAGCGGGAGAAGGGATTCGAACCCTCGACGTCCAGCTTGGGAAGCTACGCAACACTTTGATATCAACAACATAGAGCGACGGGGTGGCTGATTCGGGAGCATCAAACACGCTGGAGTTTATGGGAGTTTTTGGGGCGACCTCGAAACGGAATGCAAATGGAATGCAGACCTCTGCAGTGTCAAGGTAGCCGACGCCTTGACTTACATCCCGGTTGGTCGGCCAGATTTCGATGTGCCGCGCCATCGTGGGCGTTATCGTGGGGGTTATGGTCGCCGGAAGTGTCGCCATTGGGTTAGGAGCAACTACAAGAACTGGCCGGGTGAAGCGTTCGTAGTGGGTGCCTGCTGGAATCGGCCACCCTTTCGCGCCCAGGTGCCCCTTGTCACGCCGTCAGGCTTAGGGTTCGCCGGTTGGTCCGCCGGCTGCATCGGGGGCGCCTGACCGCCACGGAACGCGCCACGCACGCCAGCGAGGTACCGCCCGCCGATCTGTCTCTTGCCTCTCACGCGACCAGACAGTCCGCGACCACCTGGAGGAAAACTGCCCGCGTCTTCGGCGGCGCATAAGTCTTCCCATCGCGGCCTCCGCCAAGATGCTTCAGTTCCCAGGCCGGCCCGTGCTCCAGATGCTCTTTGAAGCTGTACCTGGTACCCATCATGGAGCTTGCTGAGAGCGGTTTCGGCTCACCCGGTCGGAGGAAGAGAATCGCTAGGGAGATGTGACCCTTGCGCTGGCGCACCACGCGCGCCACCATTCCCGCCGATTGAAGCCTAGCGAATCGTTGTTCGGAGGCCCAGGCGTACAGACTACCGTCGGCGTGGTAGACCGGTATCAAGGCAGCATTCATGATCTTTGGGCACACGGAGGGTAGCGAGGAAAGCTGCGGGAGTGGATTGACGAGCGTCCCGGCGCTCGGGGAACGCTGCTGGAGCGTTCTATTGATGCTTATCATTCACTGCTGTCAGTCGTCAACAGACAAATGGTTTCCGTGGCCAGCGTGCGAGGCCACGTCGTATTCGAAGGGCTTAGAGAGTCATCGCGCGACGCAACGGTTTCCGACGGCGAACTGGCTCCGGGGCCAGATCCTCGCTGGAATTGGCGAAACACTGGGGGACTTCTGAGGGTGCCAACTTCAGGAGTCGCCGGGCGATTCTTGGGGACTGGGCGCGCTGCCGGAAGTCGTCGGAAATGGCTGTTTCCCAGATGGCCGTTTGGGGCCAGTGTACGAGAAGCCCACTTCTCGGGAGTTTGGTGGTGCGAAGGGAGATTTATCGACAGCTATACCCTTGGCGGCAGATCGCGCTCTGGCCCCGGTCGGCGTTCCACGGAAGGAATCCTGTTCGAAAGCAGGCGGTGCCACCCCCTTGAACAATTGCCTGGGCCTTCGCGGGCACTTCCATGATTGGGGATAATCCGGCCGGTGGACGTGACGGGCAGTGCAGGGGAGCGATCTCCTGGTGGGGCGAGGAACGCCGGCTTTTGTCTTGCAGCGCCGACGGCGGAATGGAGTGCAGGTCGGTTTGAGCGCCGAAGTACGTTCGGCGCGCGAGGCCAAATCTTGTAACAATCAAGTCAGTGGCTGATAGCTCCTCCAGCGGGAAGACAACCGAGGCCCTCCTTCACGGCATGCTTGGCAGGACGAGACTCCTGCTCATAGCGAGCCTGCTCGCCATGCTCGTCTTGTTCCTGGCCCTCGCCTGGGCGACTCGCGACGCTTTGGCGGAACTTCCGTTCCTCAGGAAGCAGCAGGCTGAAGCGGGCCGCCTCGCCTCAAACGGGAGCACGCATGTGGACCTACGTCCGTGGCAAACCGCTCATGGACTTGCCGGGCTCGCGACTACTGCAGAAGAGAAGGAATTCGCAAGGCAGGCCGAGCGCTTCGCGGACCACGAAGTGGACCAGGCCTTCGCGTCGGCGCTACGTTACGCCAACCTGGAGCGGGGCTCGCTCACTGGCGAGGCGCTAGCCATCTCGCAGCGTGTAGAGAAACTACAGCAGGTCGTCAACGACGATAAGGCGCTGGTGCAGAGTCTGACAGACCAGGCTGCCAACTCGAAGGCCGCGACGGCCGAAACGGCAGGAGACGACCTGGAAGTTGCCAAGGCGCAGCTTGCACTCGACTCGGATTTGCTGGCCGACGCGCAGCAGGATCTCGCTCGCGCCGGCGGGGATGAGCCCAGCAGAGTTCAGGCAGAGCTTGCCGCGCGTGAAGTCGAAATGAAGGACTACGACGCAAAAGCGGCCCAAAATGGTCAAGTCGTCGCAATTGCCGCAAAGGGGGAAGGCACGCTCGCCGGAAGGGTGAACGCCTGGTTCGATCAGCGCACCCGCTACGAGTTAGTCCAACAAGCCCTGCGGCAGGCTCAAGCTGACATCGTCACTCTCACGGCCCAGCATACTGACCTCACAAACCAGCTCAAAGCCGCCTCCTCTTCCGCTTCTGGCCTGGACCAGTCCGGAAGGCTCGCCGGCCTGAAAAGGCGGAGCGCGCTCAGCCAGCTTCTCGCCATCTGCAACGACCGCAGCCAGAGTCAGCAGCAACTCGCGGGCATTTACAGCAAGTGGTCCGCGCAAATACTTCTGCAGCATCGAATCGTACTGCATCTGCTGCTGCAATCTTCAGCAGTGATCGTCTGCATTCTGATCTGCGTGATCTTCCTCGACGCGCTGGCCCGCCATCTCATCGATCGTGCCAAGCTCGACCAGGGCCGCGTCAAAACCCTGCACATCATCTTCAAGCTCGGCATACAATTCCTCGGCGCACTAATCATCTTGTTTGTCATCTTCGGCGCCCCCAGCGAGATGCCTACCATCCTCGGCCTCACTACTGCCGGCCTCACGCTTGTCTTACAGGACTTCATCATTGCGTTCTTTGGCTGGTTTGTGTTGATGGGTAAGCATGGCATCCGGATTGGCGACTGGGTGGAGATCAATGGCGTCGCGGGTGAGGTTGCGGAGATCAGTCTTTTCCGCACCTCCATGCTCGAGACGGGCAACTGGACGGATCAGGGCCATCCGACGGGCCGCCGCGTCAGTTTCATCAACAGCTTCGCTATTAGGGGTCAGTATTTTAACTTTTCGACTATGGGCCAGTGGATGTGGGATGAGATCAGGTTCAGCATCCCCGCGGCGGAGGAAAACTACGCCATGATCGAACTCATCCACCGAGCGGTGCTCAAGGAAACCGAAAGGGCTGCGCGCCTCGCCGAAGCGGAGTGGAAGCGCAGCCCCCGGCACGCCGGTTTGAGCCAGTTTGCTGCGGACCCCGCCGTGGAAATGCGCCCTGGCGCCTCAGGAATCAATATCGTTGTCCGCTACGTCACCCGGGCCTCCGAGCGCTTCGAGGTGCGAAATCGGCTTTACGAACGCGTGATTGGGCTGCTGAACAAGCCGCCGGCGCCTCAACCCGGCCCTGAAGAGCCGCAAGTCCAGACAGTATCTGCCAACCCGGATCAGCCGTTAGCTCACGGCGCCCCAGCCGATGTTATCGGATGACCGAGTTTCGCGGCGTATTTCCACGATAGGTGTACCGGGAAAATGCAGATAGGACAAATCATCCTGGCGTGGGTGTCCGATACCATACCGACTCGCCTCATTCCGTCCGGATCACGCGCCATCCGGAAGTTGACCGCCCAAAGGCCGAGCCCAAAGGCCGAGCCGCCCCGGAGGATAGTTGTCGCTAACCTTTCCACCAAGCAATCAGGCCCTGCGTCTTTTGACGGCTTCCAGAAGCTCAAACGAGGTTTCGAACGGATCGCCGGCGATGGGAATTAACTTTCGCCCGAGCCAGGCGGGGCGCGGGAGCGTTATTTCGCAATATCGGTAGCTCCACGGCTGGTCTCGGTTCCGGCCCATGCACATCCGCGGTTTGGGCGTCCAAGTGGTTGAAGCCACCGTCCCAGAAAGGGTCCTTTGTGCAACGGGCATCCGGCATTCGCCAACAGAGCCTCATCGGATCGCGATCAATAGGCCACCGCTTATGCCAACCGAGCGCTCATGCCCTCGACCGAAGTTGTATTCGTAGTCCGGTTCGAGGTACCAGCCAAATCTATGCTTCGCGGAGGGCCAGAACATTAAATCCAGCACGACTTCGCCGCCGAGCTTCGGCGCTCTCCAAAACTGACCCACCCGTACTCTCCAAAAGTGATTCAGGTATTCTGATCTGAACCGAGCGGGCGCGTGATGACCACGATGGATCATCACGATGCTCAAGGTCCGGAAGAAGCCCTGTACAATCTGCCGCCGGTGGTTCCAACCGGACCCGCGAGTGG
>JBEKDV010000106.1:0-19748 GCA_050014175.1 Candidatus Solibacter sp. | reverse complement strand
CCACCGGCCGGCGTCCAATCGCGGCAGCAGATCAGCCTTCCTTGTGGTGAAGACCTCTGGGATGCCTCAACTGAATCTGAAAGACTTAGCTGGCTCAAACCCCGCGAAGTGCGAAAGTCGGGATAGCCTCGACCGAGACAGCATTCGAGCGCCTGGTTGTGCGCTTAGGGGGAAGTTCGCCCATCACCTACCCGCCAGGCTTCGACATGCACCGAAACAACCGAGAAACGATTGCTTTCGGCTGCACCGCGGCGGACAATTGGCTGGACAGCCTATGAAGAAATCAGCCATCCCCGCCGCGGTGTTCACGGTCCTCGTTCTGCTGGGAGCGGTCGCGCCTGGCCAAAACCGGCAGGTCGCCGCAACCGGGCGGTCGGCATGGATCAAGTTCAACCCGGTGACGCCGCTGACGGCGGCATCCTTCGCCCGGCCACCCGCCACCGACCTGCCATGGGTGCGGATGAATATGCCCGCAACCGCGGATCCGGCGGAGATCGCCTCCGAGATCCGGGAGATGCACGACCAAGGCATCGCCGGCGTGGAAATCGGCCAGGGCGCGTTTCCGGACAACGAGCAGCTTATGGCGCTGCTCAGAGCGGCGAACCAGGTCGGAATTAAGGTCAGCCTCAGCCATGGGCCCACACAGAATCCTGCCGGGTACTCGATCGATAACGACCATGCGCGGAAGACGCTGGTGGTCGGCAAGGCCGTTGTGAATGCCGGCGAGACGTTCGACGGACACTTGCCGCCACCCACTTTGACGGCAGGCGGACGGAGCGGGTTCGGCGGGCTGCCGTCCGGCGGCCGGGCACAAGGCGCGGGGGCGGCCGGTAGGGGACCTGGCGGGGCCGGCGGTCGAGCGGGTGGCCCTCCTGTGGGAGTTGGTGGCCGCGGCGGGCAGCCCGGCAGAGGAGGGGCGCCGCAGCCCAGCCGGGCGACGCTCATAGCGGTTCTGGCCTGCCGCTGCACGCAGACACCGTGCCCGGCCGCGGGCCCCGCGGAACTGGACCGGTCGTCGGTCGTCGACCTGACGCCCGCGGTCAGCGGCAAAAATTCGGCCGGCGTACTTGGGGGCACGAGTGCCGGCGACATCCGATGGACCGCGCCGCCGTCGCCCTCCGGCGCTCAATGGCAGTTGATCGCCTTCTGGTCGAGGGGCGTCTTCGCGCAGCCGGATCCGTTCAGCGAAGAAGGGTACGCGCAACTGATCGACAGCATGGAGACGGGCTTGAGCGCGGAAGTCAAGGAGTTGATGAAGGCCAACGGCGGCGACGTGTTCTACGATTCGCACTCCAGCGACCGCGGCAGCCCGGACGAGCTCTGGACCAATAAAATGGCCGAGGAGTTCAGCAGCCGCCGTCACTACCCGCTGATCCCGAACCTGCCGGCGCTTTTCCAGGAGATTTTCAGCTTTAGCGACGGCAGCGCGCCGCGCGTGCGTAATGACTTGTATGCCGTACGCGGCGATATCTGGCTGGAGAAGCAGATCGCCCCCCTGCGAACCTGGGTGCGGAAGTACAACAACGTGCTGAGGGTGCAGGTGGAGGGAGAGGCTAGCCTCACCACGCCGATTACGGATATGGTACTGGCGACCGCGGCCGTGGACCGGCCTGAGCACGAGAGTCTGTTTACGGGCGATGAAGTGGACAACTACTTGCCGATGGCGTCCGCCAACCACATGACCGGGAACCCGTGGTACTCGACGGAATGCTGCGCGGCGCTCGGCCAGAATTACGCCCAGACGTTCCAGGATGCCATCATCCGCATGCACAGGAGCTTCGCGGGAGGCATTACCAAGCTGGTCTATCACGTCTATCCGTACCGCGATGGCGCCACGTGGAAGTGGCCGGGCTACCACAATTTCGGCCAGGCGGGGTTCTCCAACGCCTGGGGCCCGCGCAATCCCTTCTGGGCAGACGCCCGAGCCTACAACGACTATCTTGCACGCAACCAGCAGGTCCTCACGCAAGGCGACGCGAAAACCGACGTCGCCGTCTACATGCAGAACTACCTCTATCCTCCGTCGCAAGGCTTCAAGTACCGGGCGTGGGGCGACACCAAGCTGCCGGAGGCAGGCTACACGCGGGATTACCTCAACCCAACGATGCTCGACCTGCCCAACGCCACCGTGACGGGAAACCGTCTCGCCGTGAACGGGCCGGCGTACAAGGCGCTGATTATCGACAGCGAGCAGGGGCCGCCGACCGATCCGGTCAAGACGGCGATGCCCGCCGAGGTTGCCCGTAAGATCCTGGGCTATGCGCGCGCCGGACTGCCGGTCATCGTGGTTGGCGCGGCGCCCGATCGGACGCCCGGCAACACTCCGGAGGCCGATCCCACGCTTCGAACCGCGATTGGGGAGTTGTTGGCCGAGCGCTCGGTTTCGCGGGTAGCACACGAGTCCGATGTGCCGGGCAAGTTGCGGTCGCTGGGGATCCGGCCATCGGCGGAGCCGGGCGCGCCGTCGCCCGTCCTCAGCATCCGCCGGAGGGATCCGGCAACCAGGACCGATTATTACTTCTTACATAACCAGGGTATTGTGAGTCCGCCGGATGAGCCGCGAACCCTCTTCGAGCCGGCGACCGGGGAACCGGTGGAACGTGAGTTCAGCCTGGAAGGGCGCGGACGGCCCTACCTGCTCGATGCGTGGTCCGGGAAGATTACGCCGATCGTCAATTACACGTCGAGCGGCGATCGCGTCACGCTGCGAATCCGGCTGGCGCGCGATAACGCCGTGCTCATCGCGCTGAGCGAACAGCCGAACCGTTTCGGGATCGAGGTTCCCGAGGTCCATGTTACGCAGACGAGCGCGGATGACGCCTGCATGGATCGGGGCGCAGTGGCGATCCGAGCCTCGGCGGCGGGGACCTATACGACCACGCTGAGCAGCGGCCGGACCGTTCGCACGGCGATTGGCGACGTGCCGCCGCCGATCGACCTGACCAAAGTGAAATGGCATCTCTCGGCCGAGGATTGGCAACCTGCGAATCCATATGCGGCCACATTCGGGGCCGCGGCGGCGCAAACGCGGAAGGATCGCGTCGCTCTCGACCTGGACGGTCTCAAGGCGTGGCCGGAGATCCCGGCCCTGCAAAACGCTTCCGGTCTCGGCACGTACAGCACGACATTCGACTTGCCGGCCACATGGACAGCCGCAAATGGCGCGACGTTGAGCCTGGGTGAGGTCTTCGACACGTTCACCGTGACGGTCAACGGCCGGACGATCCCCATCGACCAGATCGGCGCCGTGGGCGATATCGGTCCATATCTGAAGGCCGGCCAGAACAACATAAGCGTGCGGGTCGCAACCACCCTGAACAACCGATTGGCCAAAATTGACGATGATGTGGCGAACCGCGGGTTGGTGCAGCCTTATGGTTTGGTTGGACCAGTGAGGCTCACTCCTTACGGCACGGCGACCGTTTGGAGCAAGACGGGGAAGTGAGAACCTCGCGGCCGCGGCGCGCCGATCCGCGGCCCGTCGCACTCCCTACCGCTTAAACCCCATCTCGTCCTTGAAGGCTTCCAGCGAGTTGTAGACGATGGGGCAGTAGCAGGCGCGGTCGATCAGCTCCCACATGCGGCTGGCGATGCTCCCGTTGCCGCGCACCACGTGGTCATCGGTGGACACTGGCGACTACTCGGGGATCATTTCGCGAGAGGCGTTTCACCAGAGAAATCCAGTGCGTGATACGTTCCGTTCCGGCTGCCCGCGGATGGCCCTATGCAGTAGAATGGACGTATGCTCCGCTACCATATCGCCTTCCACCTTCCACGCGCGTCCGGCGAAATGGTCGTTGCGGAGGCCCTCGATTTCCCAGGAGCCGTCACGCAGGGCTTCGACTTACCCGACGCCCGGTTGATGATCGCTAGCGCCATGGAGGATCTAGCTCAGTGTCTTCTGGAGGAAGGCAAGCCCTTGCCGATTCCCGATCCGGAAGCGATCTCCGATGCCGACCTGATCGAACTCGTTCCGCTCTCCGTCCATGTCGGGGCGTCCCGAGTTTGAAGAGGCATGAACTGATCGGGCACCTGCAGCGCCAGGGGTGCCGGTTGGAGCGAGAGGGCGGCCGCCACACGATATATACCAATCCAGCCAACGGTGCGAAAGCTCCGGTCCCGCGTCATGCGGAGATCGACAATCGGCTGGCGCACAGGATCTGCCAGCAGCTTGCGATCACCCCGATCCGCTGATTGCTACGGCGTTGACCAGGATCTATCCGCCAGCTTGCCATCGGCGGGGCGGATTGGCCAGTGTACGATAACGGCCACATACCGGCCAAAACTACGAAAGTGCCGGGCTTTGGATGACCAGTCGTGGCAGTTCGACACCCCTTGCGATATCGAGGAGCGCCTGCGACGAACTCGTTGCCTCAATTCTCTGTCGGCTTTTCCGCCTGATCGATCACCAGCACCTCAACCGGCCCCTTGATGGCTTTCAGCTTCAGCCCTAGCTTTTCCGTTAGTACGGCGAAGATAGTAGGAAGCGTCTCATCCTCTCTGGGCGTTCCCAGGAGCGGTGCGAACTCCAAGACAAAATTATAGTTCCCCGCCAGTTCGGTTTTGTCGAGAACGGGGGCTCCCACGACACTTATGAGCATGCTGGCCAAGCTGGACATCGGCAAGCGCCGGCCTTGGATCTGGCGGTCCCCCTGGCTGGAACCTTGGGGATTGGTATCGTCTTCACTCGCCGCCTGGAGTTTCGGACCGCCGTTTGCCACCACGAGCGCATACTCCGGCAGGGTCTTGGTAACACGGTGGAACCTTAGATGGAACCGGTCCGCAAGCAGTGCCTGAATCATCAGCGGGATCTCGCCTCGCGGTGCTCCGACCGGGAGTTTGGCGTCAACATTGAATCTTGCCGAATCGATCCACTTTGGCCCACCTTCGAGCTGATACTCGTTCAGGCCGTACGCACTCCGAGCAAGGTTCTTCAACGTGGTATTGCGCATTTGCAGACCGCCGGGTGTCGTGCGGACACTAGAACTGGGATCGGCGGGATCGCCGGGCTTGAGTGACGCCACCTCGAATTCTGTTCGCGGGGCAGGCTGTGGTTGAGCATGCGCCGCGATCGCCAGCACCAGCGCAACTGTCGCTCGCATCATTCACCTCATGTTAATTATCGGGGTTCGTGCGGGCCAGTCAACTTCTGGGCGCGTTCGCCACTTCCTGGACTACCGCCTGCGCAGATGGGCGCGCCAAAACGCACGCAAACAAGCGGTGGTTGTGGACGAAAAACGCGCGTTATCGTACACTGGCTCCAAAAGGCCGTCCCAGGCGGATCAGTCCTGGTATGTCGCGGTGATGGAATCATCAGGCCCCCAGGTTCCCTGTGACGCCGCTGAGCCTCCGAGTCGGTCAACCGAAGCGCCCAAACGGCTCGGAAAAGGCGCGCCGATCCGCGGCCCGTCGCCCACCCTACCGCTTAAACCCCATTTCGTCCTTGAAGGCTTCCAGCGAGTTGTAGACGATGGGGCAGTAGCAGGCGCGGTCGATCAGCTCCCACATGCGGCTGGCGATGCTCCCGTTGCCGCGCACCACGTGGGGAAACTTCTGGCAGCCTTCGGGGCGCGCGTCGTAGACCGTGCATTCGTTGCCGCTCAGAAAGACGCAGCCGGTCTTGGGGTCGCGCCGCAGAATGAGACCCTCTTCTTCGCTCTTCACCACGTATTCCGCCATGACCCGGGCGGGCTTGACGTGCAGGTATTTGGCCAGGCGCTCCACGTCGCGCTCCGTCACCTTGGCAGTGGCCACGCGGCAGCAGTTGGCGCACGCCAGGCAATCGATGGAATCTTCGATCCCCTCGGCGATGCGCCGCAGAATGCGGTCCGAGTGATCGAAGCTCTTCATGTGCTTGCGGAAACGTTCGTTTTCGGGGCGTTTCTTTTCGCCCAGCAGTTTGATTTGCACCAGGTCGGTGAGCACCTATAGCCGCTTCGCCACCAGCAGGGTGATATCGTCCGCCTGCGGCGCGCCGGCGGCGAATTCGGTGACGGCTTTGATCACCGCCTGGACAATCCCGCTCGCCGGCAGCGTGCGGTGGGCCTTGAGCACTTCGATGAAACGCGGCTCGTCGAATTGGTCATACGCCGGATTGTTGGCCTCGGTTACGCCGTCGCTGTAAAGCACCAGCATGTCGCCGTGGTCCAGCTGCGCGTGCATCTCGCTATAGGGGGCGACGGCGAGGATTCCCAGGACCGGGCCGCCGCCCTCCAGCATCTCGGCGTCGCCGTTAGCGCGCATCAGAATCGGCGGATTGTGCCCCGCATTGGCGTAGGCCAGCTCCCCGGTGGCGGCGTTCAGCACCGAGAAGAAGAACGTGATGAAGCGGTTGCTCGGGCATTTGGCGCAGGTGGCCTTGTTGATGCGCGTCATGAAGTGCGCCAGGTTACCCGGATCCTCGGCCAGCACATGGACGCGCGCCTGCAGCGCCATCATCATCAAGGAGGCGGGCATGCCCTTACCGGAAACGTCGCCCAAGGCGAGCGCCACGCGGCCATCGGGGTAGGTGAAGAAATCGTAGTAGTCGCCGCCCACCGTGCGGCACGCCATGTTGAAACCCGCCAGGTCGGCGCCCGGAACCTCCGGGGCCTTCTCGGGCAGCATCCGCCCCTGAATCTCCGCCGCCTGCGCAAGGTCGCGCGCCATGATGCGCTCCGCCTGTTCGACTTCCGCCAAGCGTGCGTTCTCGATGCGGATGGCCGCCACATTGGCCATCACCGTGAGCAGGCTCAGATCGTCCTTGGTGAATTCGCGCAGCACGAACGGCGAGTCCAGGTAGATAAGGCCGATGATGCGGTCTTTGGTCTGCAAGGGCGCCGCCATCATGGTGTGCACCTTCTGCTCCACGATGCTCATGCGGCCTTTGAAGGCGTCGTCCAGTTGGGCGTCGCGCACCAGAATCGACGCGCGGTCCTTCATCACGCGATCACGCACGGCGGTGCTGATGCGGAAGCCGTCTCCCTTGTGCGCGCGGGGAAGCAGTTCGCCGCCCTCCAGAATCATGAGCACGCCGCGTTGCGCGTTCACCGCCTGGATGGCCAGGTCGAGGATCACCGGGAAGAGCTCGTGGAGCGGGCGGTTTTCGCTGAGTTCCTGGCCGGCGCGGATCAGCGCCTGCATGGGCGCCGACGTTTTCGCTCCCGCCCGCTCGAAGGCCATGGTCTGGTTGGAGAGCGCGCCCTCCAGGCTGGTGACCACGGTGGAAGTGGTGGGCGAACTGGTTTCGCCCTCGAAGACGACCACCCCGGGGGCGTTGCCCGGATCGGGCGCGTACACGATCGCCAGGTGCCCGGCGGTCACGCGGTCGCCGGGCTTGAGAATCAGCCGCGCTTTCAGCGGAATATTGTTGACGAAGGTGCCGTTCTTGCTGCCCAGGTCCTGCACCGTCCAATCGTCGCCCTCCGCTTCGAACGCGAAGTGCTGCCGGGAGAGCCCGGCATCCTCGGGAAAGCAGAGCTCGGCCGCGCTGGAACGGCCGATCGACAGGCGCCCCCCGGTGAGCGCGACGGTCTTCATCTGCCCATCCGGACACTGGATGAGAAGTTCACGAGACATAAGCATCTATTATAGACGCAGTAGGACAAGCCTCCTGGCCTGTCCATCCGCCGGAACGCCTCCCCGCCGATAGCGAAATGGCTTCAACGGTCGATATGGGCGTTAGCTGAGGACCGAACAGTGTCAGTGGTCGGCGCAGACGGGTTGGCTGCCGCAGTTCCGCGGCAGACTCCGTTCGGCCGCCCGCGTAGTGCTTTTGTTCGGCGATCTGGAAGCCGTGCAGGCCAGCCGCGGTCTGGAAATCGCGCGCGGCGAGTACCCTAACGCGCACATTCTCGGATGTACCTGAAAACTGCCCTCTACGTCCATGACGTGGTCTGTGTGGACAATGGGCGCGCCGCCGTCGAGGCCTGCCGGCGGTCGCGATTCGACATGGTGCCGATGGACCTCCAGATGCCCGAGATGGACGGCCTGACCGCGGCGAGCGCGATTGGCGCTGGTGAAGCCGCGGACGCGCGCGTGCCGATTCTCGCCCTCACCGCGCATGCTTTGAAGAGCGACGACGAGCGCTGCCTTAAGGCGGGAATGGATGGTCACGCGGCCAAGCCCATCCGCCAGGACGAGTTGTTACGAGCCATTACACAGCTCGGGCGCGTCACCGCGGTCCCGCCCCTACCGCTTTCTGCCGTAGGTGAGCGTTAACGACGTCTCGCCGCCGCCCCCACCCACGATCACGGTCAAGGAGCGCTTCGCGCCTTCGTCTTCACACGTCAGCATGCCACCGGTCTCGGCGGTCTGCGTCAGGTTGACGGTCGCGCCCATCTCCTTGCATTTCGCTTCGTAGAAGGCCGTCACCTTGGACGGAGCGTCCGGCGTCGTGAAGGCGACCATGCCGCCTTCGCCCGTGCCGTTGGCGTCCTCACCCTTGGCCGTCATGTTGCCTTGTGCCTTGGCGCCGGGGTACGTTGGAACCCACGATGGCAGCTTGCCTTCGCCGCCGCCGATTTCCACGTTGGCCACCTGTCCGTTCTTGTCCGTCGCGGACAAGGTGAACTTGCCCTTCTTCAAATCGTCGAACGAAAGCGTGACTTCTTCCCCCGTCTTCTTGTTGCGAATGCGCATGGTCTGCGAATTGGGGTCCGTACTCAGCACCTCCGCGTCGGGGTTGGCTGCCGTGAGGATCCTGGCCATCGCCAACCCCGGATTCCGCGCCACACTGTGCGCCACGTAAAGCCCGGTGCCCACCAGGCCGACTATGCCGACCACAACGAGGCCAACCACGATCAGCAGGATCCACACGATAGGGCTGATCTTGCCCTTCACCGGCGCCGCAGCCATGGGCGCCGCCTGCGCTACCGGCTGCGGTGACGCCTGTGGTGCGGCCGGTTGAGCCGCGGCTGCGCTCGACGGCGTGCCGCATTGCTGACAAAACGCGCCTTGAACCGTGGCGCCACAACTGGTACAGAAAGCCATGAGGAATCGGGGCCTCCACCCGCCCCACCACTTTACGCCACCCCGCGCACGGAAGCAACGCGCCGCGCCGTATCTTCTTCAGCCGTTCCTCCACGATCTCCACTCCCTTCTCCGCGCACCCCGGGGAAGAGGCGAACCCGCGCCGTCCGTCGTGCTGTTCCCGGTATTCTCTGAGCTTATCTCTGCGTTCTCAGCGTCTCCGCGGTGAACCGGCTCCCGCCCTCTCCGACCCTCTCCCTAACGCCCCTACTTCATCCTCTCCGCCGCGACCGCCGCCTGCCCCAGCGCGATCCCGCCATCGTTGGGCGGCACCTTCCTATGCAGGAAAAGCTCGAATCCGCTCCCGCGCAGCGCCCGCGCCACCAGCCCCAGCAATCGCATATTCTGGAACGTGCCCCCGCTCAGGCAGACCCGCCGCAGCCCGCTCTCCCGCCGCATGCGCAGACACATCTCGTGGATCGCCTCCGCCAGCGTATTGTGAAAGCGCGCCGCCACCACCGCCGCCGCCGCCCTCTCCCTCACGATGCGCTCCATCATGGCGCGAAAGTCGATTTCCTCTCCGCCGATGTCGAATTCGTACCGTTCCTCGCACGACGGGTCCACGATCCCTTCCAGTTCGATCGCCGCCTGCCCTTCGAAATTCACCTCCGTGCGCAGCCCCACCAGCGCCGCCACCGCGTCGAACAGGCGCCCGCACGACGACGTCATCACCGTATTGGTCCCCGTCGCGATCATCCGCCGCACCGCCCGCACCCGCTCTTCCCCCACGCCTGCGATCCGCTCCTGGGTCCCCACATATCCCAGCGCCGAGCGCCACGGCTCGCGCACCGCCGCGTCCCCGCCGGCCAGCGGCACGTAGCGCAGATGCGCCCTGCGCGTGAACCCCGCGTAGCCCGCCACCAGGAACTCGCCGCCCCAGATGGCGCCGTCCAATCCGTAACCCGTTCCGTCCATCGCCACGCCGATCACATCGCCCGTCAATCCGTTCTCCGCCATGCACGAGGCGATGTGCGCATGATGGTGCTGCACACCGATCTTCTCCACCCCCTCCAGCCCCAGCGCGTACTTCGTGCTCAGATACCCCGGGTGCAGATCGTAAGCCACCGCCCGCGGCTCGACCCGGAATAGCTTCTTCAGGTTGGCCAGCGTCTCCTCGAAGAAAACCAGCGTCTCGTAATTCTCCAGATCTCCGATGTGCTGGCTCAGGATGGCATGCGTCCCCTTGGTGAGGCAGAATACGTTCTTCAACTCGCCGCCGCATGCCAGCAACTCCGGCAGTGCGCGGCCCACGTCAAGAGTCTCGGGCACGTACCCGCGCGAGCGCCGCATCGCCCGCTCCTCGCCTTCAAACAGGCGCACCACCGAATCGTCGGCGCGCATGTAGATGTCGCGATTGTGCGTCAGGAACCAGTCGGCCACCGCGCCCAGGCGCTGGTGCGCATCCTGGTTGTCCACCACGATCGGTTCCTCGCTCAGATTGCCGCTGGTCATCACCAGCGCAGTGGGACAGGCCTCCCATGAAAAATCGTGGGGCAGGCAAGGTGGAGCAGGCGGGGTACCCTCTGGGTCCGCCTGCCAACGCCCCATCGAGCCCGCGGGTTGGCAGGCGGAAGCGCCTGCCCCACCAGCGGCGCTGCCCCCCGGCGCCGCGCGGGCGAACAGCAGGTGGTGCAGCGGCGTGTAGGGGAGCATCACGCCCAGCGTGGGATTGCCCGGCGCGATCGCTTCCGCGAGGCCCGCGTCCGCCCGCCGCGGCAGAATGACGATCGGCCGCCGCGGTCCCGTCAGCGCGCGCGCCGCCGCCTCGTCCACCGCGCAGAGTTGGCGCGCCGCCTCCACGTCGCGCACCATCACCGCGAACGGCTTGTCGCTCCGCCGTTTGCGCGCCCGTAGCCGCCCCACCGCCTCCGCGTTGCGCGCGTCGCAAGCCAGGTGGAACCCGCCCAGCCCCTTGACCGCCACAATCTCTCCGTCCGCCAGCCTCCGTTGCGCTTCTTGAATCCCCGCCGAGAGCGCCGGACCGCACGCCGGGCACGCGTTCGGTTGCGCGTGGAAGCGCCGGTTCGCCGGGTCCTCGTACTCCGCGCGGCACTTCGCGCACATCTCAAAACCCGCCATCGTGGTGTGCGGCCGGTCGTAGGGAATGTCGCGGATGATCGTGTACCGCGGCCCGCAGTTGGTGCAGTTGGTGAAGGCGTAGCCGTGCCGCCGGTTGCCCGCATCCATGCAATCGGCCAGGCAGTCTCCGCAAGTGGCGATGTCCGCCGAGATCAGCGCGAACTTGCCCGTCTCCGCCACGCTCTTCCGTATGCGGAATCCCCGCTCGCCGTTAGGGGGCAGGGAAGTGACCTCGCGTTCCTGTATCCACGCCAGCGGTGGATGCTCGTTCCCCAGCGCCGCCAGGAAAGCCTCGATCGCCGCCTCTTCCCCCTCCACCTCCGCGATCAGCCCGGAGGAATCGTTCAGCACGTACCCGGCGAGGTTCAGCCGCCGCGCCAGATTGTACACAAACGGCCGGAACCCCACCCCCTGTACGATCCCCCGCAACCGAACCTGAATGCGCCGTGGCATAACCCCGAAAAAATAAATCAGCCGCCGATGAACGCCGATGAACGCCGATAACACTCCATCAGGCGTTTTGTGTTATCCGCGTTTATCGGCGTTCATCGGCGGCCAATGGTCTTTGTCTTCTCTGCGCTTGTCTCTGCGTTCTCTGCGTCTCTCTCGTTGAACCCGCATCCCTCGAACTACAAGTCCCCCTACCAGCGTCCGTTACTCAGCACCGTTTTCCTGCAACTGGAGCAGAAATCCGCCCCCTTCACGTCCAGCCGTTCCACCCCGTGGCTGGACGACATCACGCACCGCCAATCCGCGCAGTGGCGCAGCCCGAAGGTGTGTCCCAGCTCGTGGGCCGCCTCCTTGACCAGGCGCTCCCGATGCAGGTCTTCGTGCCGCGGCATCCCGTAAAACTCTTCCTGCAGCCGCGCCGTCGAAACCACCGCGCAGTTCCCGTCCAATTGCGCTTCCCCAAACACGAAGGTGAGTACCGGGACATACAGATCGCACGCCGTCACCCCCAGCACGCGCGCATCCAGGTCGCTAGAGCGCTCCAGACGCTGTAGGATTGCCGTGGAATAATACTGCCCCCGCCCGGCGTCCAGCGCGAACGACACGTCGAACGTCTCCGGCCGGATGCGGCATGGCGTGCGGAAAGTCCGCGCCAACCTGGCCGCCAGATGCTCCAGCACCACGAGTCCCGGCTCCATCGGCCCGGCCCCGTTGCCTAGCGGGATCAGGTGGATCGGTTTCACCGTAGTCCGTAGCGCCGCAATTTGTTATATAGCGTGGTGCGATCGATGTCCAGGATCCGCGCCGCCCGGGACAGGTTGTGCTGCGTCTCGCGCAGGATGCGCTCGATGTGCACCCGCTCGATGTCGTCCAGCGTCTTGCCGCCCTTCGGTTCGTCCATCTGGAACTGGAAGGAGAAATCCGCCGGCTTGATTTCATTCCCCCGGCCCACCACCAGGGCCCGTTCCACCGCGTTCTCCAGCTCGCGCACGTTGCCCGGCCAATCGTGCCGCATCAGCACCTCGATGGCTTCCTGCGAGAGTTGCGGCACCGGCCGGCTGGTCGCCATGCAGAACTTGTTCAGGAAGTGCGCCACCAATAGCGGTATGTCTTCCCGCCGCTCGCGCAACGGCGGCAGCTCGATACAGAAAACGTGCAGCCGGTAGTACAAATCCGGCCGGAAGGTGCCGGCCTTCACCAGCGTCTCCAGATTCTTGTTGGTGGCCGCAATCGCCCGGAAATCCACCTTGATCTGCTGGTTGCCCCCCACCCGCACGATTTCCTTTTCCTGCAAAACCCGCAACAGGTCGGTCTGCGTCTTCAGGCTGATGTCGCTGATCTCGTCCAGGAAAACGCTGCCCCCGTCCGCCACTTCGAACTTGCCTTTCTTGCGGTACTGCGCCCCGGTAAACGCGCCCTTTTCGTGCCCGAACAGCTCGCTTTCCAGCAGCGTCTCCGTCAGCGCTCCGCAATGCACCGTCACCAGCGGCATGTAGCGCCGCGGACCGGCCGCGTGGATGGCCCGCGCCACCACTTCCTTGCCCGTCCCGGTTTCCCCCGTGATCAGCACCGTGGCTTCCGTCGGCGCCACCATTTCGATCAGCTCCGTCACCTTGCGCATCGCTGGACTTTTGCCGATCAACTCCGTCCCCGGCACCACTTCCTGCAGGTTCTCCCGCAACCGCACCACTTCGCGGCGCGCCCGTTTGTGTTCCAGCGCATTGCTCACCAGGTGCGACAGCTCGTCCGGATCCACCGGCTTCGTGATGTAATCGTAAGCCCCCATTTTCAAGGCCTGTACCGCGGTATCCACACTGGCATATCCCGTCATGATGATGATCGTCAGGTCGGGATCCGCTTCCTTCAAACGGGCCTGCAGTTCCATGCCGTCCATGCCCGGCATCTTGATGTCGAGCAGCGCAATATCGAACTCCGCCTGCTGGATGACCTCCAGGGCTTCCCGGGCGCCTCCCGCCGGCCGCGCCGTGTACCCCTCGCTGGTAAACCACTTGCCCAGCGAATCGCGCACCACCAGTTCGTCGTCCACTATCAGAATTCTGCCCTTGGTCCGAGTTGCTACTGGTGGTTCTGCTACGCTTACCATGTGATCCTCCCGTTGCTTCCCGTTACTGCCTTACCTTGCCTGTTCAACGCCTCAGCCCCGCCACCGCCGCCGCCGTCGCCGGCAGCGCCACCCGGAACTCCGTGCCTTCGCCCGGCTTCGACCGGACGGTGATTTCCCCCGCATGCTGGTCGATAATCCCCGCCGCCACCGCCAGGCCAAGACCTGTGCGGTTCTGGTCTTCCTTGGTGGTGAAAAACGGGTCGAAGATGCGCGGCAGCACGTCCGGCGGAATACCCGATCCGCTATCCTTCACCCGCACCACTCCCTGTTCGCTCGCCGGGTCGAATTCCGTGGTTATTTCGAGCCTGCCCCCCTTGGGCATCGCCTCCGAGGCGTTCACCATCAGCACCAGAATCACCTGCTGGATCTGGTTCCCATCGCATTCCACTGGCGGTAACCCCTCACCCAGGCTCTCCATCAATTCGATACTCTGCATGTCCAGCTTGTGCTTCACCAGTTGCACCGCCCGGTGTACCACCGTGTTCAGATCCTGCGGCTCGCGCTGGCTCGGCGCCTGCCGCGAAAACGTCAGCAGGCTCTTCACCAGCTCGCCGCACCGCTTGCTCTCCCGCTCGATGGTCTGTAACTGCTCCTCCACCTCGCCGCGCCCCTCGAACTCCAGCTTCTGCACGCTGCGCAGCGTCAGCCGCGCGTACGTCAGGATGCCGAACAGCGGATTGTTGATTTCGTGGGCCACCGTCGCCGCCAGCTTGCCGATCGAGGCCATCTTCTCCGAGCTCAACAGCGTCTTGTGGATTTTCTCCAGTTCGGCCGTCTTGCGCCGCACCCGCTCTTCGATCTCCGCCTGCACCCCTTCCACCTTGGACGTCATCTTGTTGAAGGAGCGCGCCAGGTCGCCCAGTTCGTCGTCCGAACCCACCGGCAGGCGATACGCCAGGTCCCCATCCGCCACCCGGTGCGTGCCGTCGATCAGTTTCTTCACCGGCCGGTACACCACCGTCCAGATGAACCCTACCGCCAGCGCCGAACCCAGCACCATCGCGCCCACCAGGAAATACCACAGGTTCGCCTGGTGTTGCGCCATCTGCACGTCCACCGTGTCCAGCGAAAGATTGGCGTCGATCACCCCCAGCACCTGCTGCCCCGCCGGATGCACGTGGCAGGCCGCGTTGGAGCATTCCGGCGCGTTGTCCACCGGTTGGATCACCGCCAGTACGCTGTGCCCCTGCTTGTCCGTAAAGCGGCGCGCCCGGTCCTTGCGGTTCAGTTTGCTGAGCGCCGCCGACTGCTGGTGGCACCCGTAGCAGGCTTCGGCGTTCTTGTCCACCACGGTGTTGATTTCGCCGGCTTCGGTGGAAAGCGTGATCCGCCCTTCCTTGTTGAACAGGCGGATCCGCCGGATGCCGGTCTCGCTGCCCAGCCCCTGAATGATGTTGTACAGCGCATCCCGATCGTTGTGCAGCATTCCATAGTGCGTGCTGCGCAGAATCACGTCGGCCGTCCGGTAGGCCGACTGCTTGATCAGATCCTCGGAGTTGCTACGCTCCATCCGCAGGTTGATATACCCGAACAACGCGAAAAAGGCCGCTGTGCTGGCGATCACGCAGATCGCGAGCTTGGCGGCCAATCCTATGCGGATTGTGTTCGGCGATGGCATCAGACGGCGACTTGGTCTTCCTCCGTTTCTTCCTGCTCCGCCGGCGCCGTCTCATGCCCGGCTGCCTCGAAAACAGGGAAGTTCTGCGCGATGAAGTGGAAGATCGCGAAGCCCGCCGCCACGATCGATAGCGTCACCGCCACTTCGCTCCACTTCGGTACGTAGTGTGTGCCGCTTCCCGCTTCCAGCCCCGTAATGCCCACGTTGAGCCGGTTGGTAATGACGCTGAACACCACCATCACCGCACAGGCGTACAGCGCGCCCGGCCGCATCCGCACCTTGGCTTGAAACAGCAGCACGGCGGGAATCGCCATCAAGGCGATCTCCAGCCCGAACAGCCAGGTTTCCGTCCGGTTTCGCGTCAGCAGCCCGAACACGTGCCGGTGGCTCATGTCCACAAACCGTATCCACAGGTACACGCTCAACAGCACGGCCAGCACCCGGCCCATGCTCGCCAACAGCGGCAGCTCCAGCGCCCGGCCAAAGGCCCGGCTGCTGTGCCACGATTCGAAAATCGTCATCGCCAGGCCCACTACAATCGACGAAAGCCAGAACAGCAACGGCAAAATCGGCGTGTACCACAGCGGATAAAGCTTCTCCGGCACAATCAGGAACAGCGACCCCAGCGAGCTCTGGTGGAGCGTGCTCAGCAGCACACCCAGAATCATCAGCGGTACCGAGATTCTGTGGATCCACTCCAGCGGCTTGTGCATCCCGAATCTCTCAAATACCATCGGCAGGAATTCCAGGAACAGCACCGTCGTATAAAGAGTCACGCACCACGCCACTTCAAACATCACCGAGTGCGGATTCCACATCACCAGCGGATGCCACAACCGGTCCGGCCGCCCCAAGTCGTAAAGCAGCCCGACCACCACCAGCGTGTATCCCAGGAACGCCGTCAATATCGCCGGCCGCAACACCGGCTTGTAGGCTTCGATATTGAAGATATGAACCATCGCCACCAGCGTGAACCCGCCGGCCGCCAGAGCCACCCCGCACATCACGTCGAAGCCGATCCACAGGCCCCAGGGAAATTTATCGCTCAGGTTCGTCGCCCCGCCCAGCCCGTACATCACCCGCAGGTACGTGGCATACAGCCCGCTCACCATGATGGCCGCGAATATTGCGCGCCAGACGGTGATCTTGGGGACCTGCAACTTCATCTGCGCCGACCCTCCTTCTTGGCCACCTCGGCCCGGCGGTTGGTGATCCACCAGATGCCGCCCAATAAAACCGATCCCGTCGAAACTACGTCCGGCACCAGCTCCAGCACCCGCCACGTGGTCTCCGGCAAGGCTTCCATCGGCACATTCGTGCGCAGCCCGATCTCCTCGAACGGCACTGCCGAAAGGTACAGCACGCTCGTGCCGCCGACTTCGTTCACCCCGTAGACCTTGTGGTAGTAACCGCCCGGTTTCTCCGCAATCCGCTTGTTCGCTTCCGCCAGCAGCTCGTCCCGCTCGCCGCATATCGTGGCGCCCACCGGACAGGCTTCCGCGCACGCCGTCTGCTTGCCGGCGCTCTGCCGCTCGTAGCACATGTTGCACTTGCGCATCTTCGGCAGCCGCTTGTCCCACTCGTAGGTCGGCACCTGGAACGGGCAGGCCTGCATGCAGTAACGGCAGCCCATGCACTTGTCCGCATCGTATGTCACCGGTCCCAGCGTGGTCTTCTGCAACGCGCCCACCGGACAGACCGAAGCGCACGCGGGTTGTTGACAATTCATGCACAGGCGGCGGCTGTAGTGTTCCCCGTGGGTTTGCACCGCCGTCAGCTTGTGGGCCGAAATCGTCTCTTCCGCGGCGATTTTGTCGTTGTACGGCAGCCCCCAGCGCTCGGCGCAGCCGCCTTCGCAGGCCTTGCAACCGATGCAAAGGGTGCTGTCGTACAGTATCGCCTTCGACATATTGAGACCCTCAATTCCTTTTTAACAGAAAACCAGGGCAATGTGTAGGGAATCTTTACAACGCCCAAAAGAAATCCTACTTTGTGAGGAAGAACTCGCCGGTGACTGCCGTCCAGTCCGCGCCGGGCAGGGCCGCCATCAGGTCGTCCGCCGGCCGGCCGCCATCCGCCGCTACCGCTCCCGCCAGCGCCGGCTGGTACCCATAAAGCCGCTCCACCGCTTCGCGCATCCACTCGCCAACCAACTTCCGCGGGATCAAGTTCCGCGTGGTGTTCTCTTCGTCGGGAACGTGGACGCTCAGCAGCCAGCCCTTGCCGTAGGGATCCTGCCGCAACAGTGCCGGATTTTCCAGCACTTCGGCGTTGATCGCCATCACTTCGCCTTCCGTCGCCGAGACCATTTCCGTCTTCTGGCCGTCGCGGAAGAAGGAAATCACTTTCTGCCCCTGGCGAATCCACTGCCCCGGCTTCGGCAGTTCGATCTTTTCGATCTTGCCCATCAGGGCAGCGGCGAATTCATCCGCTCCCATGCGCACGACATTCTGGCGCTCCCGCACCAGCCAACTGTGCCCGCTGTGATACGAAACGCTTGCCGGAACCAGGAATCCGTCCACATACTCCGAACCAACCCGCGCAGCCGCGAGCGTCTGGGCTTCCGCAGACACCGTCTGCACAGCCTTGCGACGATTCAACGCATAATCCAATACGATGAAGACCAAGAAGGTGCCGAGAACTAGAAGAACTGTCATTTCGTTTACCGCCTTTCTGTCTCCTATTAATGCACCTGTCGTGCCAAACATCGCTGTGTTTTGCCTCTGTATCCGTCGTGGATTCATACAGTTACATATGTTGGTATTTGCCACACCTGGAGTGCTGTGGACAATTGCAACGTCGCAATGTTGATAATCGCCACCATCTCTCACGGAATCAGTCGGTTAGGTAGCCTGTAGGCGAATCCAACGTCCCTGTTGTAGAACCCCTCACTTTCGCGGCGTTGTGGGATAGGCCTGCGGCCTGTCCATTCGAGCGAAGCTCGGACATGTATGCCTCCAGGTCGCTCCACCCTGGCCGTCCCTACCGGTGCGCACGCAAAAAATCGGCGTTCATCGGCGTTCATCGGTGGCTATCTCCTTGCCAGAACGCTTACTGACCGCCGATCAACCCGGATGAACGCCGATTCTGGGGTGAACCCTTACTAGTCCCTGCCCACCGCCAGTCCCTTCGCCGCCAAGCGTGTTACTTGGTCAGAAAGAACTCGCTGGTCACGTCTGCCCAGTTGGTCCCGGGAAGCGCCGCCAGCAGATCCTCCGCCGGCCGCCCGCCATCCGCCGCCACCGCGCCCGCCAGCGCCGGTTGCCGCGCATAGAGCCGCTCCACCGCCTCGCGCATCCATTCCCGCACCAGGATCTTTGGAATCAAGTTCCGCGACGTGTTCTCCTCATCCGGAACGTGCAGGCTCAGCAGCCACCCCTTGCCGTACGGATCCTGCCGCAACAAAGCCGGGTTCCTCACCACCTCGGCATTTACCTCCATCACTTCGCCCTCGGTCGGCGATACCATCTCGGTCTTCTGGCCGTCCCGCATCAGCACGATCGCCTTCTGCCCCTGCCGGATCCATTGCCCCGGCTTCGGCAACTCGATCTTCTCGACCCTGCCTGCCAGCGCGGCCGCGAACTCGTCCGCGCCGACCCGAACCACGTTCTTCCGTTCCCTCAGCAGCCAACTGTGGCCGGAATGGTAGGACACGCTCTGCGGAACCAGGAAACCGTCCACATAGTCGGCGCCCCACGCGGCCGCCGCCCGATGCGGGGCTTCCGCCGCAACCGTGCGGATCGCCTTGCGCCGATTCAAAAAGTAATCCACCACGATGAAAACCAGGAAGCTCGCCAGAACCAGTATGACCGTCATATCATCTCCACCCTTTCCGTTCTCTTCAAGTGCATTTCAAAGGCCACGGCACGCCTCTTTCTACCGCTGTATCTACCCTGAAATCAAATAGATATGGGATGTCCAAATTCACCACAATTCATCTCTGTTGAGAATCACCGCGCTCCGTTGTTGAGAAACCCGCCGAGCCTCCCGCAGATCAATCACTTACGCTCCCTGTGGTTGAATCCCCCGGACCTGTCGCACAATCCACCAATTTGCCACCCAGCCCCCAACCAGCCTCTCCGCTCCCTCCGCTTTCTCTTCTTCCGTCTCAATGTGATGTCTTCTCCCCAGAAACCCATCTCCAACTCGTTGATTCTTCGTCGACGCACCGTTAGAGTAGCCTTCCAAGGCTGCCATGCCCCCATTCGTGGGGGCATTCTTCTCGGGTTTCCCAGCACATTCCACTACGGGCACTCGTCGTGGCATGAGCTCTGCGCTTCCCTCTGCGTCCCTGCGTCTCTGCGGTGAATCGCATGCCTCCAACTTCACCACTTCCCCATAGTCAATGAACTAAACCGCTGTGCGGTAATGGCCGACGCGGCCTCTCCACAACGCGCCCCCCCTAGCGTGGAGCGAGGCTCCCTGAAACACTGGATCAGGTTATTTCCCCAAATGACCAATCTTGTC
>JBEKDV010000105.1:0-19826 GCA_050014175.1 Candidatus Solibacter sp. | reverse complement strand
TTAGCGGCACGCAAAGCCAGCCTCCATCTGTTCAACCAACTGCTGGCGCAGGCCGCCTGAAAATCTTCGCAGCGCACAAAGAAACTAAAAGTAAATAATATAAGGCTCCGCCTTGTGCAGGCCGGCGCCTGGTCACATGGGACGCCAAGTCATATCCACCCGCACCGGCATGTCGTTCTTCACAGGAATCGACAGCAGCGATGGCGCCTCTATCTTGAAATCGGACAAAGTCGCCGGAATCGATCCCGTAATCCGCGTCTCGCTCCCGCTGGTCAGCACCTGGAACACCACATCCTTGTACTTCGCAGTCCGCCCGGCAAATTCGATCTCCACGTCGCAGCGAATGCTCGCCGACGTCAAAGCCGCCTCAAGCAACGAGACTCGCGCGCTCACCAATGGAAACTGCGCGCCGTGCGTAACCTGCACCATGTGAAGATCCCGATTGGTGTCGCCCGACTCAAACGACTTCACCGGCGCGGCGATCAGGAAATTGCATTGCCCACCTTGGCAAACGCCCTTCCCCCGCGCCGCGTGGCTCGCTCCTTCGCTCTGGTGAAGCGGGTGCGACACGTGGTAGGTGAGAGTGGACGAGGCCAACACCCATTGCCCATCGGCGCCAGCCAGAGATGTCAGAGCTAGAAATCCCGAGAATATCTTCCCATTCATCGGACGCCCCTAAAACTTGATCATCACCGACAGCATGGCAGCGCCATACGCCGCGGCCGTCACGCCGGCCACGGCCCCATGCGCACTGGCAATCCCGTGAACCTTCTCCCCGCGATTTCGTTGTTCCAGGGCCAACGACCCCAATATCGGGGTCAGGATCATCCCCGGCCCATGAATCCACGCCAGCGCCTTGTGCACGCGGATTGGCCCGCGCGTCGGTGTTCCCGCTATCTTCGGCGCGAAGATCGCGAAGGAAGCGGTAGTGAGATACATTCCCGCCGTCACTCCGCCTAGAATGGCATGCAGGTCGCGCCCCGACGCGGTGCTCTTATGGCCGGCCGCCCCGTTGGCGGCGAATAGCGTGGCCACCAGCGGCGCGGTGGTAATCAATCCCAGCCGTTGATGAATCTTGAGCATGTGCGACCGCTTGTCGAGCCTCGCCTGATCCTGCGCGCTGCCTTGCGACTGATCCGGTGTGAAACCCAAATCGCCCAGCGAGGGAGTCGACGCACCTGCCTCCAGTTTTCCGTCCACTACCGCCCGGGTCGCGCCGATCGTCGCGGAGGCAATCTCCAACGTCTTAAAGCCCTGGGCCTCAAATTTTACGCGATAGTTGCCCGGCGGCAGCGTGGTGAACTGGTATCCACCGTCGGCCCCGGTGGTTGCCGTTCGTGTCTGGCCGTTGTCGATATTCGTTGCCGTAACTGTGGCATTGGCTACCACGGCACCCGACGCATCCGTCAGCTTTCCCGTCAGCGTTCCTGCCGCCTGCGTCTGGGCGAATAGCGAGGCAGCCACGGAAACCACCAGGCCAATAAATGCAGCAATCCTCAACATCGTTCACTCTTTCTATCTGCTGGTTTCACTGCGTCTTATTCGATTATTATCCATCACGATCCCATCGAGACGCTCGTAAAACTGATGCCCGCGCGTGGGCGTCTATGGATCCAACTTCACAAACGGACGCACCAGTGCCTCCAACATTTTTTTCTTTTTCCCTTCCCCCTCAACCATTTACCGCCCTGACCCCCAAATCCCCCGCCACCGCCATGCTAACCCGTAGTCATGGCAACTCCAGCTCAAATCGCCGCCAACCGCGCCAATGCGCAAAAGTCTACCGGACCCCGCTCCGTCGAGGGCAAGTCCGTCGCCCGCTTCAACGCCCTGAAGCACGGCATCGACGCCGCTTCCATCGTCATCCCCGGCGAAGATCCTGCCGATTACGACGCCCTCGCCGATCGCTACCAGCACGAGTTCCGCCCCCAATCCCCCTCCGAATCCTTCCACGTCGATACCATGCTCCGCGCCGATTGGCAGAAACGCCGCCTCCAGCGCGTCGAGGCCGACCTCTTCCGCACCGTGCTCGCCGAATCCCCCGGCGCGGGGCTCGCCACCGCCCTCCTCTCCGAGTCTCCCGCCGCCAAACTCCTCGTCCGCATCCAGCGCCAGATCGCCGCCTTCGAACGCTGCTGGTATCGCGCCCATACCGAACTCCGCCGCGCCCGCCGGCAGGACGGGTCCGCCGACGAGAAGGCCTTCGACAAGTACCTCGATATCCTCTGCCCCATGTCCGCCCCCGGCGAATTGGCTTCGTTACCCCAAAACGTGCCCACCGACCTCCCCGCCTCCCCGGCCACCCCCGCTTCCGCCCCGGATCGCCCGCCAACCGCCGAAAAAACCGGCCGGCCTGGTTACTTCGTTGGCTGATTCCATGGAGACCCCCTTGGCCATCCGGCAAACCGTCTATCCTGGTGGCATGCCGCCCATCGCCCTCACCATCGCCGGAAGCGACCCCAGCGGCGGCGCCGGCATTCAGGCCGACCTCAAAACCTTCCACCAGTTCGGCGTCTACGGCGAGGCCGTGATTACCCTGCTCACCGTACAGAACACGGTGCGCGTGTCGCGCGTGGTGGTGATGCCACCCGCGCTGGTGCTGGAACAACTCGCCGCCGTGCTGGAAGATATCCCGCCGGGGGCCGCTAAAACCGGCGCCCTGGGCTCGGCGAAGATGGTGGAGGCGGTGGCGCGCGCCGCGGCGGATTTCACCTTCCCGCTGGTGGTGGATCCCGTGATGGTCAGCAAGCACGGCTCGAGTCTGCTGCCTTCCGCCGCGGCGGCGGCCATCCGCGAACTGCTGCTGCCGCGCGCCTTCCTCATCACGCCCAACGTTCCCGAGGCCGAAGCGCTCACCGGCATGGCGATCCACTCTCTCGACGACATGCGGGGCGCCGCCGGCCGCCTCCACGAACTGGGAGCGCGCGCCGTCCTCATCAAAGGCGGGCACCTGGAAGGCGATGCCACCGACCTTCTCTTCGACGGCGTCCTGTGGCACGAATTCCCGGCGCCGCGGGTGGTCACGCCGCATACCCACGGCACCGGCTGCACCTACTCCGCCGCCATCACCGCCGGCCTGGCCCAGGGACTGGCGCTGGCCGTCGCGGTGGCGCGCGCCAAACGCTTTATCCACCAGGCGATTCTCACCAACCCCGGGCTCGGCCAGGGTTCCGGTCCCCTCAACCATCACGCCAGCGCCGAATGAATTGCCGGATCCCGCTTCGTCATGCGGTGCCATCGGTTTTGAACTGCAAAACGAGAGGCGCGCCAACTCGCCGGTTGTTGGGATCGTCCATCCCCGCAACTCTGGTACCATCCTGCTGATTAGAAAGTAGATTGGCTATGTATCCCAGACCTTCAGGTCGGTTTCCCCTCAGTGGCATAAGGCTCCGCCTTGTGCATCCGAGCGAAGCTCGGACTCTCTTCGCTCATCCCGCTCCCAACCGTCCGGGCTTCGCCCGGATGCACAAGGCAGAGCCTTATGCCACTCTCTCCACCGCTTCCTCGCACCGCCGCGTCGCTTCCGCGCTCGAATCCATGTGCGGCTCCAGCGACACCGGCCCCTCGTACCCAATCCCGCGCAACGCACGAAAATGCGCCGCGTAATCGATCATCCCCTCGCCCGCCGGCACCCACGTGGGACAGGCCTCCTGGCCTGCCTTCTTCCGAATATCCTTAATATGCACGTTGGCGATCCACGGTGCCACCACTTCGAACTCGTCCAGCGGATCGCGATTCTCCAGCCACGCCACATTGCCCGGATCGTAATTGATCTTCAGCGCCGTCGAACCCGCGCGCGCGATCAACCGCGCCGTCGCGCGCCCGCTGTCGCACCAGCAGATCGGCTCCGGCTCGATCATCAGCGTCAATCCATCGCCGCGCGCCCGCTCGCCGGCCTCAGCGAGCCACTCCACCACCTCATCCGGTGGATTGTCGCTCGAAAACTCCGGCGCCGTGGCCTCCGTCGCGCCCGGCTTGTGGAAGCCGAACACGATCAGCCCCGGCAGTTTCCAGCGATGCGCCCACTCCACCGCGCGCGGATACACCTCGTCCATCTCGTGCCGGAATCCGGCGCGGTCCTCCGTATTCTTGAACAGCCCGGGCGAGAGCGCCGTGATCTCCACGCCCTCCTCGCCTGCGATGCGTTCCACTTCCCGCATCGCCGCTTCACCGCACATGGGCGCGCGGCCCGCCGCCAGATTGCGGATCTCGTAGCGCAGCAAACCCAGCGGCACGCCCACGCGCACCGCTCTGGCAAAGTCGCGCGCGATCTCGTCGCTCACGATACCCAACTTCATGCACACTCCACCGCGCGCCCGCTGCGCGCCGATTCATACAGCGCCGCTACCACCCGCAGATCGCGCACGCCGCTCGCAATCGACACCGGCGCCGGCTTCCCATCGCGCACCGCTTCCAGAAACTGCAAGTGCTGGTTCAGCTTATTGCCGATATCCGCAAAGCCCGGCGGCTTGACTTCCATCTGCTGCTCTTCGCCCCACGAACCGCCGAACGTCGTGGCCACCAGGCCTCCCGAATACTCCGCCACGCGCCCGTGCCAGGCCCCCACGTTGGAGCACAACGCCAGTTTGTTGTCGCGATACGTGAACCGCCCCTTGGTGCCGTGCACCGATAGTTCCTCGCCATTCGTGCACCACGCCGTATCGATGGTCAGCATCGCGCCGGTATCCAGTTCGAATACGCCCACCGCAATGTCTTCGCCTTCCAGTCCGGGACAGTGCAGATTGCCCGCAAAACCGCTCGCACGCACCACGCGCGCCCCCGTGGCCCATTCGAAGATGTGGACGTAGTGCACCGCCAGTTGAATGAAGCAGCCGCCGCCCGTCTGCGCCACGCTGCCGCGCCAGTTGGGGTTGCCCGCGAGCGCCTCATCCGACCACATCATGCCGCCCCTGTGCATCAGCCGCGCATAGCAGTGAACGATATCGCCCAGCCAGCCTTGCGTCACCATATCGCGCAGATCGTGGATCAGCGGCTGGTCGAAGTAGCTCATGTACAACCCCACCGTGCGCGTGGAACGCTCCGCCGCCTGTGCGATGGCCTCGGCGTCGGCCAGATTCGGCGCCACCGGCTTCTGCAACAGGACGTGCTTGCCTCTCTCGATCGCCGCCACCGCCTGCGGACGGTGAAAATGGTTGGGGCTGCTGATGACGACGGCTTCGATCTCGTCCGTCAGCGCCGCCGAAAAATCGGTGGAGGCCGCCGCCCCGGGAATGGTCTCCGCCGCTTTCTGCGCGGCCGCGGGCACGGCGTCGATACAGTTGACCACGCGCACCCAGTCCAGATCGCGGTAGACGCCCAGGTAGTGCGCCGCCATCCCGCCACAGCCGACGAATGAAATGTTGATCATGCCTCTTTCTCCCGCGTGGCGTACAAGGCGATCGCCATGCCCCCCAGCGTCGCCGCCACGATGGCGAACGCGGCAACGGGCGTCACCTTGAGGTACAGAATCAGCACGCCGCAGAACATCACGCTGGCCGCGATTACCTGATCGGTGATCTCGCGTTCGCGGAAGAACAGCCACCCCGCGAATACGCTCAGCACAATCCCCGCGCGCTTGGTGCTCACCGTGATCACCACCGGAACGTACGCGTAGCTCGCCAGTTGAAACAATAGCGACACCGCGTCGAACAGCCCGGCGAGCACGATCCACTTCGCGTTGCCGCGCGCCGCGGCGGCGAAATCGCCCTTCTGCGATTTCGCCAGCAGGTAAAACGAAATACACAGCCCCACGCCGTAGGCGAAGCTCTCCGTAAACACGTCGCTCATCTTCACTAACTTCGCGTCCAGCGGATTGGTCACCGAAAAAATCAGCGCCACAATCAGCATGTAGCGGCTGCCCTTGTATTCCAGCACCGCTTTGACCGGCGCGAGCCACCCTACCGCGAACAGTTGCCGGTGCATCCCGAGCGACCCCACCACGATCAGCAATACTCCCAGCAGCTTGATGGGCTCCGGCTTCTGCCCCAGAATGATGTACGTGCTGGGAATCAGGAACACCGGCGTGAAGGCCAGGAACGGAATGCACATCGAAAGCGGAGAAATCTGCAGCGCCCGGAAGTACAGCCACATCACGATGGTGATCAGGCCCACGTCCAACACCAGGTAGATGAAAAAAGCCGGCACCGGCGCCATTGGGAACAGGCCGAACACCAGGCCCGCATCGCGGATCTCCACCGGCACGCCGCGCAGCATCTGCGTCAGCAGCACCAGGGCGAAAACCACCGCCACCGCGATGCGAATCCAGAAAGTGGCCGGAAACAGATCGCGCCGGTCGAGCGCGCGCTTCCGCCACACGTCGGTCATGACGTTGGTCACGCTCATGGCCGCCGCCAGCAGCAGTCCGATGGGAGCAAAACCGCCGGTTTCCATCTATGGGCTTCTAGCTGGCGGCTACCTCGCCACCAGCTTCACCGGCCCCATCATGCCCGCGGGCAGAGACCGCACGCTCTGCATATCCTGAGCCTGGAACTTTTCGCCGTATTTGGCGTTCAGTTCTTTGTAATCCGGCAGTGGTCCCTTGGCCAGCACGTTGAGCGCGAGGTTGGCTACCACCACGAGTATGGTATTCTCGCCCGGCTTCAGCAAGGTGGTGATCTCGACTTCAAACGGCGCCTTCCACACCGCGCCCGCCGCCTTCCCGTTGACGAACACCTGCGCCGCCTCGCGCACCGGACTCTCCAGCCACGCCCGCATGCCGGAAGGCGCCCGCCGCTCACTCGCCGGGTCCACCACCGTGCCTTCGCCGAAGTTGAGGAACACGCGCCGGCCCGCGCGCAACATCGCCGCCGGAGCCGCCACCGTGCGCTGGTAGGTGGCCGTGCCCGAGTAGAACTTGCGGGCTTCGTCATCGGTCCACGGCCGCAGCGTCGCCATCTGCACGGCCTGCGAAGAATCCGGGAACCTCACCGTCCAGTCGGCGCTGATATCCACCGGCGGCGGCGCCTCGGCGCTCATCGCCGGGATGGCCGGCGCGGCCTCTTTGGAAAACACCAGCACGCGCGATTCGTAGGGTGCCAGGTCCAGGTCCATTCCAGACTTCGCTTGTTTTCCAGTGAACGGATCCCACCATGCCGCCTGCATTCCCTGTACGCGGAATGCCGCGGTGGCTTTCACGGAAAGATTCGTGGTGTTGGCCACGAAGTAAATGTCGGAGTAGGGCAGCTTGCGATGCACCACGCCGACGTTCGGCGGCAGGGTGAAGTCCGGCGGCAGCGCCGCGTGCAGCGCTTCGCCCAGCTTCGCCTCTTCCGTCAACTGGAACCTGGTGGAAAGCTCGCGAATCTGTGGCGTCTCGCCTTCGTCGCGCAGTCCCGGCGCCATGGAGGGCAGCCGCCTGGTGAAGATCACCTTCCCGCCCTTGGCGGCGTACTCCGAAATCTTCTGGTAAGTCGCCAGCGGAATGCGCTCCACGTTGGCCACAACCAGAATCTTGTGCGTAATGCCCTTGGCCGCGATGGCGCCGTCGTCGGTGAAATCGAAGTTGTACCCCGCATCCAGAATCGCCGGCACCAGGTTCGGCCCAATCAATCCTTCCATCGCCTGGTTGACCGAATCGCGCCCCAACGTGAAGCCCGCGAAGGCGTCGTGCGTCGGCAGGTAGACCGCGACGTCGATGGCCGGCGTCCCTTGCCGCAGGATCCAACTGACGCGCTGCAGGTAGGTCGTAATGTCCGGCATCACAATCCACCACGGGTTGTGTTGATTGAACACTGCCGCCGCGTAGAAGCGCCAACCCGGCTCGGGCACCGAGGGCGGGGTGTACGCCCAGCCGTGCGCCACTAACTGATTCACCCCTTGCAGGAAGTGCAGGTCGGCCTCCGCTTTCATATCCAGCGGCGTCGCCCGGAACACCGGCGAATGCAGCCACGTCCACGTTTCGCTGGAACTCACGGGATTTCCGTACAAGTGGTTGGCGCTGGTGGCCCACCGCGTGGTGGAGAAGCGCCGCCATTGCGTGCCTTCGCCTTCGGGCAGATCGGCCAGGTGCTGGCTGGAGAGCGTCACCGGTGGAATCCCGTACGTCTGCGAACGGAACTTCGTGCCGTGCGCCTTGGCCCAGGCGGTGACGATCTTGAGGTAGTTGTCTTCGCAGAGTTCGCTGAGCGTGAGGCCCCAATCGTGGCGGACGGCGCGCGTCGCTGGCCCGATGTCGTCGGCCAGCGCGGGCAGGTACGGCGTCAGGTCATAGCCGCGCCGCTGCCGGAACTCCGCCAGGAAATTCCCGGTCCAATCCGAGTTGTAGACTTCCAGGCTGTCGCTGAAGATGGCGTAGGGCGGGGTCTTGGCCAGCGCTTTCAGCATGGGTTCGCCCACCGCCTTCAAATGCGCCTGGATGGCGGCGCTGTCGTAGTGATTCAGCACAAAGCCCTCGGCGCCTACCGCCGGACGCTTCACCGTCTGGCGCGTGTGGCTGGAAATTAAGAAGGTGACCTGCCCGCTGGCTCCCGCCGGTAACGTCGCCTTACCGTCCGCCAGCAGGACCGGTTTGCCATCCAGGAACGCCGCGATCAATTGCTCGCCTTCCTGCAATGCCGGCATGGTCCCCGCCGCCGAGCGCGCCACGCGCAACCGCGGCGACGCCAGGCCCAGGGGAATGTGCGGCCCGCCGAACGGCCATCCGCTGCCCAGCGTCAGATCCATACGCAGTCCCAGTTCCTTGGCCTTTTCGCCGGCGAAGGTGAGCGCATCCAGAAACTCCGCGCTCATGTAGGGAAGATTTTTGATGCCCTTGGCCGCATCGTCCAGTTCGAGGGCGTAGGTGGGCTGGACTTCAAACCCGCCGATGCCGCCTTCTTTCATGAAACGCATCTCGCGTTCCAACTCGGGCTTGGTCACCGACGGACCAAACCACCACCAGCGCACCATCATGCGCGCGTCGTTCGGCGGCCGCTCGAAGCCGCGCCGCAGTTCGGATACGTTTGCCGGGTCCGCACCGAGGGCGAATCCCGCCATCAGCGCCAAAAGCCCACTACACCGCAACCATAGGACTGACATTTGCTTCATGGTATGCCTCCCTCCGCGAGCCTGCCAAGCGGTTTCGGCCATGGCTCCTTCGTTTCAGGTGAGAAAACACGCGCCGCCCTCGCCGCTCCCGGCAAGGTGGCGTGCTTTCATCGGTTTCCGGCATCTAAATACCACCTTATCCATAACTTCCACGGTAGAGGACACGCTGCTGTTGTTCTGCATGGTGAAACCATCGTTACCGCCTTCGATCCGTTTGACCTGGTACCCCTAAACCACAGATGATATTAGATCGGGTGGCCCAAACGTGATTACCAATAAACAAACCGATCGTATCATCCACGCGTTGAACGCGTTTCATATCGAATTGCCCTCATGGGGTTTTGCCAATACCGGAACCCGTTTCGGCAAATTCCTGCAACCCGCCGCGGCCACCTCCACGGCGGAAAAATTTGCCGATGCCGGCATGGTGCATCGCGTGACGGGCGTTTGTCCCACCATCGCGCTGCACGTCCTGTGGGATCTGCCCAAGGGCGTGGCCGATTGCGCCGAGGTTCAGGCGTTGGCCGCCGAGCATGGGCTTCGCCCCGGGGCGATCAACCCCAACGTATTTCAGGATCAGAACTACAAGTACGGCTCCCTGGGCAATCCCGATGCGGCGATTCGCCAGGAGGCCATGGATCACATTCTGGCTTGCGTCGAAATCCAGAAGCGCCTGGGCAGCCGCGATCTCTCGCTGTGGTTCGCCGACGGCTCCAACTATCCCGGCACGCAGAACATACGGCATCGCCGCCGTTGGTTTGCGGAGGGATTGAAAGCCACCCACGCCGCGCTCGCCGAGGGCCAGCGCATGCTGGTGGAATACAAGCCCTTCGAGCCTGCTTTCTACCATACCGACATTGCCGATTGGGGCATGGCGCTGGTGCTGGCGCAGGCCGCCGGACCCAAGGCCAAAGTGCTGGTGGATACCGGCCACCACTACCAGGCACAGAATATCGAGCAGATCGTGGCCTGGCTGCTCGACCTGAATATGCTGGCGGGATTCCACTTCAACGACCGCCGCTACGCCGACGACGACCTGACCATGGGTTCCATCGATCCCTATCAGGTGTTCCGCATCTTCCACGAGATCGCGCATTTTGAATGGGAGACCGGGCAGCGCGCCGATATCGCCTACATGATCGATCAGAGCCACAATCTCAAGGGCAAGATCGAAGCCATGATCCAGACCGTCACCACCGCCATGGAACTGTTCGCCAAGGCGGCCGTCGTGGACCACGAAAAGCTGGCCGCGTGCCAGACCACTTGCGCGTTGGTGGATGCCGAAACCTGCCTCAAGGACGCCTTCTCCACCGACGTGCGCCCCGTGATCCGCGAGTGGGCCGTCTCCAAGGGTCTGCCCGCCGACGCCATGGACGCCTTCCGCCAGAGCGGTTATCTGGAGAAGGCCACCGCCGACCGGGGGGCGAAGAACATGGGTGCGGTTTCCAGCTACGCCTAGAGGGCCTATGCCGCGCTACGCATTCAAACTGCGCATCAAGCCCGACGCCATCGAAGAATACGAGACGGAACATAAGCGGGTGTGGCCGGAGTTGCTGGCCAAACTGAAGGAAGTCGGCATCAGCGACTACTCCGTCTTTCGCCGGGGCCAGGATCTGACCCTCGTCCTGCGCACCGACGATTTCGACAAGTCCTGGGACGCTCTCGACAACGATCCCGTCAACCAGCGCTGGCAGGCGTTCATGGGCCGCCTCTTCGAACCCGTCCCCGACAAGCAGAACGGCGAGCGCTTCGCCATGCTGAAAGAAGTCTTCTATCTTGAGTAGGGTGAGGCCGGCGCAGCTTACCGCCGGAATGCTGGTGGCCGCTCTCGCCGCCATCAAACTGATTCTCCACCTCTACGCGGGCCGCTATTACGGCTACTTCGTCGACGAGCTCTACAACCTCGCGTTGGCCCGCCATCTCGCCTGGGGATACGTGGATGTGGCCCCCATGATCGGCCTCATCGGCCGCATCGAGCTCACGCTGTTCGGCAGTTCGCTCTCGGCCATCCGCCTGGCTCCCGCGCTCGCTGGCGCCGGTCTGGTGCTGCTCACCGGAGCTATCGCGCGCGAACTCGGCGGACGCCGCTTTGCCCAGGGGCTCGCCGCCCTTTGCGTCCTGCTCGCCCCCGGCATCCTGGCCCTGGGTCATTTCCTCAATGTCAACGCCTTCGAGCCCCTCTGCTGGATGGGGTGCGCCTTGATCCTCATCCGCATTGTCAACACCGGCAACGAGAAACTGTGGCTGTGGTTCGGGTTGCTCGCCGGCCTGGGTCTGGAGACCAAGCACTCCATGCTGCTCTTCGGCTTCGCTCTCGTCGCCGGGCTGGTGCTCACTCCTCAGCGCAAGCACCTGTTCAACCGCTGGCTGCTGCTCGCCGGACTGCTGGCGTTCCTGCTCTGGGTGCCAAACCTGCTCTGGAACATCCAGTATCACTTCCCGTTCCTGGAACTCCAGGAGAATATCCGCCGCGACGGCCGCAATGTGCACCTGTCCCTTGGATCTTTCTTCGGCCAGGAGGTTCTCGCCATGCTGCCCTTGAGCGCGCCCATCTGGATCGCCGGACTCTGGTGGCTGCTGCGCGGCCCCTACCGCGCGCTGGCGTTGGCGTGGGCCATCGCCGCCGCCCTCATCCTCGCCATGAACCCGCGCGTCTACTACCTGTTCCCCGCGTTCCCCATGCTCTTCGCCGCGGGCGCCGTGCAGTTCGAAGCCTGGCTCGCACGCCCACGGCTCGCCTGGATCAAGCCCGCATACTGTGCCCTGATGGTGCTGATGGGCGCGCTGCTGGCGCCCACCCTGCTGCCGCTGCTGCCGCCGGAAACCTACATTCGCTACGTCAGGGCCACCCACCTCCAGCCGCCACCAATCGAGAACGCCCGGCTGGGGCCGCTGCCGCAACTCTTCGCCGATCAATTCGGCTGGGAAGAGATGGCCGCCGCCGTGGCTCGCGTTTACTATAGCCTGCCCGCCGATATCCGCCCGCGCACCGCCATCTTCGGACAGAACTACGGTCAGGCCGGCGCCATCGATCTCTTCGGCCCCAAGTATGGCCTTCCGCCGGCCATCAGCGGTCACCAGAACTACTTTCTTTGGGGCCCCCGCGGCGCCACCGGCGAAAGCATGATCGTGATGGGCGACCGCCAGTCGGTTCTCGAAAGCAAGTTCGCCCACGTGCAAAAGATGGCCCGCGCGGCGCACCCTTACGCCATGCCCTACGAGCACATCGACATCTTCTACTGCCAGGGATTCAAACTGCCCCTGGCCGACGCCTGGCCCCAACTGAAGAACTGGCATTAACCGAGCGGAAGCAGAGGTTTCTCGCCAAGCCGCGGAGT
This sequence comes from Candidatus Solibacter sp., assembly GCA_050014175.1. Lineage (GTDB taxonomy): Bacteria > Acidobacteriota > Terriglobia > Bryobacterales > Bryobacteraceae > Solibacter. The sequence continues at coordinate 7,464 of JBEKDV010000105.1, read as the reverse complement.
CGCAAAGAAAACCACTTCTATTCTTTCTTTGCGATACTTTGCGTCTTGGCGCCTTGGCGAGAAACCGTTCTCTTACTTCAATAGCGCATCGATCGCCACCTGGGAAATGGCCTCATCCACCTCGCTGGCCGCGCCGCTGCACGCAATCGCGCCGATGGTCTTCCCGTCGACTTTGATCGGCAGTCCGCCGCGATTGGGGAAGCCGTCCGGAAACGCCAGGATGGCGAGATCGCCTTTCTTCAACGAATCTTCCGCCACCGCTGAAGGCCGCCCGTAAAGCGCCGCGTACTTCGCCTTCTTTTGGGCGAACTGGAGGGTATTCAGCCCCGCGCCATCGGCCTTCTGCAGGAACAGCAGATTGCCGCTTTCATCCATGATGCAGATGGTCACCTGCACATTGCGCTTTTGCGCCTCGCTCTCCGCCGCCGCGGCCAACGTCTTGAGAGCCGCCAGGTTCAAATACTTTTTTGAAGGCAGATCTACCGCCGAGGCCAGAAAAGCCACGCTGAGAAACAACACGACAAACTTGATCATGGCCAACATGATAACTGAAGTACTTCCCGTCTAGCGGCAGGTGCTAGCATTAGGCTGTGAAGTATCCGGTGGCGCTCACCCAAACTGAAGAGGGCTACAGTGTGTGCTGTCCGGGATTGCCTGGCTGCTGGTCGCAGGGAGCCACCGAGGAAGAGGCGTTGGCGAACATTCGCGACGCCATTCACGAGTACCTGGAAGTGGCGCGCCGCCGTTAGGCCGGCGCCGCCAGCAGGCTGTCGTTCGGGTAGAAGTGATCCACGTTATCCGGCGTGATGAGCTGGTGGGTGGTGAATACCGCCGGCGGCACCACCTTGCGGGACAGGATATCCAACGCCAGTTTCAGCAGGCCGTCTCCGTACTTCTCCGGGAAGAACGCCACGCTGGCAATCAGACGGGTATTGGGGCTGCGCAACTGCGCGCGCGCTTCCGGCTCCGCATTCTGTCCCACGATGACGCACTCGCCGGCCCGGCCCGCCTCTTCGTAGGCGCGCAGCGCGCCGAGCGCGCTCGAGTCGTTGACCGCCCCCACCAGGGTGCGCCTCGACTTCGACTCCCGCAGATGTTTGCGCACCCGCTCCAGCGTGGTCTGGAACTGCCCGTCGCCATCCACGCTGACGGTGCGGCAGCGCTCCGCCACGCGCAGCACTTCGCCGATCCCGCTCTGCACGCCACGTATGCGCGCCTGCGGCAGGCTTCCGGCGCGGTGCAACTCCACCAGCAGAATCTCGTCGGCCTCGCCGTTCCAGTGCTTTTTCGCATAGCGGCCCAAATAGTGCCCCGCCATCAGCCCGGCCTGGTAGTTGTTGGCGCCGAAATAAGTCGCCCCGGGGTGCGGAATATCGATAGCGATGAACGGAATGTTCGCCTCCAGGTACTTGGTGGCAATGGCCGACGCAATCAACTCGTCGGTCTGGAACTCCACCACCAGATCCACCTGCTCTTTGATCAGGTAGTCCGCGCTACGCAGCGCGATCTTCGGCTGGTACCGGTTGTCCACCACGATCAACTCCACGTGCTCGCGCTCGGCGGCGCGCACCAGGCCGTCGCGCACCTCGCGGTCGAACGAGGTGTCCTGTCCCTGCGCCGCGTAACCGATGCGGTAGAGCCGCCGCCGCCTCACTTCGCTCGCCAGACGGTAGTGATTCTCGCCCACCTTATCCAGGAAACCGCACTGGTGCAGCGTATAGAGCAGCCGGAAACACATGCCCTTGTTGAAGCCGGTGCGCGTCACCACATCGCGCAATCGCAGCACATCGCCGGCCGATTGAAACGCCTCCAGCACGCGTGAAGCGTGCACCAGGCTCTTCACCAGATACCGGTTGTGATTGGAAGTCTTAACGTGGACCTCGTCTGTCATCGGTTTTGATGGACGAAACGCAGGCCTTCCTGCGTCTCCGCTTTCCCGCGCTCGCGGAATCCCGCGGTAACCGCATTGTTTATTGCAGAATACACCATTTACGCCGGGTTGGGAACGTTCCGCATCGCGAAAAGCTGCCTTCCCTGACAATCCCTCTTCCCACGCCCATGCCGCGCCAATGTACAATCGGTGTTCGCACTTCCCGTTCGACAATATGACACCGAATCCCCTTTTAGGCGTGATCTTTCACTGGCTGGGCGGCCTCGCATCCGGCAGTTTCTACGTTCCCTACCGCGGCGTAAAGCGCTGGTCCTGGGAGACCTATTGGCTGATCGGCGGCTTTTTCAGTTGGATCATCGCTCCCGTAACGCTGGGGATGATCATGACCAACGATCTGCCCGCCGTGCTCCACCAGGCATCGGCTTCCACGCTCGCCTGGTGCTATTTCTGGGGCCTGATGTGGGGGCTGGGAGGCCTGACTTTCGGCCTCACCATGCGTTATCTCGGGATGTCGCTCGGCATGGCGATGGTGCTGGGCTACTGTGCCGCCTTCGGCACCCTCATGCCGCCCATCTTCGACGGGGTCTTCGTCTCCCAGGTGCTCCACACCACCTCGGGACAGGTGATCCTCATCGGCGTCGCGGTCTGTTTGAGCGGCATCGCGTTTGCCGGTAAGGCGGGCATATCCAAGGAACGCGAGATGTCGGCGGAACAGAAGCAGGCGGTCATCAAGGAATTCAATCTGAAGAAGGGTGTCGCGGTGGCCACCTTCTCGGGCGTGATGAGCGCCTGCTTCTCCTACGGACTGCGCGCCGGCGACCCCATCAAGGCTCTCACCCTGGCCCACGGCACCACCACGCTCTGGCAGGGACTGCCCGTGCTGGTCCCGGTGCTGCTGGGTGGATTCACCACCAATTTCATCTGGTGCGTGGCGCTGAATATCAAGAACCGCTCCGGCCACGAATACCTGAGCGCGCGCCGCACACAAGCTCCCATGCTCTCCAACTATCTGCTCAGCGCGCTCGCCGGCACCACCTGGTACTTCCAGTTCTTCTTCTACACCATGGGCGAGACGCAGATGGGCAGGTATAAGTTTTCCAGTTGGACGCTGCACATGGCGAGCATCATCATCTTCAGCAGCCTCTGGGGCATCGCGCTGCATGAGTGGCGCGGAGCCAGTTTCCGCACCAAGAGCTGGCTGGCCATCAGCCTTGCCGTGCTGGTGTTCTCCACCATGGTGGTGGGTTTCGGCAACTATCTGGGAACGCTGACGCACTGATATCGTAGGACTATGACCAAGGTGCAGATCCGCTTCCGCTTGCAGAAGCCCCTCGACGAGCCGGAGTTGACGGCCATCGCCACAGTCCACGCAAGGTACGGCATCCAGAAGATCCGTGTGGCGGATTCCCTCGACGCCTTGACCGTGGAATACGACGCCACGCGCCTGCGTCCCGCCGAGGTGGAGGCGGCGCTGGCCGGCGCCGGAATTGCGGTGCTAGCGGAGTAGGCGGGGGCCGGCTAGGAGCCTATGAACGACCTACACTTTGGCGCGCGCATGCTGGCCAGAAATCCTGGTTCTACGCTCGCGATGGCAGTACTCCTCGCGCTGGGCATTGGCGCCGGCACCGTCGTCTTCAGCGTAGTTGACGCCGTGTTGTTGCGGCATCTGCCGGTACGCAATCCCGAGGAACTGGTCAGGATGGTGCAACGCATTCCGCGGATCGGCACCCGGGGCGAGTTCCCCTACGACTACTATGAGGCCCTGCGCGACCACTCCACTACGTTGGAGAGTGTATTTGCCGAGACCCCAAATTATTTCCACTTTGCCATGACCTACCCGGAACCGGCGGAGCAGATCACCGCGCGCGCGGTCACGCCGGAATTTTTTGACGCGCTGGGTGTCAAGGCATTGCACGGACGGGTGCTTGGGGCTGGCGATGAAAGCGAGAATTCGGGGATGCCTCCGGCCGTGCTCAGCTACGGTTTCTGGCGGCGGCGGTTTGCGGGAGATCCGCAGGTGATGGGACGGACGATCACGCTGCACGGGCAAAATTTCGTGGTGGTGGGGGTGACGCCGCGCGAGTTCAACGGACTCAGGGCCGATACCGCTCCCGATGTGCGCGTTCCCAATCGCGCCTATCCCTTGCTGACAGGCTACCCAGGGGTTCATCGGACGATTGAACTGGCCGGCCGTTTGAAGCCGGGATTCACTCGGGCGCAAGCGGAGGCTGAATGCCAGTCCACCTTCCAATCGGTGGTGGTTCCATATTACAGGGACATTCTCAGGGATTCCCCTCAAAACGGGGCAGGGGAACTCATCAAGCGGGGGATGGCTCTGGATTCTCTGGCACGGGGCCCTTCCATCCTCCGCGAGCGGTTCGCCGATACGCTCAAGCTGCTGATGGCGTCCGTGGCCGTGCTTCTGCTGATTGTCATCTCCAATGTGGCCGGACTGCTGCTGGCGCGAACTGCCGCGCGGCGCGAGGAGATCGCGGTCCGGTTGGCGGTGGGAGCGACCCGAGCGCGGTTGATCCGGCAGATGCTCGCGGAGAACTCCCTATTGGCGCTTCTCGGCACATTGGGAGGGCTGTGGATCGCCGTGCTGGCAATACCGCTGGCCGCTCGCGCATGGCCTCCCATCCGGGACCTGAACACCACGCTGCTTCCGTTGACACTCGACGTACGAATGAATGCCCGCGCCTTCCTGTTCTCGATGGCTTTGTCCACGCTGACAGTGCTGCTCTTCAGCGCGGTCCCGGCCTTTGCCGCTTCGCGAGCGAGCATCGATGGAGTGTTGCGCGGAGCGCGATCGAGCGGCGGTTGGCGCGGGCGTCAGGCATTGATCGTGCTGGAGATCGCGCTGTGTACTTTTCTTCTGGCCGGTGCGAGCCTTTTCGTGCGCACGTTCCATGAGTTGCATGACATGGACCCGGGATTCGACCGCGGCCACGTCGCTACGTTCACGGGCGACCTGACACTTTCCGGCAACAGGAACGCGCTTCCGCGGTTGCTCGCCGAACGCGTGGAGCAGATCCCCGGCGTCGTGTCCGCCGCGATCGCATCCAGGGGCGTGATGCGCGGACGCGGCTTGGGCGCAACCGTGGCTCCGGCGGGCCAGGCAGCGTCGCCCGGCGATTACCTCAATTCCAACCTTAATGAGGTCTCCCCCGGGTATTTCGACACCATGGGGATGCGCATTCTGGCGGGCCGCGCCCTTGCAGGCGGCGACGCTCCATCGGGCAAGGCCGCGACTCCGACGAAGGTTGTAGTGAATCAAGCGTTCGCACGGCGCTTTTTCCCGAATGTGAATCCCGTCGGTCAACGATTCGGTGTCGGGGTGAAGCCCGTTGAAGCCGCGGACGACGAGATCGTCGGCGTGGTGAGCGACGCCAAATACCGGTCGCTTCGGGAACCAATCGTTCCGACCTTCTACAACGTGGGGACAGAATACTATGCCTTTGTGCTGAACGTGCGTACCCACATCCGCCCGGAGTCGGTTTTTCAACCGGTTCAAAAAGTTTTGGCATCGATTGATCCCTCCGCCGCGTTTCTGGAAATCCACACCCTGGCTGAAGAAGTGGATGACAGCACCGCGGCAGAGCGGCTGACGGCGGTCCTGGTTTCGGTCCTGGGAGCGATTGCCGTTGTGCTCGCGGGCGTGGGAATCTATGGATTGCTGGCTTATGCGATAGTTCAAAGACGTCGTGAAATCGGCATCCGGATGGCGCTCGGCGCGGAACCCGCGCACATTGCGCGTGTTGTTGGCCGCGAGAGCTTGGTGATGGCGGTGGGTGGGATCGTCTTCGGTCTCGCCGCGGCGCTTGCCGCCGGCCCTTGGATTCGCTCGCTGCTCTATGGCATTTCGCCATGGGACCCGCAGTCGCTTTCGGCCGCGGCGATCTTCGTGGCATTTGTTGCCGTGGGTGCGACAGCGATTCCGGTCATACGGGCCACGCATATTGAACCCTCGCTAGCCCTGCGTCAGGAAAACTGAGTCTCGAAGCTTCCCGCGGCTCCTCAGCACGTGGAAATGGTGCTTCACGTACTCCGGCGGCTGCGCGCTGGCAATCCCCGGACGTTTCTCGGCTCGCGGACCGGTAACGCGTTGCCCAGTGTGCATGAATCGCCGAGCCGGCGCTCGCTGAGATCGCCACGGTTAACGCCAAGTACGGCATCCAGAAGATCAGGGTGGCAGATTCCCTCGACACCCTGACCGTGGAATACGACGCCACGCGCCGGCGTCCCGCCGCGGTAGAGGCGGCGCTGGCCGGCGCCGGAATTGCGGTGCAAGCGGAGTAGGCCGGGCGGCGGTGGGGGAGGCTGCAGACTTCAGCCTGCAGCAAAGTTTGAGATTGTGGGCCGCTTCGGCGAACTTTTCGGCGACGCCGTCGGGAGGACTCTGATCGTGCGATCAGGGGAGATGCACAATCTCGACCGCTCCCCATTTTTCCTTCAGGTATTCGGCCACGAGGCGACGGTGGCAATGGTGAGGCTTTTCCTCGCTGCACAGAAGGCACCCACCGTCCAGGAGGTCACCGGACACCGTCTCCTCTATACGCCGTGAACGCATAAGGGCGAGGAACTGCCGTTCGTAGAGAGGCCAATCGCCGTCCTTCTGCTTCCTGTAGAAGTCGAGGATATCTGAAGTCGGAGCAAGCTCAGGCATGTGCACGTACTCGATGCCGCAGATAGTTCTTGTGAAGTACTTGAGATCGTCCCTTTTGGTGAATCCGGCAAGCTGCGAGACGTTGTTCAAACGCACGTCCACGAGGCGGCAAACACCGGCAGTCTGGAGCCGCGTGAAGAACGTCTCGGCGGATTTCCTAGTGAAGCCGATCGTGAAAATCTTCATCGGGCGGCCCTCTGGAGCGGTGAGACCGGCTCTGCCTCCGGGGTCGTGTAGGCGATGCGCCGTTCCTGAATTGTGTATGCGTCGGATAGCACATCCTCGTGCGAGCGGAACATGTCGCTTTCAGGGAGACCGAGCTGGCGCATCAGACGATCGAGAATGTCAGCCTGGTTTTCCAGCCTGCCATCGGCGAGGATGTGCTGAACGGATATGCCGAGAGCGGTTAGATGCCGGGCAACCAAAACGGTGCGGTGGCATTCCAGAGGCTCTTTCTCCGCGCACATCAAGGCAAGCCGATACTCCTTCATTCCCTCCTTGACGCGATCAAGGCCCTGCCGGAACAGCTCGGTCAGGGCGAGACGGTCGTACTGAACACGGCCGTGCTCATAGCAGGTTGGATCCGCGCTACGTGCGCCCAGTTCCTTGCCCAGAAAAACGTAGGTGATACCGACCCCATGAAGCTGCTTCTTTAGGTATTCCCGATCGAACTGCGGATTTGTGCGGCTGTAAGGTTTTGACCTCACATCTGCCAGTGCGGTGATGTCATGCAGTTTTAGCAGCGCGATGAAGCTTTCCAGGGTGTGGGTAGAATGTCCGATTGTGAAAACCGTTTGTTGCATGGGGCTACCTCACAAAGGCTGCTCGGTGATGATTGTCGCCACAAGCTTGTGGCACCTGCCGTCTCTGTCATACGCTTCGGTCAGGCTTACGCACAAATAAGCGT
>JBEKDV010000104.1:0-20158 GCA_050014175.1 Candidatus Solibacter sp. | reverse complement strand
TGGCGAAGGTACCGGTGGACCCCATGACGGGAAGCAACCAGACCTGGCGCACGGTGATGGAAGACGCCAGCCAGAGCGTTTCGCAATCCGAGCCGGGAATCTTCGACGTGCAAAGCGGCTCCGACAAACTAAGCTTGAGCGGAACGCCCTATTCCGACAACACCGTGTGGTAAGCTTGCCCATCCCTGCTAACCTAATCTTTTCATGAAGCGATTTTTGCCGGCAGCCGCGGCTCTTTTGTTGGCGGGGTGCGGCTACCTGGGTGAGCCTATGCCGCCCCTGGCCAACATTCCTCCGCGCGTGAGCGATCTGGCGGCGGTGCAGCGCGGCGGCCGCATCATCGTGCAGTTCACCGTTCCCACCAAGACCACCGAGAGCCATCCCATTCCTCCGCCCCTGCGCCTGGATCTGCGCGCCGGCACGGCGGACCACTTCGAGGAGAATCAATGGGCCGCCGGCGCCCGGCAGATCCCCCCGGGTGCGACGGCCAATGGGGTCGCCCGCTATGAGATCCCGTCCGCCGATTGGACCGGCAAGGAAGTGATTTTCGGGGTGCGGACGGTGGCAGGCAACGGCAAGCGGTCCCTCTGGTCGAATTTCGTGGTGGTGCCGGTGGTGGCGGCGCCCGAGAAACCCCGCACCGTCACCCCCGTCACCACCGCGCAGGGTGTACACCTCACCTGGCAGGCGCGGGGTACGCTCTTCCGCGTTTTCCGCAAGACCGCCGATAGCGGCTACGCGCCGCTGGCCGACGTGCAGACGCCCGAGTGGACCGACACGGCTACCGAATTCGGCAAGCCGTACACCTACCTGGTGCAAACCATCGTCAAACTGGAGAATCGCAAGGAGGCCGAAAGCGATTTGTCCGACGAAGCTTCCATCGTTCCGCGCGACATTTTCCCGCCCGCCGCTCCCAAGGGATTGCAGGCTTCCACCGCTCCCAATTCCATTGAGCTCAACTGGGAGCGCAACACGGAAGACGACCTCAACGGCTACCGCGTATATCGCGGCGAGGGCAACCAGTCGCTGGAAAAAATCGCCGACGTCTCCGTGGTGCCCAGCTATTCCGACCGCAAGGTGGAGCACGGCAAGACCTATCGCTATGCGATTAGCGCGGTGGATCAGGCCGGGAACGAGGGCCCCCGCTGCGCGCCGATAGAAGTAGCGATGCCATAAAGTTGGAGGGAAGCCGTGAAAAACCCGGTTGGCAGGCGAAAGCGCCTGCCCCACCCTGGATACACCGCCGCTAGGTGGTGCTTTCAAGTTATACTATTAATTGAAGTTAATTTGATTTCATAGTACGCATTGGTGTATACTGGCGCTTATGATTATTTCCATGCGGCCCCATGCTACCCGGGCAGAAATCGACCACGTTTGCGAGCGCATCGCGGAGTTCGGCTACAAAGTGCATTCCATCGAGGGCGAAGAGCGGGTAGTGATCGGCGTGGTGGGGGTTGGCGATGTGACCGCCTGTTTGGAATCGCTGGAGGCCACTCCCGGAGTGGAGCGCGCCATGCGCATCTCCGCCCCGTACAAGTTCGTCAGCAAGGAGTTCCGCAAGGGCCGGTCGATCGTCAAGATCAACGGCTGCGAAATCGGCGGGGACGAATTCATCATGATGGCCGGCCCCTGCTCGGTGGAGAGCGAAAAGCAGATTATGGACACGGCCGAAGGTGTGGCGGCGGCCGGCGCCCGCATCCTGCGCGGCGGCGCCTTCAAACCGCGCACGTCGCCCTACGACTTTCAAGGCTTGGAACTGGAAGGCCTGAAGTTGCTCCGCAAGGCCAAGGAGCGCACCGGCCTCGGCATCATCACCGAAATCATGAGCGATCGCGACGTGGACCTGGTGGCCGAGTACGCCGACTGCATGCAGGTAGGGGCGCGCAATATGCAGAATTTCGCGCTGCTGAAATCGCTCGGCGGCTGCGGCCGTCCGGTGCTGCTCAAGCGCGGCATGAGTTCCACCATCAAGGAGCTACTCATGAGCGCCGAGTACATCGTGGCCCACGGCAACCCCAACGTGATTCTGTGCGAGCGCGGCATACGCACCTTCGAGACCGCCACCCGCAACACCTGCGATATCGCCGCCGTGCCGGTGTTGAACGAACTGACGCACCTGCCGGTGGTTCTCGACCCGAGCCACGCCACCGGCAAGCGCAGCCTGATTCCCGCGCTCTCCCGGGCCGGCGTGGCCATCGGCGCCGACGGACTGATCGTGGAAGTCCATCCGTGTCCGGAGAAGGCTGTCAGCGACGGAGCGCAGTCCCTCACCCTGGCCGATTTCGCGCGCATGATGAGCGATCTGAAGCCGTACATCCGGCTGTGGACGGAAGCGCGCGCCACCGAACTCGCGGCTGTGTGATACTCGATTCGTGACCCCTAAAACCCGCGCGTGGCTGCTCATCCTGCTGATTTCGGCGCTTTGCGGTCTGACGCTCTGGGGCGTGATCTGGTATCGCTCGCGCGCCTTGTCTCCCGCCGCCATGCTCAAACGCCTGCCTACGGACGACGCCGTCGTGCTGTACGTCGATGTCGCCCGCTTGCGGACCGCCGGCATTCTGGAATTGCTCGACGGCTCCAAGGTGGGCGAGGATCCGGAGTACCAGAACTTCGTGCGCAAGACCGATTTCGATTACAAACAGGATTTGGACGCCGCCATGATCGCCTTCGCGCCCAAGGGCAAGTACATGCTGCTCAAAGGCCGGTTCGATTGGAAGAGCCTCAAGAGCTACGTGTTGGGCAACGACGGCCGGTGCAATAATTCCTTCTGCAAGATGCCGGGCAGCATGCCCGAAAAGCGGATTTCCTTCTTCCCCCTGCAATCGGACATCATGGCGATGGCGGTGAGCGACGACGATGTGGCGGCGCTGCGCATGAATGACGTGGACGGCCGGTCCGACGCCGAAATCCCCAACGCGCCCATCTGGCTTTCCATTCCGCCCTCGGTGGTGAAATCCGGACAGAGCCTGCCGCCCGGCACACAGATGTTCGCGCGCAGCCTGGAGCGCGCCCGGACGGTGACCTTGTTCATCGTCCAGGAAGGCGATCACTTCGCCGCCAAACTGAATGTCCGCTGCGCCACCAATACCGACGCCACCGCCCTGGCCGCGGACCTGAACAAGACCACCGGCCTGCTCCGCGAGATGATCGCGCGGGAACACCAGAAGCCGAACCCGGCCGACTTGAGCGGTTTTCTGACTTCCGGCGCCTTTCGCAGCGAAGGCGCACGGGCGTCCGGCTACTGGCGAATCGAGCGCGCCTTGATCGAGAATCTGCTGGGCGCAAGATAAGCACGGGAAAGCGGAAGAATGCCCCCGGGAATGGGGGCATGGCAGCCCTGAAGGGCTACTCTACAATCAGGCAACTCGCATTGCCGGCATTCGGGAAAGCCAGGAAGGTAATCGTGGCCGGCGCAAGCGTCACCTGTCCCGCGCCGGAGCGCTTGCCCGTTATCTTCGGCATGGCATCTTGCGCGCCAAGTTTCAGTTCGCTCCCGTTCAGTTCGACACTCGTGCCGAGGAGGTCCTTGGCGGTCAGAGTGTAGCGTTCGGAAGGTATGGGAGATGCAAGGTCATGAGATGCCTCGCGATCGGTGTTGATGGCCAGGAGCGCCACGCCGCCCGGATGATCGCGCAGGCAGTGGGCATAGAGATGCACGGCTGGCGCTGGCGAGGTTCCGGCATCCAGCACCGTTTTGCCCATCAGGTTGTGCCACAACAGGGCGGACCAATAGTTGGGCCGCGGCGCCAGCGTAGCCTCGTCGATCAGACCATAATCGCCGGCTGCCAGGGTATTGTGCGCCACCACCTGGACGCCGCGTTTAGCCAACCGGCCAAGCTGGTCCAGGTAGCGGAAGCTGTCGACAAAACTCGCCGCCCACGGGTTGCCGCCGCAGGCTGCCTCGGCGGTCTCCGTAAGCCAAAGCGGTTTGCCCGGCTCAAAGCGGTCGCGAAGGGCCGAGTAGAAGGCCACGTCGCGGTCCGGGCGGGACAGCCACTCCTCCGAGAGTGCGGCTTCCGGACTGGTCTGCATGGTTGACCCCATGACAGCACAGCGTTTGGAAACGGCGCCGTAGAAATGATAAGAGAACGCGTCCAAGCCGCGGCCGGTGGCCGTCAGCATGTCCTCGCTCTTCACCAGGGACATCGCCGCCGCCACGGACCACGCCTCGCCCACGGATCCGGGGCCGAGAATCAGCATGTCCGGGGCAGTCTTTCGGGCAAAGGGGAGAAAGACCGCAAAATCGCGTCCATAGGCCGCGGCATCATAGCCCTTGGGCGCCCCGCCCTGGGATGGAAACGTCGGCTCGTTGAAGAATTCCGCCGCCCGGATGGTGCCGCCGCTGGCCTTGGTGAAGGCCAGGAACTTGCGCGCCTGATCGGGAATCCAGACACCTTTGGTGTCGCGCACGCCATCGCTGATGGTGAACGAAGTGACGATTTCGGCGTTCACCGCGCGCGAAAAATCGACCACGCCCCGCCATTGGGAGCGCGTCAGCACACCGCCAAATCCCGCCGGTGGAGTGGCCGGCGGCGGAGCGTCGGAATCGTGGAAATAGGTGGAATTCGCCCAGGTGCCGCTGACGCGCACGTAAGCCGGTCCCAGGGCCGCCGCCAGTTTGCGCAGGCGCGAGTTGGCCAGATCGGTGGGCGCGCGCATGCGAAACGCGGCGGGATCGAGGCCCGGCGTGGCGAGTTTCGCCGCCGGCGCGGCTTCCGGGGCAGCGCTGGACTTGTAAGGGGCCCAGAATCGCCCGCCGGTGACTTCCACCATCTCCACATTGAACGACTGAAAGCGTTCATCCACCGCGCCCGTGCGCGGCATCTTGGCGGGCGCCACTGCGATGGGCTCGGCGCCGGACGACGCCGGCGAAAAAGCGGTGACTGCCAGCACGTTCAACGCCGCGGTTACCAACAAATCGAACGGGGATTTTCGGTTCATGAAATTTCCTGTTTTGGCGCCTGCCGCTACCCCTTCAGATCGCGGAATGCCTCTTCGATTTCGCGTTTCGCTTCCGGCGTGGGCACAATCAAGGGGAGGCGCGGCGGCCCGCCGTAGTAGCCGTTGAGGTCCATGGCGTATTTGAGGCCGGGGACGCCGTACTTCGAGGTCACCAGCGCCGACGCGCGGCCGATGCGGTTCTGCCAGTCCAGGCCGGCCACCTCCTCGCGCGTCTTATAGGCTTCCCAGATGGCGATCACCGAATACGGCGCGGCGTTAGCGTAGGCCAGGATGGCTCCGCAGGCGCCCATCAACAGCGACGGCCACAGTGTGGGAGCGGAGCCCACCAGCACCTGGAATCCGTGCTTCACCTCGCGGATCATCTGCATCACTTTTTCCAGGTTGCCCGAGCTTTCCTTGATGGCGATGACGTTGGGATGTTCGCTCAGCCCGACCACCGCCTCTACCGTTATATCCACGCCGGTGGTCTGCGGCCAGTTGTAGATGATCAGCGGGATTTTGGACTGGTCGGCCACGGCGCGGAAGTAGAGCATCTGCGCGTCGGTGCGGTTGATCAGGTTCTTGTAGTAATGCGGCGTGCGGACCATGGCCGCCTTGTAGCCCATTTCGGCGGCGCGATTGGTCAGCAGCACGGTTTCGCGCACGCTCTCCGCGCCCGTGCCGGCGATCAGCAACTTCTCCGGCGCGGCGTACTTCGCGACCTGTTCCCAGACGGTGTACTTTTCCTCCGGCATGAGCATCACGCTCTCGCCGGTAGAGCCCATCACGACGTAGCCGGATAGGCTCGTGAGGTTCCACTTCTCCACGTTGTGCTGAATCTTGGAGAGGTAAATGTTTCCATTGTGGTCGAACGGGGTAGCAATTGGTGGGAAAATACCTTGTAGCTTCATGTCGGGTGTAATTCCAAAATAGCACCTGGCACATACGCGCGATGGTTCGGACATGTTCTCTCTCGAAATCGATTGCGATCCGGAAGACCGCGACCTGCTCATTGCGGAGCTGTGGGAGCAGGGCTCGGCCGGCATCGTGGAACTCAACGCGCAAACGGTCCGATCCTTCTTCGAGGACGGCGCCAATCGGGCCGCGCTGGCGGAACTCTTCCCCGGCGCGCGCGAGCGCGAAGAAGAGGTGCGCGACTGGGTGCAGTCCGCGCGCGACCTGTTGCAGCCCATGGAAGTGGGGCGGCGCTTCTTCCTGGTGCCGGAGTGGCGCGACGACCCGGCGCCCGAAGGCCGCTTGCGCATCGCGGTGAATCCGGGGATGGCGTTCGGAACCGGCGTTCACGAGACTACGCGGCTGTGCATGGAGGCGCTGGAAGATTATCTGCAACCCGGCATGAGCGTGCTGGACGTGGGCACGGGGAGCGGCATTCTGGCGAAGGCGGCGAAGTTGCTCGGGGCGGGAAAGGTGACGGCTTGCGACACGGACCCGGTGGCGGTGGAAATCGCCGGCGAAGGGTTTGTGGGCTCGGTGGATGCGGTGGCGGCGGGCGCGGTGGACCTGGTGATGGCCAACATCAGTCCCGAAGCGATCGCGGCGCTGGCCGAGGATCTGGTGCGCGTGCGCAAGCCGGGCGGTGTGCTGCTGGCCTCCGGCTTCGAAGCGCACGAGGTGGAACAGGTGCGCGCCGCGCTGCCGGCGGTCCGCGAGGTGCGGCACAAGGGGAAGTGGGCGCTGGTGGTGGTGTGAGGGGAGAGCGCCTGGCGCACCGTTCGCCCGACTTGACAAGAACTACGGGTAGACCGTACATTATGGACGAAGGCGAATTCGAGTGGGACGCCGCCAAAGCCGAAAGCAACCTGGTAAAACACGGCGTCAGCTTCGAGGTGGCGCGTCGTGTGTTCGACGATGTGTTCGCCTTTGAGCGGCGTGATTTTGATAGTGCGCCAGGCGAGATCAGGTACGTCATCACGGGAATGGTCAACGACGTTATTCTGACGGTGGTTTATACGGAGCGAGGCGAACTCACACGCATCATCTCGGCACGAAGAGCAACGAAGCATGAGCAAGAAGAATACTATCGTAGCCAAACGGCGGAGTGACGGAACGCTGGTTCAGGTGTTGCCTGACGGCTCCGCCAAGCCGCTTGAAGACAAGACGGATTGGGCGCGCTTGCGGGCCATGACCGACGAGGAGGTTACGGCCGCGGCGATGAGCGATCCGGACGCGCGGCCCATGACGCCCGAGCAGTTCCGGGCCGCCCGCCGCGTACCGCGGACCAAAACCTTACGCCGAGCCCTGGCCCTGACACAGGAGGAATTTGCGGTGCGGTATCACATCCCGCTCGGCACTCTGCGCGATTGGGAACAGGGACGCTGTGAGCCGGACCAGCCGGCCCGCGCGTATCTAGCCGTAATCGCCCACGACCCCGAAGGCGTGAAACGCACCCTGGCGCGCAAGCATTTGTGATGGAAGAGACTCCGCCGGAGAAGCCGGCTTTCCCCGCCAATGAAGACCTTTTTCCACGTCGATATGGACGCGTTCTTCGTCTCGGTGGAAGAGTTGTACGACCCGACGCTGAAAGGCAAGCCCGTCGTGGTGGGCGGGCGGCCCGACGAACGCGGGGTGGTGTCGGCCGCCTCTTACGCGGCGCGCAAGTTCGGCGTGCACTCGGCGATGCCATTGCGCACAGCGTACAAGATGTGCCCGCAAGCCATCTTCGTGGACGGGCACCCGGAGCGGTATCGCGAGTATTCCCACAAGGTTCACGACGTGCTCACCGCGTTCTCGCCGCTGGTGGAAATGGCGTCGATCGACGAGGCCTACCTCGACATCACGGGCACCGAACGGCTCTACGGACCGCCGCTCAAGGCGGCGCATCTGCTGCACGAACGCATGAAGGCGGCGACCAACCTGAACTGCTCCATCGGCATCGCGGCATCGCGCCTGGTGGCCAAAATCAGCTCCGACCAGGCCAAGCCGAACGGTGTGCTATGGATTATCCCGGGACAGGAGGCCGCGTTCCTGGCGCCGCTGGACGTGCGCAAAGTGCCGGGCGTGGGCAAGGTGACGGAGAAGAATCTGCACGCGGTCGGCATACGCAAGGTGGGCGACCTGGCGCGGCTGGACGAGGCGTTCCTGGAACAACGCTTCGGCAAGTGGGGACTGGCGCTAGCTGGGAAATCGCGCGGGTTGGACGCCGGCGGCTGGTTCGACAGCGAGATCGGCGTGGACGAAGGCCCGAAATCCATCAGCCACGAGCACACCTTCAACGAGGATACGGCGGATCTGGACCGCATCGAATCCACCCTGGCGCGCCTCTCGGAGATGGTGGGCCGGCGGTTGCGCGAGCACAACTTGCAGGCACGCACGCTGCAACTGAAGCTGCGCTATTCGGATTTCTCCACCTTCACGCGCGCGCACTCGCTACCGCGCGCCACCGATCTCGACACCGAAATCTTCGCGGAAATCCGCGAGCTGTTCCGGCGCAACTGGAAGGCCGGCGCCACCGTGCGCCTGCTCGGCGTGCATGCCGCGGGCTGGGCGGAAGGCGGCGAGCAGATGGATCTGCTGGGCGAAGCGCGCCACGAAAAGTGGAAGCAGACGCTGGCCGCGGCGGACCGGTTGCGCGACAAGTTCGGCGAGTCGGCGGTTTCGCTGGCGTCGTCGCTCAGGGGCCAATTCAAAGAGCGTACGCACGAAAATCCAGCATCGCTGCCGGGGAAGAAAAATCCGTAGAGCGACCTTTCGCGCTGGCCACGCCGGCGTCCTTGCCGAGGTTCTAGCGAAGAATGCCGGTACGAATACCGGCATGGCAGGCGGGACGCCTACGCTACCTGTGACGCCAGGTAAGGAAGCCGACGATCGTCTTGGCGTCTTCGATCTCGCCCCCGGCGATCATCTTAGCCAGTTCCTTGCGTTTGAACCAGCGGGTTTCGATGCGCTCGTCGTCCATGGGAGTGGCCTCGCCGGCGGTGAGATCTTCGGCGAGGAAGATGGTCATGCGCTCCCGCACGAAGCCGGGGCTCACCCAGAACGAGGCGAGCTTGCTCCACTTCTGCGCTTTGTAGCCGGTCTCTTCCTTCAATTCGCGTATGGCCGCCTCTAACGGCTTCTCGCCGGGATCGAGACGTCCCGCGGGCAGCTCCCACAGATACTTGTCCGCGGGCAGGCGATACTGGCGCACCAGGAGCACGCGCTTCTTGGCGTCGACGGCCATCATCACCGCGCTGCCGATATGCCGGACCACGCTGCGTTTGATCTGGAATTTCGTTTTGGGGTCGACCGCCACGTCCTCGGTGACGCGGAAGAGGTTGCAGCCGTATACCTGTTTGGAACTGATGATTTTCATGATTTGGATTGGATGGCGCGGGCGAACTCGTCCGCGCCGCGGGTGTTCAAAATGTCGTCCGGTCCCAGCCAGCCGCGGCGCGCCGTAACCACGCCGTAGCGCATGTTGGCCAGTTGTTTGGGATGGTGCGCGTCGGTGGAAATAGTGAATTTCGCGCCCTTGGCCCGGGCGGTGCGGATCAGCGTGCCGTTGAGGTCGAGGCGCTCCGGGCTGGCATTGATTTCCAGCCAGACGCCGCGGCGCACCGCCTCCGCCACGACGCGGTCGAAATCGAAGGGGAACGCGTCGCGGTGCAGCAGGATGCGGCCGGTGGGGTGTCCCACGATGCGCAGGTGAGGACACTCGAGCGCGCGCAGCAGGCGGTCGGTCATCTCGCCCGACTCCTGGTTCATGTGGCTGTGCACGCTGCCGATCACCAGGTCCAGCTCGGCCAGTGCGTCATCGGCCAGATCCATGGCGCCGTCCTTGAGGATGTCGCACTCGATGCCGCTGAAGACGCGGATGCCCAGGCCGATGCGGTTGATCTCGCGCACGCGGCGGGCGAACTCCACTACGCGCTTTTCGTCCAGGCCATTGGTCATGGAAAGCGCCTTGGAGTGGTCGGTGATGGCGATGTACTCGTAACCGCGCTGGCGCGCCGCCTCGGCCATTTCTTCCAGGGTGGCGCGGCCATCGGTCTCGGTGGTGTGCATGTGCAGGTCGCCGCGGATGTGGCCGAGTTCCACCAACTCGGGAAGGCGTCCCTGTTCGGCGGCTTCGATTTCGCCGGTGTTCTCGCGCAGTTCGGGCGGGATCCACGCCAGGCCCAGCGCCACGTAGATGCCCTCCTCGGTATCGCCGGCGATGCGGGCGTCGTCGGCCACGCGGAACAGGCCATACTCGCTGAGCTTGAGGCCCATTTTCACGGCGCGCGTGCGGATGGCCACGTTGTGATCCTTGCTGCCGGTGAAGTATTGCATGGCGGCGCCGAAGCTCTCCGGCAGCAAGGCGCGGACGTCCACCTGCAAGCCTTCGCGGCCCACTTTGGCGCTGGCCTTGTTCTCGCCGTGGCCGAGCACCTCCTCCACCCGCGGGTAGGCGACAAACCTGGCGAGCGCGTCGGTGGCGGAGGGGCCGGTCACCAGCAGATCGAGATCGCCCACCGTCTCCCGTCCGCGGCGCAAGCTGCCGGCGGGGGTCACGGCATCCACACCCGGCACCTGGCGCAGCACGTCGCCGAGTTCTTCGGCCACGCCTTCGGCATAGCTCAACAGGTACCGTCCGGTGCGCTGGCGATACCCGGCGATGGAGCGCAGCACCTTTTCCTCCAGCTTGGCGCCCATGCGCGGCAGGGTGCGCAGCTTCTGTTCCTGGCAGAGGCGCTCCAGTTCGTCGATGGTAGAGATGCGGAAGTGCTCGAAGATGAGCGCGATGCTCTTGGGGCCGAGGCCCTGGATCTTGAGGAACTCGAGCGCGGTGGGCGGGAATTTTGCGAGCAGCAGATCGCGGCGCTCGCAGGAACCGCGTTCGGCGATTTCGGCCAGCACGACCGCGAGGCCCTTGCCGATGCCCGGAATGTCCGTAACCTTACGTTCGGGGTCGCGCAGGATATCGACGATGCGCTCCGGGTAGCCTTCCACGGCGGTGGCGCCGTTGCGATAGCTACGAATGGCGAACGAGTTTTCGGCGGCGATCTCCATGAGATCGGCGGTTTCCCAGAGCACGCGCGCGATTTCCTTGTTCTCCAAACGCCATTCCTCCATCCAATTGTATCGGGTCGGATTGGTCCTTTTGGCCGCGCCGCGCGTCAATTCTATATGCAGGCAAGGCGTCCGGCCGTTTCGGTGGTTCTTCTTACGTTTCTCGCGGCTCCGGCTGTGTTGGCGCAATCCACGACCTTTTCCGTGGTCAACGCGGCCAGCTATGGCAGCGCCATCGCGCCGGATTCGCTGGCCACGATTTTCGGCAGCAATCTTTCGCGAGCGACCGCATCGGCCACGCTCGACGCCAACGGGCAACTGCCCACCGTACTGGCTTCTACCAGCGTCACCATCAACGGCGTGTTGGCGCCGCTGTTCTATGTCTCGCCGGGACAAATCAACCTGGTGGTGCCGGGCGGACTGACAGCGGGGACGGCGACCGTAGTGATCCTCTCGACGGCGTCGGGATCGACGAACAGCGGCACGGCGCTGCTGGGCGCCTCGGCTCCCGGCGTATTCACCACAGACGCCAGCGGCTCCGGACCCGGCGCGATCCTCAACGCGGTGACGTACCAGCCCGCGCCCTTCCTGGTGCAGACCCCGGAAAACGGCAGCGATCCACGCACCCGGATCGCCGTTTACGGCACGGGTCTGCGCTACGCCGATACGGTGACCGCACTGGCGCAGGATACGGCGGGCGACCGCTATTCCCTCACGGTGGAATACGCCGGCGCGGCGCCGGGCTTTTTCGGCCTGGATCAGGTCAATCTGGTGCTGCCGCCGGATCTGGACGGCGCCGGCGCGGTATCGCTCTCCCTCGTGGCCGACGAAAATGCCGCCAACGTGGTCACGTTTCAGATGAACCTGATGGCGGCGAGCGCCCTGCGGCTGGCTTCGCTCACGCTATCGCCCACCTTTCTGAATGCGGGAGACAGCGCGACGTTGACCGTCGGGCTGAACGGCGTGGCGCGCACCGGCGGTTTTGCGGTGGGGTTGCACAGCAATAGTGCGGCCGCGCAGGTAAGTCCGCAGGTCAGCATTCCGCAAGGCGCAGCCTCGGTGCAGACGACGATTACCACCCAGGCGGTCTCGGCGACCGTCAATGCCACGATTACGGCGCAGGTGGGCCTAGTGACGCAGACCGCGCCGCTGGAGATCGATCCGGCCAGCACGGTGCAACTGGCGGCGCTCTCGGTTTCAGTCGGGTCCATTTTGGGCGGAAGGAATCTCACCGGCACGGTGGCGCTCACCGGCAACGCCCCGGCGGGGGGCGTCAACGTCCCGCTCACCTGCGACAACAACAAGGTGAGTGTTCCGGCGGTGGTCACCGTGCCCTTCAGCGCGAGTTCGGCGAATTTCCCCATCGCGACGCAGGCCGTGACGAGCCCGCAGACGGTCACCCTGACGGCCACGCTGGGCCACATTACACTGTCGGCGACGCTTAATGTGCTGCCGCCGCTCCAACTGGCCCTGGGCGCGAGCGCGGTGGTGGGCGGGAATTCCGTCAGCGGTACGGTGACGCTGGCCGACGCCGCGCCGTTGACGGGCGCCACGGTCACGCTGCAATCGGGCGATGCCGCGGTGCGGGTTTCGCCGGTCACCGTCCCCGCCGGGCAGACTTTGCAGACGTTTACGCTGACGACTTCGGCGGTATCCGCCGCGCGCACGGTATCGATTACCGCAACCTACAACGGGGCGTCGCAGACGGTCTTGCT
This sequence comes from Candidatus Solibacter sp., assembly GCA_050014175.1. Lineage (GTDB taxonomy): Bacteria > Acidobacteriota > Terriglobia > Bryobacterales > Bryobacteraceae > Solibacter. Next base: position 7,511 of record JBEKDV010000104.1, on the reverse strand, counting down.
GACGGTGAATCCTCCGGCCGCGGTGACGCTCTCCAGCCTGACGATCTCGCCGAATCAGGTCACGGGCGGGAGCAACACGCAGGGTACGGTCACGCTCACCGGCGCCGCCGGGGCGGGCGGCGTCCTCGTGGATTTACAGAGCAGTAAGCCTCTCACGGCGACCTCGCCGCCCTTCGTGATTGTTGCGCAGGGGCAGAGTTCGGCGGCGTTCACGATTGCCACCACCCGCTTTACGGGCGTGGTCACGTTCACGGCGACAGCCGGCGGCGCGAGTCAAACGGCGAGTCTGACGGTGCAATAGCGTGCAGGAAAGGCGGTCTCACGCAAAGCGAGAAGATCGCCAAGGAAAACCAACAGTTGGATTTTCTTCTTTGCGAGCCTTGCGTCTTGGCGAGAGGTGCTTTTTTCAGTTTCTACAATCCCAGGCGGCGGTGGTCTTTGAGGATGCAGCGGTCCATCACCACGGCGAGGCCGGCTTCCAGGGCACGGCGCGCGGCGTCTTCGTGGACGACGCCTTCCTGCATCCAGATGACCTTCACCCCTTTGCGGATGGCCGCTTCCACGATCTCCGGCACGAATTCCGAGCGGCGGAAAATATCCACGATATCGATGGCTTCGGGGACGGCGTCCAGATCCGGGTAACTGGTTTCGCCCAGCACCTGCCGCTCCCGCGGGTTCACCGGAATGATGCGGTAGCCGGAGCGCTGCATGTACTCGGCCACGCCGTAACTGGGTCGAAAGCGCTTTCCCGACAGGCCGACCACGGCGATGGTCCGGGCGTTGCGGAGGATTTCCGAGATCCGGTTCATACGGGTTTGGACTCGCTGGAGCGCTTGATGGCGCGCTTCAACTTTTCCACTTCGTCTTCGGTGAGATAGCGGAATGCTCCCGGTTTCAGCGACCCCAGATCGAGCGGGCCGATGCGCACGCGCTTGAGCTTCTCCACCAGCTTGCCCAGATGCTTGAACATCAGGCGGATCTGGTTATTGCGCCCTTCGGTGAGCTTGATTTCGTACCATGGGTTGGCGGCGTTGCGGACGAGGCGCAGGCCCGCCGGCAGGGTACGGCGCCCCATCAGCGGAATGCCGTCGCGAAACTCCTGTTCCTGGTCGCCGGTCAACAGACCGGTAACTTTCACCACGTAAGTCTTGGCCAGGTGGGAGTGGGCGGACATGATGGCGTTGGCCATTTCTCCGTCGTTGGTCAACAGCAGGAGGCCTTCGCTGTGATAGTCCAGGCGCCCCACCGGATACACGCGCTCCTTGACGCCGCGGAGCAGGTCCATGACCGTGGCCCGGCCTTCGGGATCGCTCACCGTGGTCATGGTGTTGTTGGGCTTGTTGAGCACGATGTAGATCAGGTTCTTTGGGGCGCGGATCAGCTTGCCGTCCACTTTGATGTGGTCGGTTTCGAGATTGGCTTTGCTGCCGAGCTCGGTGACGACCGTGCCGTTCACCGTAACTCTGCCTTCCAGCATGATCTTCTCGGCCTGGCGCCGCGAGGCGACTCCGGCTTGGGAGAGGATCTTCTGCAGACGTTCTTCGGGCACTAGATTTCCTCGTTGGACGCGGATTCCGCGTCCGGTGCTAGCGGCGTGGCTTCCGGCGTGGGTTCGGGCGTGGCTTCGTTTGTCTCCGCGACCGCCTCCACGGCGGGCGCTGCCAGGGTGGGTTCGGCGGCGGCTTCGGGCGCGGCTGCGGCTTCGACTGCTTCCTGCGCCGGCGCTTCGCTATCCGAGAAGGCCATGCGGCGGATCTCTTCGAATTCCTTCAGTGAGGGCAACTCGCTCAGGTCCTTCAGACCGAACTGGATCAGGAATTCCTTGGTGGTTTTGTACAACATCGGCTTGCCGATGACGTTCTTGCGGCCGGCGACGGCGATCAACTTGCGGTCGAGCAGCGTCTTGAGTACGCCGCCACCCTGCACGCCGCGGATCTCCATGATCTCCGGGCCGGTGACGGGCTGCTTGTAAGCGATCACGGCCAGGGTTTCCAGGGCTGGAAGCGAGAGCTTCAAGGGCGGCTTGAGGCTCTTGACGAAATTGCGTACGGCCTCGTGATGTTCCGGCTTGGTGGCCATCTTGTAGCCGCCGGCCACTTCACGGATGGAGACGCCGTGGCCGGGCTGGTCGAATTCCGCGATCAACTGGTTGAGCAGGTCCTGTATGCGCTCCGCGGGCTGTTGCAGGGATGCCGCGATCTGCGTCAGGGTGAGAGGCTCCTCGGCCACATAGACGACGGCTTCCAGAATCGCTTTGATCTGCGAGTCTTCCTGGGAGACGGGGGCGGGAGTGTCGTCGAGAGGGACCTCGCGCGTGGCCATCAGCTCATCCACCGAGAAGGCGGGCTCGGGCGCGGCGTCTTCGGCGGGCGCTTCGACCACCGGTTCAGGTTCCGGGCTTGCGCCCCGCGGGAATGTTTCCAGTTCTTCCATGCTTGATATCAGATATAGTCTTTGTCGATGGCGGACACGGGCTGCTCGCTAGCGAAAACCTGGTCGAAGCTGCCATGCCGCTGGAGGGCGATTTCGCCGAATAAATCCTTTTGGGTCACCACCACGGCCTGCATCCGTACCATTTCCAGTACGGCCAGGAACAGGGCGATCATGGCGCGCCGCGAGCGCTGCAGCTCGAAGACGCGCATGATGAACACCGGCTGGTCCGCGCCCACCTGCAGGAACTGGTCGCGCAGGTAGCGGACCATATCGGCCACCGTCACATCGGCCGATTCGACTTCGTACACGGGGCGGTTCTTGACGCGCTCCAGCATCTCGCCGAACGCCTTGACGAGGTCGAAAAGCGTGATCGCCAGGCCCGGATCGTCGTCTTCCGACACGAAAGACTTGATCTGCGGGTTGCTCCAGACGTTTTCCTCGATCATACGCTTCTGCTGCAGCATTTCGGCGGCGTTTTTGAAGCGTTCGTGCTCCAGCAGGCGGTCCACCAGTTCCTGCCGGGGATCGTCCGGCGTGTCGCCTTCCGCCGCCAGCGCCGGGTCGCGCGGCAGCAGCATTTTGGACTTGATGTGGATCAGGGTGGCCGCCATGTAGACGAACTCGGCGCCCAGATCGATGTCCATTTCCCGCGCCTTTTCCATGTACTCAAGGTACTGAGACGTGATGGTGGCGATGGGGATGTCCTTAATGTCGATTTGCTGCTTGCGGATCAGGTCCAAGAGCAGGTCGAGCGGCCCATCATATTGCTCCAGATGGAAATTGAGTGGCGAAGACACTATCTTTCACGATAGCATGCGGCGTACCAACCCCAATTCTCCGCGCTGCCGGCCGCTGCCGGCTAGGCCGGCTGGAGGGTGCGACGCAGACCCCTGTCAGCGGGATGATGATTGCTCGCGGGCGGCGCGGGTGGCGAGTTCGTCGCAGCGATTGTTGTCGGCGTGGTTGGCGTGGCCCTTGGTCCAGGTCCAGGTGGTCTTGTGGCGGTTGACCTGTTCGTCGAGGGCCTGCCAGAGATCCTGGTTGACGACCGGTTTCTTGGCGGCGGTCAGCCAGCCCTTGCGCTTCCAGCCGTGGATCCAGGCGGTGATGCCGTTTTTGACGTACTCGGAATCGGTGACGACCTCCACTTCGCAGGGTTCCTTGAGGGACTTCAGGCCCTCGATGGCGGCGGTGAGTTCCATGCGGTTATTGGTGGTGTGCTTCTGGGAGTTCCACATTTCCTTCTTTAATTGGTTGAAGCGGAGGACGGCGGCCCAACCGCCGGGTCCGGGATTGCCGAGGCAGGCGCCATCGGTGATGAGCTGAACTTTTTTCATGGAGCGAGAACCGGTTCGGTATTAAAGAAAGCGTCCACCAGATCGAGGATGGCGGCGGAAGAGTGCACGGCGTAGATGGCGGCGCGGAGTTGCGCGCCGTGGCGCACGCCGTGGGTGAAGTAAGTGGCGAACTGTTTCATTTTCCCGACCGTATCGTGGTCGGCGCGGCCGATCAACATGTCGTAATAGTCGCGCATCATGCGGTAGCGGTCGTGGTGGGTGGGCTGGTCGTAGGCGCCGGTAGCGAGGTACTGCTGAATCTGGCGGAAGATCCAGGGATTGGAGCTGGCGCCGCGGCCGATCATGACGGCGTCGCAACTGGTTTCGCGGACCATACGGACGGCGTCCTCTGGGGTGACGATATCGCCATTGCCGATGACGGGGATTTTGACGGCGGCTTTGACGGCGGCGATGCGGCTCCAATCGGCCTTGCCGGCGTAGCCCTGCTCGCGGGTGCGGGGATGGAGGGCGATGGCGTCGAGGCCGCAATCCTCGGCGAGTTTGGCCATGGGGACGGCGACGAGGTCGTTATCGTTCCAGCCGGCGCGGTACTTCATGGTGAAGGGGATGGTGATGGCGGCGCGGACGGCGCGGAGGAGGCGTCCGACCAGCGGGAGATCGCGGAGCAGGCCGCTGCCGCCGTTGCACTTGACGACCTTGTTGACGGGGCAGCCGAAGTTGAGGTCGAGGATGTCGAAGCCGAGGTCCTGGCAGACGCGGGCGGCTTCGGCGAGAGTGGCGGGGTCGGCGCCGAAGAGCTGGGCGGAGATGGGATGCTCGTCGGGGTCGAAGCAGAGATAGCGCTGGAGGGTCTTATTGGGCTTGCGGGTTTTGAGCGACGCGCTGACGCCGTGCGAGCTGGTGAACTCGGTCATGATGAGGCCGCAGCCGCCGAGATTGCGAATGAAACGGCGGAATACGGTGTCGGTCACGCCGGCCATGGGCGCGAGGACGGTGGCGGGGGCGAGCTTCACCGGGCCGATCGAGAATTGTGCGGGGAAAGCCTGCATGGGGGCGCTGATCCGATTTTAACATCGGGGCGAAAACGGGACGCGGGCGCGCCCGATGGGGACCGGGAACCTGAAACGCGGCGGGGCTTGGGTCCGTCACTGGGAAGTGTAAGGGGTTGATGGAATGAAGCCGCTGCACATTGTAATTCTGCTAGCTGCCGGCGCCATGGGGGGCGCGGTGATCATGAAGGTGGCGCTAGTGCCGCAAACAGGTACGGCACCGGTGGTGGCGCAAGTGCAAGCGCCGCCGGCGACCGGGCCGGCCACGCCTGCCGCGCCTGCCGTGGAGCCGGTGGATGCGCGCGCCACGGACGTGCCGGACAAACCATCTCCGGTGGAGCCGGTGAAACCGGTACGCGAGGCGCCCAAGCCGGCACGCGCGCAGCGTGCGGCGGTGCACCAACCTCGGGCCGAAGTGTTGTCGGCGAGCCAACCGGGTGCTCCTCCGATGCCCACGCCGACGGAGCCCATGCCGGCGGCTCCCATATCCGCCGCGCCCGCACCTGTGCCCGCGGAGCCTGCCTCCGCGTCCGCAGAGCCTGCACCGCAACCAGTTCCACCCGCGCGCCTTGAGGCGGAGAACGCGACTCCGCCGCCACCGCCCGCTCCGCCCGAGCCACACAGGGTTACGCTGAACGCCGGGATGTTGATTCCGGTGCGCCTTGTCGACGGGCTCACATCGGAGCGGAATCTGCCGGGCGATTCGTTCACCGCAACGCTGGACAGGGAGCTTGTGGTGGACGGCTTTGTCATCGCCGAGCGCGGGGCGCGGGTGGAAGGCCGTGTGGTGGCGAGCGATAGGGGAGGGCGCATGAGGGGCGTGGCGGGGCTGACGGTGGAGTTGGCGCGGCTGCGCACGTCGGATGGGCAAACGGTGGCGATCCAGACGGACGGGTTCGAGCGGCGGGCGGAACAGACGCGGCAGCAGGACGCGGAGAAGATTGGCGGAGGGGTGGCGCTGGGCGCGGTAATCGGGGCGATTGCGGGCGGCGGCAAGGGCGCGGCGATCGGCGCGGGCGTCGGCGGCGGTGCGGGCGCGGGCACGGTGATGGCGACGCGCGTGAATGCGGCGACGCTGCCCTCGGAGACGCGGGTGACGTTCCGCCTGAGAGCGCCGGTGACGATTACGGAAAGGCTGCGCGGATAGAAGATCCGGGCGGCGGGGCATTTCGCGACGCAAGGCCGGACCACTACCGCCGGGTACGTCGTCTACATCCCAGCCGGCCGATAGCTCCAAGCGAGAGCGCCGAGAGCAGCAAAATCAGGGTCGATGGCTCGGGCGCCTCATTGTCGGTGGCGCTAATCGCCACAAGGTCGATCTCGTGAGGCTCTACGACCTCCTGAAACGTCAAGCCGTTCCAGATTGGGAAGTTAGTCGCGGTGAAATTCGTGCCGCTGGAGAGCGTGCCGTTGTCGAATTGCAGGATCGGAAAAACATCGCCCAGGTGCATATCGAAGCCGGTATAAAGAAGAACGTCCAACTGGCCGGACAGCGTGACGTTGCCGCCAATGTCTAAGCTGGCAAAACCGCTATTCTCGCCGAGTTCGATGTTGAGCAAGCCGTCTTGTGTTTGGATGTAGCCGCCGAGAATGGTTTGTGGAGCCAATGCGCCGGGATCGTCCGTCGCGCTATTGACCACGGAGCCTGCAATCGTGCCGGTACCCGTCAGCAGGCCGCCATCGATCGTGACGGCGCCCGCGGTCAATATGGCTCCCGGATTTACCATGGTGGTGCCCTGATCCTGGACGTAGAAGTTCGAGCCGGCATCGAAAGAACCGGCGATGTAAATGTCGCCGTTGTTGGTAACGTCGCCGTTGCTCACCCAAGCTGCGCTCACATCCACGATGACTGTGCCATCGTTGATTGTGGTTCCGTCCACCGTAACCTTGGTGCTGCTCTGCAGGGTAACGATGCCGCCATTATTGAGGAACTGGCCATCCACACTCACACTGGCGCTATTCGTCATTCTCAGAACGGAAGCGGCATCCTGGGTAAAGCTTCCGCTGTGGAAGCTGGTGCCGACGCCATCGAGGCTGAGGACAGCGGCGGATTGGGTATAACTGCCGCCTACCGTGAGGTTGGCGCCGTTGGTGAGCATCGCGCCACCATTGGTCAGGTCGCCGGTCACGTGCAGGAGCGTATTGCCGTCGGTCAGCGCGATGCCGGAGCCTGCGGTCTGGTTTAGATCGCCGTTGATGGTGAGCGCGCTGCCGCTTTGCAGATTGATACCGCCGCCGTTGTTGGTGAACGAGCCATTGACGGTTGCCGTGGCGGTGTTGGTCATGCGCACGGCGGAAGCGGCATCCTGGGTGAAGCTTCCGCTCTGGAAACTCGTGCCGACTCCATCGAGGCTGAGGATGGCGGCGGATTGGGTATAACTGCCACCTACCGTGAGGTTGGCGCCGTTAGTGAGCATCGCGCCACCATTGGTCAGGTCGCCGGTCACGTGCAGGAGCGTATTGCCGTCGGTCAGCGCGATGCCGGAGCCTGCGGTTTGGTGAAGATCGCCATTGATGGTGAGCGCGCTGCCGCTTTGCAGATTGATGCCGCCGCCGTTGTTGGTGAACGAGCCATTGACGGTTGCCGTGGCGGTGTTGGTCATGCGCACGGCGGAAGCGGCATCCTGGGTGAAGCTTCCGCTCTGGAAGCTGGTGCCGACGCCATCGAGGCTGAGGATAACGGAGGATTGGGTGTAACTGCCACCTACCGTGAGGTTGGCGCCGTTAGTGA